>JADBWH010000036.1 GCA_020404105.1 Pseudanabaena sp. M53BS1SP1A06MG | reverse complement strand
TACGTGGAAGTTTCTAAGACCCTCACCCCTAGCCCCTCTCCCATTAAGGGAGAGGGGAACAAGAAATTAGTCTAGCTCCCCCTCTCCCATCAAGGGAGAGGGGGCAGGGGGGTGAGGGTGATATTTGTTCCACGTAACATTAGTTTATTGGTTAACTTGAAATTATAAGATTTGCTGAAATTTATATCTCAATATCTATGCTGCAATATTTCTCTCCTCAAGGATTAGTAAAATCAACTCTTTATGGATGTCTGATTCTCTCTAGTTCGCTAATTCCTGTACAAGCTAATGTTGCTAATCCACAAATTTTAGCTACGCCACAAGCGGAATCGATCGCCCAACAGGTACTAAAAAGGTCGATTGCCAAAGAGGAACTTGATAACACAGCGAAAGTTGTTAAAGTCGAGAGCATCGGTAAGGGCGATAGCTGGATGTACCCTGCTCCCCCCAACTGGGAAATTACCCTTCTCCACCCACATCAAAGTTGGGTGCTTCAAGGTGAAACAGTCGAAGATATACAATTGATTGCACGGAATAATCCTGCGATTGAAAGTAGCTTGCCGACTCAGGTGCGTAACGAAATCAAGCGGATCGCAAGCAAACACTTGCAAATTCCACCCTCTGTTGTACTGATTAATAATGTTGAGGCTCAAAACTTCCCTGATAGCTGTTTAGGGTTAGGGAATTTGGCAGAATTATGCGCTCAACAAATTATTCGGGGCTATCGGGTAACAGTTACAGGAAAGTCCCAAGCAAAGCAAATATATCGCATTAGTAATGATGCCTTGAACCTTCGCACTGAGGCGATCGCAGGACTGCCTAACCGCACCGATGAGCTACCGACAGCGATCGCCCGCCTAGTATTTAAGACAGCTCAATCAGATTTGCAAAAACCCATTGCTAACCTCTTCATTACCCAAGTTGAACCAAGGCTCAATTGTTTCCGCATTCCCACGGCTCCACCAAATACACCCTGTTTACCAGCGAAGAAACTGGAAGGTTGGAATGTCACAGTGACAAATTTTCATAAATCACTGACTTATAAAATTGATCTCAATGGCAAAATTCTGACCAAATTACCATCCCTAACTCGTTAAAGCGCTTTTCGCTTACTTAAAACCCAGAAATATTTTTGAAAGCAGCACTTCGCGTTGCTTTCAAAAATATTTCTGTACTACTCAAAGCATCAACAGGCTGTAATACTTGTTAAGTTGCCGCTATCAATTTGTTTCAGTTGTTTATGCAGTACTACCAGAAATCTTTTTGAGGAAAAAGACATAGAGTTGTAAGTCGAAATTAGGCACATAAAAATAAGAGGGGGATGCTTTGCATCCCCCTCTTATTTTATTTAAGTATGACGCTAAAGTTGGCTAACTGACGGCTGTAGTTACGGATAATACCAAGGAGATTGAGGCGATTTTGTCGCACTTGAGGATCTTCAGACATAACTAACACATCATCAAAGAATTTAGCAAGGACAGGCGTGATCGCTTTAATCCCTTCCATTAACTGCTCATCACTGGGTTGACAGGGCAAAGCGGCGATCGCCTGATATAACAAATGTTCCGCAGCATCAGTCAATTTAGTTGGATTAACAACTGACTTAACATCAATAGTGATGCTATCTAGATCTCCCTGTACCGCAAGGCGAGAAGCTCTCACAATTGGTTCATAGATTGCACCGAGAGTCTCGTCTTCACGAGATTGTTGCAAAAAGTGGGCACGTTCTTTGATGCGATTGAGATTGCTCAAACCTTGCAGGGTATAGGCGAGATCATTATTCCCAGTAACCGCATCAACAAGATCGTAATCAATGCCCTGCTCAGACAAAATCGTATCGCAGCGTTGCTTAAACCATTTATAGAGATTTTCCAAAACAGTTTCTGCGGGTTTCGCCAGCAAGCCCTTGTCGGCATAAATGGCGATCGCTGATTGCAGCAGTTTTGGTAAATTCAGTGCAAATTCGTTGTCCCATGCAATTTGGACAAGCCCAGTTGCCGCCCGACGCAGGGCAAAGGGATCGGATGAACCCGTAGGAATAATGCCCAGCCCAAAAATGCCAACGAGGCTATCGATACGATCAGCGATCGCTACAATCTTGCCTGTTAGTGAAGTAGGTAAAGCATCCCCCGCACCTTTAGGTTGATAATGCTCACGAATGCCTGTCGCCACTGCAAAAGGTTCCTTGCTAGAGAGGGCATAGTAATAACCCATTTGACCTTGCAATTCAGGAAATTCCTTGACCATCTGCGTCACCAGATCGGCTTTAGCAAGCTGGGCAGTGCGATCAATTAATACATGATCAGCTTCAGTGATTTCTATATTTGCAATCGAGTCAACCACTAATTTCGCGATCGCTCTAATTCTTTCCACCTTTTCGGCAACCGATCCAAGCTGAGCTTGGAAAGTGACCTTTTCTAAAAGGGGTAAAAAGGTTTCTAAATGTACAGCGCGATCGCTATCGTAGAAAAATTTGCCATCGGAAAGGCGCGCCCGAATTACTCGACCATTGCCTGCGGCAATCAACCGTGACTTATCAGGATTACCATTGGAAATTGTAATAAAGCGGGGCAATAGTTGATCGGGATTTGAGGCGGAATGTACGGGGAAATAGCGCTGGTGGCTAACCATTTCCGTTTTAATTACTGGCTGAGGTAACTCCAAGAATTCACGCTCAAACTCACCGATAACTGCGGTCGGAAATTCTACTAAATAGGTGACTTCTTCAAGCAAATCCTCAGGAATTTCCGCATTGCCATTAAACAGCTCTACTATGCTATTGATTTGGTTGAGGATATGATGCTGACGTTCTTTACCATCAACCAAAACAAAGGCTTCACGCAAAGTCGCCACATAGTCCTCAGCAGTGTCAATCACTACTGAGTGCGGATGCAGTACCCGATGCCCTTGACTCAGACGATCGCTCTGTACATTTTCTAAAGCAATCGGTAAAATTTGGGAATTGAATAGGGAAACTAACCAACGTATCGGGCGGGGAAACTTGAGATCACCATTACCCCAACGCATCAAGCGCTTACCTTCAAGTCCAGTAATCCATGATGGTGCTAGTTCCTGCAAAATATCCGCAGTCTGACGGCCCACAATTTGCTGATTAGCGAAAACAAATGAGCCCTTATCAGTCTCTTTGATAAAGATGTCTTTGAGATCAATCCCCTTTGACTTAGTAAAACCTAATAAAGCCCTAGTTGGCTCTCCCTGTGAATCACCATTTACAAAAGCAGAACCTACCGTAGGTCCTTTTAGCTCAACACTGCGATCGCTTTGTTGCACAGGTAAACCCTCAATTAGTACGGCAAGACGACGGGGCGTACCATAGACACTGATCTTGCTCGTAGTTAGTTGGTGTTCATCTAAAATTTTAGGGATGCGCTCTTGCCATTGGCTCAAAGCATCTACGATAAAACTGGCGGGTAATTCTTCAGTACCAACTTCTAACAGAAAACTTGCCATAACCACGAGTTGAGGGACAATCTTCAGTTTAACGCCTTGACGTACAATAAAGAAAGGGTAAGCGAGATGCAGTAACTACTATGCATTTGCCCTAGATGAATTGGCATCACCTGAAAATACTTAGAAAATATATAGCGCTTTATGCTAACTTAAAATCCCAAAAGATTCTTGAAAGCTTTGCGAAGAGACGCTTTCGAGAACTTGATTAGACTGATTTATGCCTAAACATTCTGTGGCTATAAAAGCCAAAATAGGATTGTGAGATTTTCCCTGCAATCCTGTTTTGGCTTTTAATTTTATTGCACAGTGCCACTTAGCATAAAATAGCTAGAGATTAACTTTTATTGAGCAGGGATACTGAAAGAGGCAAAACATGGGGCAAACACTCGAAGCTGTAGCGATTACTGATCAAATTAATTATCAGACTGAACAATATCGCGATGCCTACAGCCGAATCAATGCGATCGTCATTGAGGGCGAAGCTGAAGCATACAGCAACTATCTCCAACTAGCGGAGCTACTGCCCGAATCTAAAACAGATCTGATTAAACTTGCCAAGATGGAGGAGCGTCACAAGAAGGGTTTTACTGCCTGTGGTAAAAACCTCAACGTTACCCCAGACATGGAATTTGCTGAGAAGTTCTTTGCTGAATTGCATGGCAATTTCCAAAAAGCCTTTGCAACTAAGGATATTGTTACTTGCCTGTTGATCCAATCACTAGTTATTGAGTGTTTTGCGATCGCTGCCTATAACATCTATATTCCCGTCGCCGATCCTTTCGCTCGCAAAATTACTGAGGGCGTAGTCAAAGATGAATATCTGCATCTTAACTTTGGTGAGGAATGGTTGCAAGAGCATTTTGAACAATCCAAAGCAAATTTAGAGCAAGCTAATCGTCAAAATTTGCCGATCGTTTGGAAAATGCTCAACCAAGTTGAAACTGATGCCAAAGTCCTCGGCATGGAAAAAGAAGCTTTAGTTGAAGACTTCATGATCCAATATGGAGAAAGTCTTGGCAAAATTGGCTTCAACACTCGTGACATTATGAAGATGTCGGCAATGGGTTTGTTGGCTGCTTAGTTATTTAGCTATTAGCAATTAGCTATTAGCCTTGAGCTTTTGGCTGTTGGTTATTAGTTTTTGGCTAACAGCTAAAATATTCTAGAACGGCTAAATCAGCCTTTAAAGAAATTATCAATTTCTAAAAAACACTTTAAATCTCAATCCAAAAAGCTAACCGCTAATCGCTAACAGATATTTATAATTGGTAGTCATGCAATGTAATTGTGTTGCGGGCGCGAAGCGCCCGCAACACAATTACTAAAAAAATTACTTTGCAGCACTACCTTATAATTTATATAAATATCTAATAGCTAACAGCCAATAGCCAATCGCTAATCAAAAACTGGTAACCGCAATCGATGTTTGGTCTCATTGGGCATTTAACAAGTCTTGAACACGCTCAGTCTGTAGCAAGGGAATTAGGCTATCCCGAATATGCCGATCAAGGTTTGGAATTTTGGTGTAGCGCCCCACCCCAAATCGTCGATCGCATCAAAGTTACGAGTGCTACAGGTCAGCAGATCGAAGGGCTGTATGTAGAGTCATGCTTTTTGCCTGAAATGTTGGCAGGAAGCAAAATTAAAACCGCTATTCGCAAAATCCTTAATGCGATGGCGCATGCACAAAAGCATGATATCGATATCACGGCTTTAGGGGGATTTTCCTCGATTATTTTCGAGAATTTTAACTTAAGCCAGATGTCGAGCGTGCGAAATATTCAGCTCGAATTCAATCGCTTCACCACAGGCAATACCCATACGGCTTACATTATTTGCCGCCAAATCGAAGAAGCTAGTCGTAAATTTGGCGTTGACTTAGCCAAGGCTACGGTTACAGTTTGTGGAGCTACGGGGGATATTGGTAGTGCTGTATGTCGTTGGCTTGATGCGCGTACTAATATTAAAGAGCTTTTGCTAGTTGCCCGCAATCAAGAACGGTTGCAAGAACTTCAAGCTCAACTTGGTCGCAGTAAAGTTTTGAGTATCGAAGAAGCTTTGCCTCAGTCAGATATTATCGTGTGGGTAGCCAGTATGGCAAAGGGCATGGCAATCGACTCCACTACCCTCAAACGCCCCTGCATCCTCATCGATGGAGGCTATCCCAAAAATATGTCTAGCCTTGTTCAAGAAGAAGGAATTTATGTGATCGATGGGGGCATTGTCGAGCATAGCCTCGATATTGACTGGAAGATTATGAAAATCGTAAGTATGACTGAGCCTACTCGTCAGCTTTTTGCTTGTTTTGCTGAAGCGATGCTGTTAGAGTTTGAGGGATGGCACACCAATTTTTCATGGGGACGCAATTTAATATCCATTGAGAACATGGAAAAAATTGGTGCAGTTTCAATTAAGCACGGATTTAGACCGCTAATTAATTAAAAAGAAATGAATGGTGGCACAAAGCACCACCATTCATTTCTTTTTGTAGATGGCAAATTATCACAACTCTTTAAAAAATGTTACAACTACATTATGTAGTTTTGTATACTGGTAGTTTGATTGGGATATAAAAAAGGTATTTAACAGAGTGAGTCAGCATCCCCTAGAAGAGCTAAATCGCTACGATGCCAAAGCCAATGCCGAATATTATGGTAGTCGCCCATGGCTAGCGATTAGTCGCATTTTAAAAATTATTTATTTTGCTTTCAGTTTTGGCTTAGCTTTTGGCTGGGATGTCTTGACGGGTAACACTGTAAGTCAACCCAAACTTGCCGAACAGTTACGACGTATTATCACGGCACTTGGTCCTACTTATATCAAAGTTGGACAGGCTTTATCGACACGCCCTGACTTGGTACGTGTGGATTTTTTAGAGGAGTTAACAAAACTTCAGGATCAATTGCCGCCATTTTCCAATGATCAAGCCTTCGCGATTATTGAATCTGAATTAGGCAAGCCTGTTCAGACTATCTATCGCACTATTTCCGAAGATCCGATCGCAGCAGCAAGTTTAGGTCAAGTTTACAAGGCAACTCTCTATTCAGGAGAGGAGGTCGCCGTCAAGGTACAACGCCCTGAACTCATCCCTACATTAACCCTAGATCTATTTATTCTCCGTTGGTTTGCCAGTTGGCTCGGTCCAATTCTGCCACTCAACCTTGGTAATAGCTTAGAGGCGATCGTCGATGAATTTGGCTTAAAACTATTTGAAGAAATCGACTATGCCCACGAAGCCACTAATGCCGAAAGATTTGCAGGCTACTTCCAAAATGATCCCCTTGTCAAGGTTCCCTACATCTATCGTCAGTACAGCACTCATAAGGTTCTGACTTTAGAATGGATTAATGGCATTAAACTCAATGAAATTGATCAAATAAAGGCAGCAGGACTAGATACTGATGCTCTTGTAAGAATTGGAGTAATGTCTGGTTTACGTCAACTTCTAGAGTTTGGCTTTTTCCATGCTGATCCTCACCCTGGCAATCTCTTTGCTACCTATGATGGCAAGATGGCATACATTGACTTTGGGATGATGGATCAATTGGATCTACAAACCAAAGAGCAATTAGTTGATTCAGTTGTGCATTTGCTCAATAAAGACTATGACGAACTAGGGCAGGACTATGTGCGGCTCGGCTTTCTGCAACCAGATATCGAAATGAAGCCAATCGTCAATGCGCTTGAATCAGTCCTTGGCGATATCATGTCCGAGAAAGTGAAGGATTTCAATTTTAAAGTTGTGACTGATCGCTTCTCGAAGGTCATGTACGACTATCCATTCTGCTTGCCTGCTAAATTTGCACTGATCATTCGCTCGGTAATTACCCAAGAAGGCGTTGCCCTTAGCCTCAATCCTGAATTTCGGATTGTGCAGGTAGCCTATCCCTATGTAGCGCGGCGATTGTTGACTGATGAGTCCGAAAGTCTGCGGTCAAGATTATTGGAAGTTCTCTTTAAGGATGATAAGTTCCAATGGTCTCGGCTAGAGAATTTATTAGCGATCGCTAAATCTGATGGTCAATTTGACATCATTCCCACAGCAAGTATGGGTCTGAAATTCCTTGCCTCCAAAGATGGTGAATATATTCGTCGTCGGATTTTGTTAGCTCTGACAGAAGACAATCGATTACATACTGAAGAGTTAATGCGAATCTGGAATATGCTCAGAGTTGATATCGAGCCCGCCAAACTATGGGATATGGCTCTAAAAACTGTAACTGGAGTAATGCCCAAAGCTATCGCGGCTGCCCTACCCTTCGCCGCCTTCCAAAATATTAACTAGTCGCCGAACTTTTTCAAGAATTAAAGGTGTGGATCTTTGATCCACACCTTTAATTCTTGAAAGCCTCCAAAATGGCGCGATTACGAATGCGACAGGAATCACAAACACCACAAGGCGTTTCCCCACCTTGATAGCATGACCATGTAAGATCAATTGGCACACCTAAGCGCTTAGCTCGTCGGACAATATCTACTTTAGAATCCATCACTAAGGGGGCAACTAATTGTGGTGCATGACCCTATAGTCCGACCTTGGAAGAAAGTGCTGCTAATTTCTGGAAAGCTCCTAAATAATCTGGACGACAATCGGGATAGCCCGAATAGTCCACCGCATTAATTCCTAAATAGATTGCCTCGGATCCCTTTGCCTCGGCTAGAGACAGAGCGATCGAAATAAATACGGTATTTCGTCCTGGAACATAGGTAATCGGGATTTCCTCAGTTTGGATTCCTGCCGTTGGCACTGCAAGATTTGCATCAGTTAGAGCCGAGCCTCCCCACTGCGCCAAATTTACATCAACCACAAAATGTTCCTGAATCTGTAGAGCCGCCGCAACTTGTCGAGCCGCTAATAACTCCCGTTCATGGCGTTGTCCATACCGAAAGGACAAGGCGATCGCTTCGTATCCATCGGCGATCGCCTGAGCCGCCGCCGTTGCCGAATCTAACCCACCCGATAGCAGAATTACCGCTTTTTTAGAACTTGGAGAACTGGTGCTTGCAGTCATCTATCTCACTCCTAATAATTTATGCGTTTGCAAACTTATGCGCCAATCAGCATGATTTAAAACATATTGCATAACTAACTCATTGCTGCTTTCTGTCTCCCAATCAGCTTGTAAGTATTTGACCACATTTACAGGAACTCTTGCCGCATTCTGTTCAGCCCACGAGAGATCCGATGCGTCTTTAATGATGACCTTAAGCTCACTGACTTGGTGATAAATGCTGTTGTGAGGGAATTTGAACTTCTTAGGTGAAAAAGTCACCCAGTCAAAGTGACCACTAAACGGATGGGAACCAGATGTTTCAAGATGAACCCGCAAATCTTGCTCCTTTAGCTGTCGAGTCAACTCGGTTAAATCACGCATTAATGGTTCACCCCCAGTAATAACCACGATCGCTGGATAAGCCTTGATTGCCTCCATGACCAGATCGGAGATCTTGATGTGAGGATGTCTTTTGATATTCCAAGAGATTTTGGTATCACACCAGGGACATCCGACATCACAACCAGCTAAGCGGATAAAAAAAGCATTTACACCCATCCATGTACCTTCCCCCTGAACCGAATGGAAAGTCTCAACTACGGGTAAATGAGTTAAATGGTGGATTTGAGTCATAGCCTATATAGATTCCCAATAATCAAAAAGTCTGTACCGATTTGCTGTAATTGGGGTTGGTTGAGTTGAATAGCCTCAGTCATCAGGTTGAATCCCAAATCGTCAATGGGACTAGGAGCCATAAAACCACCAATCAATTTAGGAGCGATAAAAGCATAGATCTTTTGTACCATCTGCGCTTTAATTGCCAACGCTCCCAGCTTGCCTCCACATTCCCATAAAACTTGATTAAATCCGCGACTCGCTAGTTCTTGCATCACAATTTGTGGAGATAGATCTTCTAGTTCGAGAATTTCCACATGGCGATCACTGAGTTTTTGCTTCAGTTGAGTATTTTGATGTGGCAAAGTCATCACAAGCGTTTTCTCAGCATCTGTGACATTCCATAAATTGGCTTCTTCAGGAAGATTAAAGCTCTTAGTAACGACTACACGCAAAGGACAATGCTTGCTCAATCCATGCGTGGTTAAGTTTGGATTATCCAGTCTCACCGTATTTCCACCTGTAATAATCGCATCACAACCCAAACGCAGATCGCGGACGAACTGTCGTGATTCTTGCCCCGTAATCCAATAGCTGTGCCCAGAAATTGTGGCAATCTTACCATCGAGGGTCATAGCATATTTAAAAATTCCCAAGGGCAAATTCGTTTTTACCCGATAAAAAAAAGCCTCATTTAGTTCTAGACATTGCTGCTCCAGAATGCCAGTAGTGACTTGAATGCCTGCGGCTCTAAGGCGATCGCATCCCGTACCTGCAACCCTCGGATCAACATCGATCGCACCAACCACCACCTTACCAATTCCTGCTTGAATAATTGCTTCAGAACAGGGAGGTGTCCGTCCGTAGTGATTGCAAGGCTCAAGATTGACATACAACGTGGCATCGCTTAAATCTGCACCTGTTTGCTGGGCAGCTCGAATCGCAAATACTTCAGCATGAGGTTCTCCTGCTTTAGGATGAAAACCTTCGCCTAAGACCTGCCCATTTTTGATAATCACACTCCCCACAAGAGGGTTAGGCGCAGTCTGTCCGCGACCTTGTTTTGCCAAATCAATACATCTTTGCATCCAGCAATCATGAACAGATGTAATATCTTTTCTATCTACATTTTCTATCATTAACTATAAATACAGTACTTTGTATGTGATAACACCTAAAATAAATTTTTGTAAGTAATAAAAAACCTCATTTTTAAAATTTATCTGTATTGCATCGCTTTGCCCTAACTTAAAATCCAGAAGATTTTTGGAAGGAATTATGAAGTGACGCTATAAAAATTCTTCTGTAATAATTAAATAATTAAAGTCTCAAAGAGTTGTAATTATTAATTTGCTGAAGGCAAAACAACTGTAAACTTTGTCCCAATGTTGACCTCACTTTCTACTGCAATCTTGCCGCTATGGGCATCTACAGCTTGCTTAGCTATATATAAACCCATACCTAAACCATTAACTCTACCAACATTTTCAGCTCTTAAAAATGGCAAGAATAAACTGTTTAAATATTCTTCAGGTATACCAATACCATGATCAGTGATACTTAAAATCAACTTCTGCGATTCACAGGTTAAATCTACATCAACAGTGCCACCTTCATAGGAATATTTAATTGCATTAGAGACTAAATTCATTACTATATGCCATAGCAATCTCTTATCAACTTTAAGTTTATGAAATTTGCCATGGCTTTGAAATTTAAGACGACATTTGCGGTTTTGATCTTCTGTCACAAAACTTTCAACTAATTGCTGGCAATAAGCCTTAACATTCACATTTTCAGGATGAAATGGAAATTTGCCCGACTCTGAACAAGAGATCAATTTGATTTCTTCCAGCAACCAGTTAATGTCTTTAATCGCTGATTGAATAGCTGACAGGTTCTTTGCTCTACTTTCCTTAGTTAATTGTTCTTCAAAGTTCTGTAATTTCCAAATTAATAACCTAATTACTGACATCGGTGTCGAAAATTCATGGGATGCCATTGCCAGTAAACGATTTTTTAAGGAATGTAGTTCCTTTTCTTTATCTAAAGCTTCTTGGAGAAGTTTATCCTCGTGATGTTTTTTGAGGGCAAGCATAATTGCCATGTTTACTTCAGCATATCGAAGAGGCTTAGTGAGATATCCGTAAGGTGAAGTCGAAATTACTTGATCGAAAATTTCGGGATCGCTAAAGGCTGTGAGATAGATGACAGGGATCGATGCAATCTTATTGATTGCATTAACCGCAGTAACACCACTTTCAGCGCCTCTTAATTTAATATCCATCAAAATAATGTCTGGGACTTGGCGACGGATGGCGGCGATCGCATCATTACTACTGTCAACTATTTCTAAAACTCTATAACCTAAGTCAGATAAAACATCCGAAAGTGCATTTGCGGTAACAAGTTCATCTTCCACAATTAAGACATTTGCAGTTGTATTAGTCTGTACGGTCATGATATTCACTGTATCTAGCTCGTAATTGGGGTAAGCTGCGTCTAACAATGTTTATATTTTAATTATAGGATCGCCAGATAAAATTTATATTAAATATATCAAGAATTAGGACGCCAAAGCATAGCCTATCCTACACTTTAAATTAATACTAAATGGGAGATATTTTCTTAAAAGTATTATTAAACAGTATATTTAACGACAATGTTTTTTTTACTGAAGATGAAGGTGCTGTAGTTGACTTAACACGATACAATAGTAAATCCTTGCTTCTAGTATCTAAGTTAATAGAAGCCGATTTACTTGCCCGTAAGGAAATAACTAAATGACTGTCAAGCGTTTGTACGAAACTATGTATATCCTGCGTCCTGATCTTCCCGATCAGGATGCTGATGCCGCGATTGCCAAATACCAAGACTTCTTAGTTCAACAAGAAGCAGAAGACATTACCATTCAACATCGTGGTAGACGTAGATTAGCCTACGACATTAAGGGACATCGTGAGGGTATTTATATTCAAGTTAATTACTCTGCAACTCCTAAAACTATAGAAACTCTAGAAAGAACATTTCGCCTTGGTGATGATGTAATCCGTTATCTCACGATTAAGCTCGAGCCAGAAACTGCTGAAGATAGCATTGATGCGATTCCTGATGCGGAAGCTCCTGTAGAAGAAGTAGCTGCGGTTGAATAAGATATTCACACAAAAAAAAGAGGCTGTGCTTTGCACAGCCTCTTTTTTTTGTGTGAATTAAATAATGCCAAAAAAGTGTAATACACCTTGACCACTAATTAATTCGATCGCTAGTGCAGATACAAAACCAATCATGGCTAAACGTCCATTCCAATTTTCAGCCCCAGTATTAAATCCAAAACTCCATGCATTACGGTTTTCATCAGACATGATTAATTTACCTAATAAATTTATTGCTTTATGTTACGAAGTGTAACAGGTGTTAAGGGTCGTTGCAATCTTTCTTTATATTTTCTATCTTTCGGAATAAAAAACTGATTTTTATAGGTCAGCTTCGCCAATCTCTATAAATTGGGATTTTACATTGAGCCTTTACAATGAAAACTGCAATACCGATCAAATCAGTAACTTTGATAATGACTTTGGTGTGATCGTGAATGGATTGGGTAAAATCCTAAGGACATTAAAATCAATGATCCACGCAAGGACAGAGTTAATTATGCGAAAAATATGGATTAGGCTTCTGGCGGGTTGTTTAGCCGTGCTAATCAATTTAACAACAACTGGCACAGTGTGGGCATCTACTCCTAAGAAGACAGGAGATCCAAAATTTCAGGGCATTCCCCTACAATGCTATGTATCTCTAGCAGATGCAGGGACATCCCCTGAAGCTAAGGTCGCAGCCTATACTGAAATCGCAGGTCAATATCTAGAATTCCAAAGTCCTGATCGGGCAAAAAAAGTTTTAGAAAAGAGTATTGCTACTGCTCAGGATATTGTTAATCCCTCTCTAAAAGCTTTTGCCCTATTAGATACCGCAGGTCGATTAACTAAAGCTTCGGATCTAAAACTAGCCGCAGACACACTCGATAACACTCTAAAGATCGCTAAAGATTTGCCTGATCCTGTAGATAGAGTTTTTGCATATATTAAAATTGCCCAAGCCTATGGTGAAGCTGGGAAGAAGGAAAAAGCTCAAAATTTACTGGATACCACGATTAAAGCAACACCTGAAGTCATTGATCCCTACGCCCGATCACGAGCTTTTGCAGCGATCTCTAATGTATATACTGAGCTAGGAGATGACTTTAAATCCGAGTCTGCAATCTCTGAAGCTACTCAGTTACTATTGATGATTGAAAATCGGAATATCAAAAATAGAGCACAGGTGGAGATCGCAGGTAGCTATGCTCAAGCGGGCAATCATGCTCAGGCTATTGCCTCTTTATCTAAGGTTTTCCAAGAGTTTGATGCCATCCGTGATACTGCGATCGCTGCCGCCAAAGATGCAGCAAAAAATGCCAAATCCGCGAAGAAGTCATTGCCCAAAACAGCGACTAAGGATGTCAAAAAGGAGGATTCTTCAGAAGAAAATGCTGCTCCTCCTGATCCACAAGTTGTCGAACAAACAGAGACCGCTAATGCCGAAATTTTGAAAACACGATCTTTATTTCTCGTAGCTAGCCAATATTTAGTGGGTAAGCAGTATGACAAGGCTTTAGAAGTCATTGCCAATCTTGACGCAAAATCAATGGAGAAAAATATTGGTATTGCTAATGTGGCGATTGCCTATGCCAAAGACAAGAAGACCGATGAAGCGATCAAATTACTAGCTCAAAGCCTTGAAGGATTGGATGCATTTCCCCCTTCCATTGATGGCTTTAATTTACTAATTGAGGTCGGTCGTCAATACCAATCACTCAATAAGACTGAGGAAGCAAAACAAGTTTGGGGCAAGGCATCAAGCTTAGCCAAAAAATTGACTCAACCCGCACAACGTCTCCTTGCTCTCAACATTATGGCAAGTAACTATGGCGAATTTGGCTTAATTGACCAAGTAGAGCCCATTTTGCAAGATAGCTTTGCTCTCACTAAAACTGCCCCCGATCCGAATATTCGCTCACGAGCTTTCTCGGATATTAGTAGTGCCTATTGGGCGATCGGTCAGCGCGATAAAGCTAAAGAAATTGCCAAAGAAATCGAAAATCCCAAAGAACAGGAACAACTAGGTAAGTTGTTTACTTGCGCTAGTTAAAGCCAACTCTTTATGTAAAGACAAAAAGCCTCGCATTGCGAGGCTTTTTGTCTTTACATAAAAATGACTTTGTTCTTATTCAGATAGCTGTAATGAACTAAGAGCCGCCCAGCGCTTGTCTATAGAATTTTCTATATTACTAGGATGGGAATCACTTAAGTCCAAAGCAGGCGCATCAGGCGCAATTTTCGGATAGGGAATCGCTAAAGTTAATTGTTCATAAAGCCATTCCTCAGGATCGAAATAGCCATTAGGAGACAAAGACTCGACTAAATCCCCAGCGTCCACCTCTCTCTCCGTAGGATACTCACTTTCGAGTAATGGTTCTGCTAACCAAATCGTTTCGGAAGTATCGATCGCCAAGCGATAGTTAAACTGCACCAAGGTGCGATCGCAGGTCAAAGTAATAATTGTCGAAGCCTTCGCGATGACTTCTAAAAATGAACCAACATGATGCACAGAGATAAATCCTTGAACAGGGGTAAGTGTTTCCAACCCTTTGATAAATTCCTTAAACTCAAAAGACTCAGTTGCTTCAACGGCTCTGGCAATTTGGGGGATGTATAGCTTTTCCATTAACTCTAAACCAATTTAACAATTAAGTGACGATTTGGCTCTTTACCCTGACTATAGGTTTCGATATCAGGAAAACTTTCTAAAAGCTGATGAATGTATCGGCGATCAGCAGATGAAAGATGTTTCAGAGCCAGTTCAGCTCGGGTCTCACGCACTTTTTGCACAGCATTTTCTGCTAATTCATGCAAACTGGCTAAATGCTTAGAGCGATAACCATTTAATTCAACAGTGTAGAAATTATGGTTTTGACGAAGGTTTTCTGATTGGTTTGTATCGGATGGGATATGGTTATTGAGGATAGTATTTGCTAAATATTGCAGAGAATCAATTACCACACCATCTTGACCTACTAATCCTTGAATTTGCTGCTCTTGCAAACCCTCAGTACTTATTTCTAGCCAATAATTTTGAGAATTACTAGCAACGTTTGGAGATCCTTCCATAAGACTAGTATTTACTGAAGTTGTATACCCCATTAAGCCTAAAAGATCCTGCAGCCAATTTGCACTTGTGAAAGAATCTTCCATAAACAATAGTTACCTAATCAATGTTTTACCAGATATTTATAGCGCTTTTAGGACTTACGCATTGGGTAGATGTGGCGCGGGCTTCGCCCGCACCACATCTACCTCAAGCCTAATAAATTCGTTCGGTTTGCGTAATTCCTAGCTTTTTAAGAAATCGAGGTATAGAATTATTTCTTTGCCTTTGACCAAGAAATAATTATCAGTCTACTGTAGTAATGGTTTGTTTCCCTATATTCGGCGAAAACAATTGCTTTAAAAGCACTATAAGCGACACAAAGTGCCGCTTATAGTGCTTTAACCTTATTTAGTGAAGATTTTGGTCTAATTTAGCTCTTTTTCTTTTTCTTAGAAGAGTTGGAATTAGGCTCAAAGGGTAAAGCTGATTTAGTCGGAGTCTTACCATCTTTGTCTTTGTCGTCAACTACAGTTGCTTTTTTAGCTTTAGCATCAAAGGAGATCTTGCTAGATTCTGACTTGCTAGGTGTAATTGATTTTGGTTCAGTCTTTGCCTTGCTAGCAGGAGCAGCATTTGCCGAAACAGTAACTAGCTTTTGGAGATTTTCTGGTAATGGTTCTTTAGCGACGATAAATGCTTGTAATGTCTGAAAAATATTGGCAATCAACATATAGAGCATTACTCCCGATGGCAAAGGGAAGAACAAAAACATACCAGAGAAAATAATTGGTGTGAGTTTATTCATCGTGTCTTGCTGAGCAGTCTCTGGAGATGGACTGTCATTTTTGGGAGTAGATCCACTGGAAATTGCTTGGTTAGCATAAAGGCTAATCCCAAAGCCTAATACCATGATGACGATATCCCAGTTAATGCTGCCATCTGCATTGGTTACACCAGTTTTACCAAGAGCCTTGATAAAGAGAAAACCTTTGTTAGATGCTAATCCGGGAACAGTTGCTTGAACCGTGACTTCACCAGATTGCTTCGCAACTACAGTTCCATCATCTAAAACCTCAACTAGGTCTTGCCCTTTGGTCACTTTCCACTTAGGAGTTAGTTCTACGTCTGGGTATTCAGCAGCTAAAGCTTTAAAATCTTGTCCTTGAGCAGTTTGTAAAATAATTTTTGATTGCTCACCGATCGCTAAATTTGTACCATTTACCGCAGTTGCAAGAACTGGATAATGCACGCGATCGGCAAAGTAAACATTTTGACTAGGCGAAGTGAAAGCCTGATGAATTATTTGCTCTTGATTTTCCGCAGGAGAGATCTGAAAGTTTAAAGAATAGTTAATGTCTGCAAAGGGCGATCCTCTAAGAGTGGCAAACAAAGCAAAGAGAATTGGCAATTGCACCAGTGCAGGTAGGCATCCCGAGAGAGGATTACCAAATTCTTTGAAGTTTGCCGAGTTTACTTTGGCTAGCTCCTCTTGCTGTTTGGCAGGATCGCTTTTGTAACGCTCTTGCACTTCTTTGATTCTTTGTTGCATCACGGGGTTAGCGATTTTCATGCGACGCATACTGCGAAGCTGATTAGCGCTAACGGGAAACAACGCAAAACGTACAACCAACGTCAATGCAATAATTGCCAATCCATAGCTCGGCACGATGCCGTAAAAAAAATCTAGGAAAGGCAACATTATGTTGTTGGAAAGAAAACCTACACCGAAATCCATTTTCTACTTTACTGTTGAGTTTGCATCTAAATGATTATTGATCACTTATTAAAATTAGGATCGCCCAAGAGCTGAGCTTCTAGGGCGATCCTGAAATATTTTAGGCTTTGCTACCGATCGCACCGCTTCTGTCTTGGGCTTTCAGACTTAGCTTTGATTCGATATATTCGTATGTTTCACGAAATTTTGGTAAAGACTTTAATTCAAGGCGGGAGCCATCTTTTAGGGTCAGTACCATGTCACCCCAACTGCCTAAACCACGAGGAACCGTGACAATTTTGACAATTTCTGCATACACAACATCCGTGCGAGTTTGACCTCTCCATCCGCCTGTGACAGTAATGCGTCGATTGGTGATGCGATAACGTACCCATAAAGCCCTTGCGATCGCCGCAATGCCAAAAGGAATTGTGATCACAAAAATACTCATCAGCAAGCTAATAATTAGATCGCCGATGTGAGGTGCGCCTTCGTAATAAACTTCCTCATTAACTGCCATGCAAAACCTTCGCCTTTGCTAATAAATTCCAGAGATCATCCCAAAGTTGTTGGTAGGTTGGTTTGCTTTGAGAAGCAATAACTGTTACAACAATTTGTAATCCACTCTTTAATTGTGACAGAAGTTGTCGAAAAATTGCACGAAGTTGTCGCTTAAATCGATTACGGCTTACCGCCAACTTGTTGACTTTTTTGCTAACAACAATGCCTATCTTCGTGAATTCAGCTTTACTATCCACAAGAATTCTCATATTTAGGTAAGTACCTCTGTAGCGATCGCCATTGGCATATACCTTTGCGAATTCCTCTCGCCGTCGCAGACGGTTTTGATTGGGGAGCACTAGAAAATTAACAAGTACAGGTTAAGTACGAATAGGTTTGCGAATTAAATCCGAATAGTTATACGGTTGTCAAGCGAACTCTGCCTCTGCTGCGGCGAGCTTTGATAACGCGGCGACCTGTGGGGGATTCCATTCTGGCGCGAAATCCAGAGGTGCGTTTCTTTTTGCGGACACTACCGCGTAGGGTACGTTTTGTCATAACCGTTACTTACTTATGGATTTTCAAAGAATGTCAATTTTTTCACAGGCTTTTAATTATAACACTTTTACATAGCGTATGTATAAATTAAGAGAAGAGTTGCAACGCAACTCTTCTCTTAATTTATTGTTCAGGTGTAGGTGGGACATAGTGATATTTGCGATCGACTGCTTTTACTGATAGATCCGCTAGCAGTCCCAGACATAAAAAAACTGCCATGATATACATGGTCATCATATAGGATTCAGCCTTGGGTACGCCGATTTTGATTTGGTAGTCGTGGATATAGTTAATCATTACAGGTCCCAACACACCAGCAACTGACCATGCAGTAAGCAATCTGCCGTGAATGGCTCCTACATGCATGGTACCAAATAGATCGCGTAAATAGGCAGGAATCGTGGCAAAGCCACCGCCATAGGTACTTAGGACAATGCAGAAACAGACATCGAATAAAAAAATATTATGAAGATGTCCGATCACAGGAATAAGTGGATAGAGCAAAATCCCTAATCCGAAAAATACGATATAGGTACGCTTTCGTCCTAGGTAGTCAGATACCGATGACCAAAAGAATCGCCCCAGCATATTAAATAGACTCAGAAGCGAGACAAACATTGCACCCTCCTTCGGCGTAACTTGAAAGATTTCCTGAATCATTGGTGATGCTTGACTTAAGATACCAATGCCTGCGGTAACATTGGTGCATAAAACGATCCAGAGCAACCAAAACTGGGGTGTATGGATCGCATCATAAGCAGATACATTTGCTTTAGTGACTAATGGCTGTGCAATTAAATTAGGTTGATAATTTGCGGGTAGCCAATCAGGGTGAGGCACGCGCACAAATGCTACCCCAATCATCATTAAACAGAAATAACTAATTCCCATTGTTAAGAAAGTCGGCATGACCCCAACAGAAGTCGATGATTTAAAAAATTCCATCAATTGCACTGCAAAGGGGGAACCAATAATCGCTCCACCTCCAAACCCCATAATGGCTATCCCTGTTGCCATCCCCGGACGATCAGGAAACCATTTAATCAATGTAGATACGGGCGAAATATAGCCAATCCCCAAGCCGATGCCACCTAAGACTCCATAGCCTAGGTATAGCAATATAATTTGGTGGAGCGCAACCCCGATCGCTGATATAAAAAATCCGCCACTAAAGCAAAGAGCCGCAACAAACATGGCTTTGCGAGGACCTTCGCGTTCTACCCATCGACCAAAGGTTGCAGCGGAAAGTCCCAGAAATGCGATCGCGCAGGAAAAAATCCAGCCTAATGTGGTTAATCTCCAATCATCTGGGGCACTTTGGGTGATACCAATGAGTTTGGTGAGGGGTAGGTTGAAAACACTAAAGGCGTATACTTGTCCGATCGAAAGGTGAATAGCTAAGGCGGCGATCGCAATAAACCAACGGTTAAACTGAGGCGGTGCGATGGTGCGATCGCGATCAAAAAATTTCGGTAGTCTCATTAGAGATATTCCTATTGAACTACGGCTTATAAGTATAAGTCTTGTCTAAGCCAAAGCAAATCGTGAAACAGAATGATAAATATTGGATAAACAAAGCTTTGGGCTTACTTAATGACTAGAAATAGTGCCGGGCTACTCAAAGTCTATAGGCTGTATTTGAGCTTTTTTATCACGAGACAGATGGTAAAGCTTTACTGATTTCTCTACTTTCCTTATTTTCCTATTAAACAACGGATCCTTTTCTGAAATCTCTAAAATTTCATCTAGTTTTGAGTTTATGTTAATCCTTAATGGTTTGTGAAAGCGCACCATTCGGGGTGCACTTCCACAAATCCAAAAACATACAAAAAGTTAGGGCTGCTTTATTTGATTACTTTTCAACAAAAAAAGAGGATACGCTTAGCGCATCCTCTTTTGAGGTCAGAATTAGTCAGAAGGAGGACTGACTTGTTCTTTGAATGACTTACCAGCGGAGAAAGCAGGAACTTTAGTAGCTGGGATTTCCATCTTTTCGCCAGTCTTAGGGTTGCGTCCTTCACGGGCTTTACGATCGCGAGCTTCAAAAGAACCGAAGCCCACCAAAGTTACTTTGTCTCCGCTAGCTACAGTATCGATGATTACTTCAAGGGTTGCAGAGAGAACTTCGTCAGCAGTCTTTTTGTTGACTGATACGCCTTTCTCAGCAGCTTTCTTAGCAATAGCATCAACTAGTTCACCTTTGTTCATAGGTTTCCCCTTAATATAGATAATTTGTGAGTATGAGTTTAATTTCAAAGAAATATTTGTGCGATTGCTTTTGATGAAAGCCGCACTGACTATGACTTCTGTTTGATCATTTTAATAGCAACTTGCCACTTGTGTATATACACAACGGTTAATTTATAGGGATTTGAGCAGTTTTTTCTAATTACTTATTGCCGCAATTCTTGATTGAATCCATCAAATCTTCTCCCAGACAGCTTTTCGAGGATCAGTCAACATCATAAATCAGTGTAACCTAGACAGGGCAAGCACTTCACAAAAGTTTAGATTTTGATGATAAATAGCTGAATTCTGCTAACTTGCCCCAGCAGCAATTTCCATTATCAGTAAGGTAATGCTAGTTAGGGATAATTTAAAACGAGCTATGGCTTGTGTGCTTTGAGAGAGGGTCTGTGTAGCAGACCCTCTCTCAAAGCCAGAAATTAAAAGACTTGCTAAGCAGGTCTTTTGATTTCTGGCTTATAAAATTTGCAAGCTTAACTCGAACTGGCGTTAGGCTCTTGCTGATAAAAAATGTCTCACCAAAGTTATCTACCTTCGACTTCGCTCTGCTAAGGTTGGCTGAGCTGAGTCGAAGCCACAGATACTTTAGCTAATAACAAGTCACTTATGTAGAAATATCTTTGCTAACTTATTGAGAGAAATTAGGATGATTACTGCGTCTGCTACTCCTAAAACTCTACATTAAGATGGATTCTCATCACTTTGTTGGTTGTAATTCAAAATTCTAGGTTTTGATCAAGATACTATTGTTAAAAATTGTTAGTATCTTCGCAATCAAACTTTGCATTCCACTTACCAAATATGCATTCATCCACGCCAACTAGTCCCAAAGAGATAACTCGTCAGTCTCCCCTCATAATTGCACCATTTTTCCTTTGGGGAACTGCTATGGTCGTGATGAAGGCTTTATTACCACAAACTAGTCCCATGTTTATGGCGGCAGTTAGGTTAATTCCCGCAGGTTTTTTACTAATTCTTGGAGGTGTTTATTTTGGCAGAAGTCAACCTAAAGGTTGGCAAGCATGGTTATGGATTAGTTTGTTTGCATTGGTTGATGGCACGATGTTTCAGGGGTTCCTAGCGCAGGGATTAGTGAGAACTAATGCAGGGCTTGGATCATTGCTTATTGATTCACAACCCTTAGCAGTTGCCGTACTCGCAGCAGTGTTATACAAGGAAAAAATTGGTATCGGAGCAGCCTTTGGTTTATTTGTAGGGGTAACTGGCATTTGCTTAATTGGCTTACCATCGGAACTCATGACTGCGTTGTTAAGCGGAGATTTCACTACTGTTTTAGAGGCAGGTGTATTTACCCTTGGAGAATGGTTTATGCTGGGGGCATCATTGTCAATGGCAATCGGCACAATTTTAATTAAACCTGTAGTGCGCTATGCCGATCCAGTGATGGCAACAGGTTGGCATATGGTGATTGGTGGCTTACCTCTATTAATGATTTCTAACCAAATTGAGCAGCATCAATGTCAGGATATCTCTGCTTGGGGATGGCTAGGAATGGCATATATGGCGATTATGGGTAGTGCGATCGCCTATGGGTTGTTTTTCTTTTTTGCCTCATCAGGAAGTTTGACCACCTTGAGCGCACTGACTTTTTCTACACCAGTATTTGCACTGATGTTTAGTAGTCTCTTTCTTGGTGAAAACTTGACTTTAGTGCAATGGATTGGTGTGATTTTGACGCTAACGAGTATTTATCTTGTCAGTTTGCGTAGCTCTGAATCAGATAGCATTGAAGCCGATTGTGAACTTGGAGCAATGACAAAAGCAAAAATTTTGAATGCAACTGAGCAAGTGGCAGTGAGTTCGGCTTTACCATTGTTGCAGCAATCCAACAATGAATCTCTAAATCAGAATCTCTAGATCAAGGAATGAATAAATTAAGTTCTGCCTTTAGCACTACCATCTAAAAAAGACAATAAGCTTAATTAAATTCATGCCCACTTTATATACTGCAATCACCAATCATGGCTTTGGTCACGCGACGCGCACCGCGGCTGTCCTTGCTGATCTGCAACAGCGATCGCCTGATATTAAGTTAATCATTGCGACAACAGCTCCGCTTTGGTTATTGGAGGAATATATAGCAGGGGATTTTGTGTATCATCCACAGGTGTTTGATGTGGGTGTAATCCAGATCGATAGCTTAGTTACTGATCAAGAGGCGACCTTCGCGGCGTGGCAAAAAATTTATGAGCAGCAGCCTGACTTAATCGCCGAAGAAGTGAGATTTTTGCAAGAGAACAAGGTTGATTTAATTTTTGGGGATATCCCTCCCATGCTTACAGAAATTGCTAAAGCAGCGCAGATTCCTTGTTGGATGGCAGGCAACTTTGGCTGGGACTTTATTTATCGTGATTGGGGTGGGAAGTATGCCGAACTTGCTGATCGCCTATCGGAAACCTATAGCTATTGCGATCGCCTATTTCGATTACCCTTTGCGGAACCTATGACTAGTTTTCCCAATATTCAAAATGTGGGACTAACTGGCGCAAAACCGAACCACTCACCTGAATATCTACGTGAGAAATTTGATTTGGACGGAGATCGCCCGACAGCGCTATTGACCTTTGGTGGGTTGAGTTTACAATCAATTCCGTATCAAAACTTATTCAAGTTTCCCGATTGGCAATTTATCACCTTTGATCGTTGTGCCCCAGATTTACCAAATTTGACTAAAGCCAATTGCGATCGCCTGCGTCCTGTGGATCTAATGGTGATATGCGATCGTGTCGTCACGAAGCCAGGTTATGGCACATTAGCAGAAGCTCTGCGTGTGGGCGTGCCCGTTGTTTGTTTAACCCGTGAAGGATTTTTAGAAGCTGAAACACTCATTGCTGGAGTAAAAAGCTACTCAGAACATCTAATTATTTCGCCCCAAGAGTTTTATGAAGGTGATTGGTCATTTCTTAATGCGACCTTTCTTTCTCCAGATTCCACAAAGGTAAAAAAGTTGGATATGCATGGTGAAGAAACGATTAATCAATCGATTTTGGACTATTTTGCATAAACTAAGAAATCCCAAGTTGTAACTCTCTAACGAATTAAAGTTACTGAGGTACTCACATCTAGGATTGCTGTAGCTTTTTAGTACAGAAATATTTTTGAAAGTGAAGTTTTGCAACACTTTCAAAAATATTTCTGGGTTTTAAGAAAGCGCAAAGCGCTGTAAAACTTGCCTGTTTTGATACACTTGGGATCGATTATCAGCGTAAAATCGAAATCTCTGTCGCTGTGGAATCGACAAACTATGGAAATCGCTCAATGCTACCAACTCTTCGGCTTAACATCTAATGCAACCTTAGAGGATGTCAACAAAGCTTATAAAGCTCTGGCTATGCAATGGCATCCTGATCGCATACCCAGAGAGAATGTGCAGCTACAACTGCAAGCACAGGAAAAACTTAAAGAAATTAACTATGCAAGGGATAGCTTGCGAAAAGCTGCGGAGCAGAAAGTGTCAGTTCCCCATAGACATTCGCATCAGAATAAACAAACTTATCAACATCAAACGAAATATCACAGTAAGTACCAGAGCGCTTCTCAAGGCTATTCTCAACAAAAAACATCAGAACGCACTTCGGAACGTTATCACTCCTATCAATCGCGATCGCAAGCTCATTCCTATCAAACTTATCAGTCTTACCAATCACGTCAGCAAACTAGCAAACACACTCATCCACAACCTGAGCCACCTCAAAATCATCCTTCATCTGAGCACCAACCGCGTCCGAAAATGACGGATCTGGCTGGGGCAGATTTCCATGGAGCAAATTTACGTGAAAAATATCTTGAAGGTAGGAACCTTAGCTATGCAAATCTTAATAATGCTGACTTAACTGATGCATTTCTCCACCGTGTCAACCTGCAAGGGGCTAATCTGCAAGGGGCTAATCTATTTAGAGCCAATCTATTTCAAGCAAATCTCCAAAATGCAGATCTGCGCGGAGCTAACTTAATTGGTGCAGATCTAAGTGGCGCAGACTTGACTGGCGCAAACCTGACTGGAGCAAAAGTGGGTTTTGGTGAGAAAATAATGGTTAAACTTACCAACGTTATACTCAGAGGTACAACCATGCCTAATGGTGCCGTCAACAAATCCTAGGATATATCTTTGAAAGTAATATCTGTTCTCTAGGAAATTTGGTGATAATAAAAATAGCGGGCATTGCTAGGTTTGAGTTAGCAATCCACGCTATAGAGGAATTATCCGAGACATGACAAGAAATTATCAACAATAAATCGACTATACATCCGCAAAATTGCTTGACTTGCTATAAAAAACATTAATTTGTAGTGATCCCTAGAGCATGTGCAAACGATTGAGATGATCTTGTAAAAAATTTATTTACACAAATAGCTCACTATTTTGTGTGTGTATAAGGTAATTAAAAATTTAAGGTAGTCATGAAATGTAATTGTGTTAAGGGCAAAGCCCGCAACACATCTACCCAATGCGTAATAAATTCCTTCGGTTTGCGTAAGTCCTAAAGAATTTAATGTGGTGGGTTTTGTGTAGGTAATGGATTCATTTAGTAGCGATAAGTTACAGCCAGTTGAGAAAAGGTGTAGCACTCAGTAAACCTTGCAAATAAGCTGTGCGTCATATTTTATGTTTATCCCATAATGAGATGTAAGTGGCTTCGACTTCGCTCAGCCATCGTTTATAGATGGCTAAGCGAAGTCGAAGCCAAAAATCTACAACTAATTTAGGATTGCTTTATATATTTCAAGCATTAAATTGCAATCCTAAATCAGTTGTAGATTTTTTGATCTATAGAAGCGCACACCTAGGGTGTGCGCTTCTATAGACTATTTAGAACTACTATAAATAGCAATAATTATTAAGCAGTTAAATACGATAACGGAAGGGATGTTTAACAAGTTTTAACTGAAGTATTGCAGCAATTAGAATAATTCTACTTTTATATCTTTCTAAGGGATGATTTATGATCCCCGTAAATATCGTAGGTTAAAACGAAGGCAATTACTCTCAGACATTTTAATGACTTTAGATCAAACTTTTTTTAGAAAAAGAGAGCTTTGTTTATTCCTAATATTTATTCCCAAATGTCGATTTAGGAATCTGAAAATAAGTTTTTACTTGATTGTCTAAAGTCTACCTTTGCTTAACTAACAATTTTGATAAATAATATTTACAATCTATGTCAAGTCTATCTAAATTATGGGCGATATCATTGATTTCACTGGCTCCTAGTATCATATCTCCAATATTTGCGACAGATATAACCGACAATAAAATTAACTATGATCTCAATCAAATTCCACCAGAGAAATCATTGACAAATAACCATTCCAGCAATAGAACATCAAATGTTACTAAGCCTAAATACCTCATCGAATTTCAGGCAAAGACCGTTAGTGAATGGATAATTATGGTCAATCGGCAGCCTACATTTGAGGTTAAAGACTTGCCTAGTGCAGCAATATCTACAGCTAAACTTGCGGTTATTCTCAACACACTTGACTTTGATCCCAGTCAACTTCAGCCACTGGTAGTTAATGGTGAATACCTTGGTAAATATAAGAATACAATCCTATTTAGAATCCCTAAATCCGAGGTGGTAAATCCATCGTTGAGTCTAACCCAGTGGATTAATAATCTTAGAGTTGCAGTTGGGGCAGAACCAATGACACTTGTTGAAGCCCAAAAGCAAATGTATCAATTAACAGTTACTAACGAAAAAATTGATGGTATTGCTTCTTGGTATGGTCCTTATTTTCAAGGTAGACAGACTGCCTCAGGCGAACAGTTTGAACAACAGGATTTTACTGCTGCTCATCCCAACTTGCCGTTTGACACATATCTCAAAGTTACGAATCGCCAAAATGATAGATCAGTGGTTGTGAGAATCAATGATCGCGGTCCCTACATTGGCGATCGCAGTCTTGATTTATCCCATGCCGCAGCGATCGCATTGAATAGTGATGAAGCTGGTGTTGTCCCGATTACAGCCACAGTACTTGCACCACTTAGATAGAAAAATTGGCACAAAGTGCCAATTTTTCTATCTAAGTGGTGCAAAGTAATTTTTTTAGTAATTGTGTTGAATAAATACAACTTTTTCTATCTAAGGTTGTCAGTGCGAGTACCAATATCGAGAAACTGAATTAGCTTGACAGGATCAGCATTGAACATAAAAGCTCTAGCATCAGGAGTGACTTTATAACCTTCTTTCTCAGCTGCTTTTTGGGCTGCATGGGGTAGAGGACTCGATAGCTCAAACATTAGACGAGCATAGGGATCGCTCAGCACTTCCACAGTACTAGGAAAAGAAACTGGCTGTGTAAACTCAGCAGAAAGATGAATGTTGTATAGCAAAACAGCACCATCGGAAGTACGCAATTTTTTGAGAAGCATTGCTTCTTCAGTAGGATTACCATCAGTCGATTCTCCATCGGTAATATTAATAATCGTTGGTGGATAGCTATTTGGATGTTTATCAATCCATTCCTCCAAGAGCAAACGCGCCAACGCTAATACACTGCACATAGCCGTACCACCACTGGCTACTGGCTTAAACCAAATTGGAAAGTCGTTATAAACTTCTACCAAACCACCCATCCCATCGGGTAATTTTTGGGCGCGTTTCTCCAATTCGGCTGGATTTTCATAGATTTTGCTAATAGGTGCGATCACCTGATCGCCAGCAATGCCATTGAGTGCTGAGGCAACTTCACTGCTGTAACCAATGACACCCACGTCAAAATAATTGTAAATCTCATTACCTTTCACACAGCGTTGACCTAAAGAGTCAAGCAAACGATTTACTGCATCGGCTACTGCCTGAGCTTTTTGGATCGGTTCACTAGTTTTGTGCAAGCTTTCATTTGCTCCTTTGGCTGTTCCCTTACTTGCACTTTCACTAGAAAATGCATCCGCCATCGATCCTGATTGATCGATCAGAAACAGAAAACAACTAGGTTGGCGACGACTGATCTCTGCTGAGTAAGGCATATTAAACTTACCCGTTTCCTTAATTTATTTATGTCTCAAGAGCTGATCTCAGTCTAGCAAAGGTAAGCTCAATAAACCTTTTCCTAATCAAAATTCAGCTATTTATCTTAAGCAATCTATTCACGGCAATCCTCCTTTAAATATTGATTAACCGAACTGAGAAATTGTCTGAAAATGTTGCAAATAAGATCTTTAAAACAATCTCTTTGTTTGATTTAGAGTGCACAGCAATGTATTGCTGTTCAGTGAAACAAAATTGCTACATTGCGTTTCTAAGCATTATGACGATTGATGCTATTTTATTATTTACTATGATATTAGAATAAGTAGCACCAAGCGGCACTAGTTTTAAATGTAATAACTATACAATTCTTAACCTATGTCATCCATCAATCTCAGCAAGATTCTTCTAAAAGGAGAAGTATTGTCCCTATTGAGAGGATTAATTACAACACTTGCTTTCCCAATCTCAATTCAAGATCAAAAAGGGGAAGTCCTAGTTGCAGATCTTGGCTTTGAGTTAGAGAAAGCAACAAAATTTGAAGTTAATCATGATCTTAACTCAAACAATGTCAGTAAAATCCCAGTTTTATTAGATGAAGAAGTACTAGGTTGGGTGATTGGGGCTGAAAAGACTAAACAGGTCGCTGATTTCTTAAACTATATAGTTAAGCGCGAGTTTGAAAGGAAAACTCTAGCAGCAGATACTCTAGATAACTACCGAGAGATGAGTCTGCTCTATACGATCGCGAGTAAAATGGCAAACTGCCTTGATGTTAAGGAAATTGGGTCTCTTGTAATAGAAGAAGCGAGTCGGCTGATCAAATGTACGAGTGCATCGGTCATGCTCCATAATCAACATGATAATTCGTTTGAGATTATTGCTGCTAAAGGTACTGCTGAACGAATAGGAAGTTTAAATTTAGCTGCTAATCAGGGAATTGCAGGATATGTTTTTAGTACTGGTAACCCTGAATTAGTCAATGATGCTACTAAAGACCCACGCTATATTGTGAATGAGATTGAATCCTATGCGTTAATCTGTGCACCAATTTTTACTAAAGATCGCATTTTAGGTGTCGTCAATATCAGTAACTCTGAGCCGATTAGTTATACATCTAAAGATCTTAAATTATTTACAGCGCTAGTTACTCAAGCTTCTGGAGCTATTGAGAATGCATTACTACATGCAAGCAAACTACAAGAAGAAAGAATCAAAAACAATTTAGAAAGATACTTATAGCGGTTTTCAAATGAGTGTGTACTCATTTGAAAACAAAAAATCAGTCCCATTAAGAGTTTTGAGTTTTCATTTTGCCGTAGGCAAAATGAAAACCGCTATATCACCTCAGGTTGCTCAAGCTGTGATCAATGATGCAGGGCAGGTATCTCTCTCTACTAGTAAAAGAAGAATTGCTATGTTGTTTTCCGATATTCGTAATTTCACTACAAAATGTGAGGAATTGGAACCAGAGCAATTAGTTGCATATTTGAATGATTATTTCACTCAAATGGTGGATGTGATTTTTACGAATCAGGGGACAGTCAATAAGTTTGTAGGTGATATGATCGTTGCAATGTTTGGTGCGCCTTCAGTGATCTCGGATCGGGAATATTGGGCGATCACAGCTGCAATTAACATGCAAAAGCGTATCAAAGAGTTGCCAATTGATTGGATTCGGGAAAACTTTATCACAGGAATTGGGATTAGCTCTGGAGATGTGATTGTGGGTAATATTGGTTCACCTCAGCATATGGACTATACAGCGATCGGTGATGAAATGAATATTGCTTCACGTTTGCAAGGATTAGCCCAAGGCGGACAAATTTTAGTAACACGTGGTGTTTATGATGCAACAAAGGCTAGTTTTCAATTTCGCGAGTTTGGAACTTTACCCATCAAAGGTAAAAAGAATCTAGTAGAAATTTTTGAAGTTATTTACTAAGTAGCTATTCATAAATAACCCAAAACCAGAGGCTTGGGTTGCTTGCTAAGCAAGCAACCCAAGCCTCTGGTTTTGGGTTTAAATTATGCCAATCTAATTATGCCAATCTACTTAGTAAATAACTACAGATCCAGAGAAGTTTGCAAATTTTACAATCCCGAAATAAAAAGCATTTTCATTTTATTTTTGAGTGCACAACGCTGTAAGTGATACATTAGTTTTGAAACACTTCAAAGTCTTAAAATGTCTAAGAAGCTATTGATTGTTGATGATGAGCCTCACATTCGTTTGCTATTAGAGCAAACCTTAGAAGAGTTGGAGGACTATGACGTAGAGCTATTAACTGCAACCAATGGTGTAAATGCACTAGAGGTAATTCAGAGGGAAAAACCAAACCTAGTATTCTTAGATGTCATGATGCCTAAGATGAATGGGTATGAAGTATGCCAAACTGTCAAAAGTGATGCCAGCTTAAGCGATGTTTACATTATTATGTTGACTGCTAAGGGGCAAGAATTTGATCGCGATCGGGGCAAGGATGTTGGGGCAGATATTTATATGACTAAACCCTTTGACCCCGATGAAATTTTAGAAAAGTCCCGTGAAATTCTAGGAATAGAAGCTTAAATGAGCGTAAACCTGACCTGTAAATTAAATGATCACCATCTCGATAGACATCAAGGCAGTAGTCAGCGCCAATTAGCGATCGCTGTATCCGCCAGCTCTGCTAGTAATAGCTGCAATGCTCCTTTAAACCTGTGCCTTGTATTAGATCATAGTGGTTCCATGGGAGGACAGCCCCTAGAGATGGTCAAACGGGCTGCCCAAGATCTAGTGGATCAAATGTATCCACAGGATCGCGTTAGCGTAATTGGTTTTGACCATAAGGCTAAGGTGGTAGTCGAAAATCAGCTTGTCGAGCGAATCACTTCCATCAAAGAGAAGATCCAATCCCTCAAAGCGTCAGGAGGGACTTGCATTGATGAAGGGATCAAAATGGGTTTACAGGAAACCAGTAAGGGCAAAGATGGCACTGTTAGTCAGCTATTTGTGCTAACAGATGGCGAGAATGAGCATGGTGATAATGAGCGTTGTTTCCAATTTTCACGATTGGCTACAGAATACAACATGACTCTGCATAGCCTCGGCTTTGGCGATAGCTGGAATCAAGATGTATTAGAACGGATTGCTGATGCTGGAGGTGGAGCAATGGCATATATTCCATCACCTGAAGCGGCTGGTGCAGAGTTTCAGAAATTATTAAAGCGAGTGCAAGCGATCAGCCTTACCAATGCCTATTTGATTTTACAACTTGCCCCCCATGTCAGGCTTGCCGAATTAAAGCCGATCGCTCAAGTTGCCCCAGATACCATCGAGCTATCTTACCAAACTGAAGGTGATGCCATTATTGTTAGGCTGGGAGATTTGATGACAGATGTAGAGCGTGTAGTGCTAGTTAATCTCTATATCAGCCCTGCTAGCTATATTGCGAGTTGTCAAGATAGCCCAGAAATTCCGATTTTGTCTGCTCAAGTCCGTTATGATATACCCTCACAAGGACAAATTAATACTTTGTCACCATCCGTGGCGATCTCCGCCGAGCTAGTTCAAGAATTGCATCCACAGGTCGATCCACAAGTGCAAAATTATGTATTGGCTCTAGCCAAATATCGACAGACTCAACTCGCGGAACAAAAACTGCAAGAAGGTGATCGTTCTGGTGCTGCAACAATGTTGCAGTCTGCAGCAAAAACTGCATTGCAAATGGGTGATCAAAATGCTTCGACCATCTTGCAGAATAACGCTACCCGTCTCCAATCAGGGACATTGCTCAGTGAAGCTGATCGCAAAAAGACCCGTATTGCTTCCAAAACTGTACTGCAAACGCCTAATGAACCGAATGCTTAGAAGTTAGTTGCTACAGGAATTTTTATCTCATTCCTGCTATTAATCTTATTTCAAGTTTTCTATATTAAGTTGCATTTATTTAAGTCGTTCTTATGATCACCTGTCCTAATTGTGCTCATTCCAACCCTGATGGAGCAGTAAACTGCGAAGCCTGCTTTACGCCATTACCTATTGTCAAAAGCGTGCAATGTCCTAGCTGCAATGCAACAGTATTATCAGATGCAAAGTTCTGTGGTCATTGTGGATTTAATCTGAGTACATCTAAAGTTGGGAGTCATCCGCTAGAAGTTAATTTAGGTAGTGACCCACATGATCCCTCACCAACCGTTAATCTATCAACCGAAGTTATCCCCGTTATCCCCATCTCCAACGATATGTCTAATTCTCTACCCGACGAGACAACTGAAAGCAATGCTGCAGCAAACTTAGCTGCGAATAGCCCAGAGTTACAAATTGTTCCCAATATGTATGAGGAAGGACTAGTTGTAGCTGTTGAGCCAAGTACAACACCTGTAAGTATACCTGCCAATATTCCTGTTGTTCCCAATATGTATGAGGAAGGACTAGTTGTAGCTGTTGAGCCAAGTACAACACCTGTAAGTATACCTGCCAATATTCCTGCTTCTTTAAGTGCCAAAACACAGTTACAGCAATTTGCGGCTTCGTTACTTCATGTTCAGACTGACCTAACTATCGAAATACCTCCCCATTTACCTGTGATACATATCGGTAAGCCAAATACGTTAATTCCACCAGATATTGATGTTTCTGGCTTTCCTGATTCCGACATCGTTTCGCGGATTCATGCAGATATTCGCGCTGAGGGTGGATCTTTTTATTTTGAAGATACAGGGAGCTCTAATGGGAGTTATATCAATAATTTGCCCCTAGCTGTTGGCAATCGTCATAAACTGAGAGCTGGCGATCGCATTTCTCTAGGCAAGGGTGATAAAGTCAGCTTCATTTTTCAACTTAATTCATAAGTTTCAATTTTGGCAATTCTCATAAAAAGAGAGACTCACAAAGTGAGTCTCTCTTTTTATGAACTAATCTACAAGAAACAGCATATTGAGGCTTTGAAGAATATAGAAATATTTATGAATTTTTAATTAAGTGTAAAGCGCTGTAATTCATATATAATTTATACAAAAGAATTAAAAGCTAGCTATATCTAAGTATAAGCTTTCGCAAAAAATAGATGATATTTTCTAAACGTGTCAATTTGTTAAATATATAACATATATAGAAAAGCAATTCTATGGACTGCTATTATATCTTCAGTTCCAAAGGAATCTTCTTATGATTACTGCAACTTCAGAGTTTGATCCTGAATCGCTTAATCTTGATAGTCCACAAATTTTATTATCTACTCTTCAATCCCTCCGATCACAAGTTATTAGTGAAGCAAAGATTACTTTTAATCAATGGCAGTCACATATTCAGCGATCAGAATTTCTCATCAGTGCTTTGAATCTAGCCCAATATTTAGCCTTAAGGCGGCATGATCTGCGATCGCTCCAAGCAGCATTAATGCCTTGGGGATTATCTTCATTAGGAAGAATTGAAGCTAGAGTTATGCCAAATCTGGATGCTGTAATTGCTACTCTAGAATTAATTTGCAGTTCCAAAACTATTCATCAACAAATTCGTCCCCCAATTGAATCTTTTTTTGAAGGTAATCGATTGCTCCAAAAGTATACAGAAGACCTATTTGGGAAGGCAACTCCTCGCCGCCGAGTCAGAATCATGGTGACATTACCTACTGAAGCGGCTACGAATTATGAATTGGTGAAAAAAATTATTCAGAGAGGTGCAAATTGTGTGCGGATCAATTGTGCCCATGACACACCAGAACTTTGGCTAAGGATGATCAATCATGTGCGTCAAGCAGAACAAGAATTAGAATTGTGCTGTAAAGTCATGATGGATTTGAGCGGTCCTAAAATCCGCACTGGTAAAGTTTTTACCCCACCTCATCAGAAACGGGTATTTAGAGGCGATCATATTTTACTGTCACGATGTGAACCTGAAAATGCTAACTATTCAGTAATTCCAGTAGAATATTTTCAGACTTGCTGCACAGTCCCTGAAATCCTCGATCTACTTACAATAGGAACTACTGTATATATTGATGATGGCAAGATTCGGACGAGAGTGATTGATACTCAGCATCCATTGCCTGATGGACGTTTGGGGATTTTGCTACAAGTTACCCATGCTAGTCCTAAGGGAGTCAAACTTCTTCCTGAGAAAGGATTGAACTTCCCAAATACAATTCTTCCACTTAATCCACTAACTGAGAAAGATTTAATTGACTTAGATTTTGTTGCTATTCATGCAGATATCATTGGTTATTCCTTTGTCCAAAGATCTGAGGATATTAAACTACTTCAACAGGAACTTCAAAAAAGATTAGATGGAAGAGTTTCAAGTCCTGCGATTGTTGCCAAAATTGAGACAGCGATCGCAGTCTCTAATTTGCCAGAACTGATTATTCATGCAGCAGGAAAGAATTCCTTTGGAGTGATGATTGCAAGAGGAGATTTGGCGGTAGAAATTGGCTATCAACGTTTAGCCGAAATACAGGAAGAGATTCTCTGGCTTTGTGAAGCGGCTCATGTTCCTGTAATCTGGGCAACGCAAGTATTAGAAAGCCTCGTTAAGGATGGTGCGCCTTCTCGTGGTGAAATGACGGATGCTGCCATGGCAGAAAGGGCTGAGTGCGTTATGCTAAACAAAGGAACCTTTATCGCTGAAGCAATCACAATTTTAGATGATGTACTAACTCGGATGGAAACGCACCAATCCAAAAAAACGCCCCAGTTGCGAGCATTACATTCATGGTAAACCGAGGCATTGTTGTATAGATTTGCACTATTCCCATTATTATTGGAGATATTTAGTTATGGATACGCAATTAATCAAGCTTGAAATTGATATGCATAATCACTATACAGTTTCAACGCTCTATCAAGCTATTCAGGATGAACTAAACAGACATGGAAAACCTTTAAATTGGATTGTGTCTGGAGTTGACAAAGATAGCCAAAAAGTTTACGTTAAAGCAATTTTTGTGACTGCGGAATTGAATTGGCGTGAATGCCTAAACTAATTTTGGGACTCCTAAAGAGATGATGATGCCATATTTAAATTACTTAGCCTCATCTATTTATAAATTGTTCTTTCGCAATCTCTAATTTTTTGAATCAGTTAGGAAAGGTCAAATTGTATGAAAGATAGTCATTTTGATCGATCGCTATTAGTTAGTGATTATGCGTACCATATTATCCAGCAGAGCTTGCAAAGATTTGTTGATCAAGAGGAAGCCGTTTTCCAAGATCAAGATCCTGAAGCTTTGCATCAGATGCGAGTAGGAATGCGTCGCTTTAGAACCGCTATTCAAGTATTTGGCAAGTCGATCACCCTACCTCACAGAGTAAATAATTCCTCAATTGGCAAAATCGCTAGGATTTTAGGAGAAACAAGAGATCTAGATGTCCTAAAGCAAGATCTGATCACGCGCTATCATCCTCTATTGCAGCAATCAGAGCAAGATAAGTTTGAGAAAGTACTTCATCATTTACATCAGAAACGAGGTCAGAGCTTTCTGAAATTAAAGAAAATATTGAAAAGCGATCGCTACCAAACCCTCAAACAATCTATGCAAGATTGGCTAGCCCAGCCCAACTATACAAAAGTTGGTGATTTACTAGTCTTTGAAATTTTGCCAGATTTACTATTACCATTGATTTGTCAGCTTTTTATCCACTCAGGATGGTTGGTTGGGACAACAATACAAACTGGAACAGTCTCTTTAATTCCGATTGAGAATTCTGACGAATTGCATCAACAATTAAGGAAGTTCAGTCATTTTTTGCACGATCTACGTAAGCAAATTAAAGGAGTACGTTATCAGACAGAATTTTTTGCTGATTTCTATGCTGACTCATATCGTGAAAGAGTGCAAGAGTTTAAGCAGATCCAAGAAATTTTGGGAACCCTCCAAGATCATGTAGTTCTCCGTAATTTTCTAGAAACTACATTAAAGGAAAGTTTAGATAAGGCACTTCCCAGCATTGAGCATTCAATTCAAGAAGATGCAAATGTATTTTGGCAAAGTTGGCAGCCTCTACAGGCACATTACCTATCTTCTGAATTCCGAAAATCATTGCGATCATTACTTATAGAACCTCTTACTTGATAGAGTGTATGCTCAAGTCTAAGAATTAAGATTCAGGAACATTTATAGGTAAAGATAGAGAAAAGCAAAAAGAAAAAGAGAAAAATAATAAAAGATATTTTTCGTGCTTCTAGTCTATATTTACTTGGTACTTCTAACTCTCATGTTGAGAAAAATCTAGCCAAGAGTAGAAAAGGAGAAAAGCTTTCACCAATACTTTTAGCGTGTGATTCTAACTTGGGCAAAGTAGTAATCGCTGACGGATATTATAGAGTCTGCGCTGTCTATAGACAGAATGAAGATATATCAATACCATGCAAAATTATCGATGATTAACAAACGCTTTCCAAAAGAGAGCTTATTAATTCTGTATCTGCAAGACTATACGGACTTTCCCTATTGTGGAACTTGGTGATCGCCATTTGCGAATTATATTTTCTAATTCTGCGATCGCACTATCCCCTTTTAATGTTGAGTTTTGATTATCTGTGGCTATATTGCTAATGCGATCACCTGTAATCTCAAGATCGAGCGTAATTCTGCCATTAGAGATGAGGTCAATGCGTTGAGACTGTAAATAAAAGGCTAGATTTGCCGTGATATTGCTAGGAACTTCCGATTTAATTTGTAAAACACTGATGTTAGCAGTATTAGTGGTCGTATTATTAGTAGAACGGGATGCAACCTCAGGAACTGAAAATTTCGTAGGTGGTGAAGGAGCAAGTTTCGCATCTTCAGAACTAACTGGTGCTTGCAAAACATCCTTATTTGGTACTTCTAATCTTCGCTGCGGTATAGCATTAGCTGCGGTTGTCCCATCATTAGTTACTGAAGAACCTGTAGTAGATCCTTGTCGGTAACGATCAACATTGCTGTTCGGGTTATTCATTGGCTCAGTAGCGATCGCTACTTTATCAGTTCTCTCAAGAGGCTTTGACTCAGGCTTGTTTAGCTGTTCGGTTTGTGGAACATTTGGATTAACAGGTATGATCTCAGAATTTGGAATTGTAGGATTAGTTGACTTTGATGAAGCCGCAACTTTGGCATTATTTTCTGATTGAGCTAATTTATTGTCTGATTTTGGGGCTGAACTAATAGCAGATGGGGGGGCGGCTTGCTCAGGAGGCGCGGCATTAGGAGTAGAGGCTATTTGATAATTAGGTTGTTCACCAGAAGGTGGATAAATCAAACGGATTGCACCAATACTGACTCCAATGATCGCGATTATCCCTGCCATAATCTTCAGCCAATTGAGATTGATGCGGTGCACCTCTAGTAACACATTCGGCAAAATCACAAACTCATTAGCACATAATTCGATACTTTCATACAGATCAAACAATTGTAAGGTGGTTAGCCTTAGTTTTGATAATTTCGGAACTACAATCACGTGATCAAGAGTTTCAATATCATCCTGAGCGAGCCAGCGATCGCAATAGCTAGTTACTACCTCGATCAGATTGGCAATTTGTTGTTGATTGCCCGTAATTACTCTGCGATTATGCGCTAGTTGCAAGCGAAAGCGTAAATTCTGTGCCACAATTTGTGCTTGCCAGTCAGATAAAGGCGATCGCTCTGTCCAGACTTCTAGTAAGCAGGTTGGGAGTTCATAGCGACGACTGAAGGTATTTGATTCTGACGAGGAGTAGCTCATAATACTAACTATTCTGACTTCTCTCAAATAGGGCAACCCAAAGGCGGCGCGACCCGATTTGGGAACTGTAAAAAAGTAGATCTATTAATAATTTTAACGCTAATCTTTGAATTGCGTCAGGTTTTGCTTGATCCTCCTCCGCCATCCGTTCTTGATACAATGTATTAAAGCGATCAAGATAGTCACCAAGGATCGGTTCGCGATAGGGAGGGCGTTTGAGAGCAGTGCATTTTTCTAACTGGGCTACAGCATTGCGAATAGCAAATTGTTGTTGAGCTGCTAGGGTACAACTAATTAGAGTCATTGCTCTCGCTTCATCCACATCTAGTTTTTTCCGTCCTTTACCCTTACGAAGGGGGCTAGCCTGTCGCAACCGCCAAAGGGTAATGCGATCGCTTAAAATTTCCTCTAAACCAAGCTTTTCGGCAACCGCCAATATCTCATCGGAACCCAGTCCCGTTAAAGCCTCCAAGGCAAGTAGTACTAAATCCAAATGCGCCTTAATTGCCTGTAACTGTGGCAAATCAGGGTTATCAAAGGAGTCGGTGGAATGGGAAGTCATGAGTCTGAGCTAGATTTTATTTGCGGCAGAGGTGGAGGTGGTAGAGGACGACTCTTAACGGTTGTAAGATCACTGGTTTTAACTATTGACAAGTCAATTGAATTCTCGATTGCAGGTTTAGTTGCTTGCTTAATCACACTCATATCGATTGAGCTATTGGAATTATTATTCCCCTGATTAACTATTTTGCCTCGTGAATTATTTTCGCATTGCGAAGCACTTCTCGCTCTCCCTTGATTTGCCCATGCCTGCATAAAGCTAATTTGTTCTCTTGCAGTACTCGCTAAGGGATAGGTTTCTTTAATTGCGCCAATAATGTCTTCAGTCGTGACATCCCTCTGCTCATGAAAAGAACGATACATGCCTTCTACGATCGCCTGTTCGATTTCCGCTCCACTAAACTCCTTAGAGATGGAAGCCATTCTATCAATATCAAAATTACGCAATTCCATAGGTCGGAATCGTTTCAAATGTAATTGGAAAATTTCCTTACGTTCCTCAGGGGTTGGTAAATTGATAAAGAACAATTCATCGAATCTCCCTTTTCGTAAGAGTTCAGGCGGTAGGGCATGAATATTATTTGCCGTGGCAACCACAAAGACTGGACTCGATTTTTCCTGCATCCAAGTTAACAAAGTCCCCAGTACACGCTGACTAGTTCCCGAATCCCCTATACTATTGGCAATTCCCCCAAAAGCCTTATCAATCTCATCAATCCAGAGAATACAAGGGGCAAGGGCTTCAGCTAACTGGATCGTTTGACGGGTACGGCTTTCAGACTGTCCAACTAGGCTACCAAACAAACGCCCCACATCTAGTCGTAACAATGGTAAACGCCAAAGATTGGCGATCACCTTTGCACAAAGACTTTTCCCTGTTCCTTGAATTCCTAATAACAGAACTCCCCTTGGATTCGGTAAACCATAGGCTCTCGCTTCATCGGAAAAGGCTAGCTGACGTTGCATCAACCACAGCTTGAAATTATCTAAACCACCGATACTATCTAAGGTTTCATTGGGTGTGAAAAATTCTAAAAATTCTGTTTGACGAATTCGCTTTTGTTTTTCGATCAAAACGCGATCAATATCGGATTCATTCAAATAATGCTTCTGGACGATGGATTTGGATAGGGTGTGGCAAATGCGATCTCGGGTCATCCCCATGCAAGCTTTCACCAGTTGATCGAGGCTATTCCCTCCCAAGCGCAACTGTTCCGCAGGAATCATCTGTTCGATGATATTTCGGATTTCTTTATTTTCAGGTAAAGGGAAATAGAGCACTGCCATCTGCTCTTCTAGTTCAGAGGGCATTTCCAGAAGTGGACTGAGTAAAATCAAAGTCTTACGAGTATTGCGAAAGCTGCGATACAGATTCCGCAACTGACGCACAAAAATTTCATCAAGGCGTTGTGAAGCTAAGCGACGATGTAGATCGCGAAAAACATAAATGCTAGCTGTTTGGCGATCGCTATTTTCAGCAACCTGCAAAGCTTGTAGTAAATTATTTTTACCCTCCTGATTATGCTCAAAGCCCCGCACCAAATCGTAATAGAGCATTTGTCTTGGTGGACTGCATTCTTGAGCAACTTGGGCGATCGACCTCTCCGCACGTTCTTCTTCCCATGTCACGACATAAATAATCGGACATTTAGCACGGATGAGTAAGCTCAGTTCTTCTTGAAAATTAAGAGATTTCATTATGGTGGAATGTCTGGGATTAATCAAAATACGCAAAGCATACAGTGCTTTGCGCTTCAGTAAAACTCGATAAATTTTGAGGTAGTGTTGACTTATGACACTTTCTCAAAATTTATTGCAGTTTGATCGATTATCAAGCTGCTGTAAGAGCATATGCGGCTTATTTAGATGATTGATCGCGTTGCAATAACACATCCTAATAAATAATTAGGTAATTAGGCTCATCTATTTATTTGAAGCGCTAATTTAGAAAAAATCGTCATTATTGGCTGGTTGGCGATAGGGGGTTGGCAAGGACTTAAGATAACTGAGAAATTGCAATAACTCATCATTAGTTAATTGCTGCCGTGATTTTTTATCAAAAGTACGGACTAAATAATCCCTCCCCTGTGGTTTTGTCCAATTCAGTCGATCCATCTCTACATCAATTTTAGAAATTGCATCGGATAGATCAATTGGCTCTGGTGCGATTATAGGGTCTGACGATTTGCTAGGGACAAGCTCAGAAGGACGAGTTACAATTTCTTCGTGGGAGCGATGGGTTTGTTCACTAGGCACATATGGCAAATTATCATCAGTTGCATAGTCATTCACTCCATATTCATTGACATATTCTAATGCTGTCTCTGACTGAATTGTGTGCGTCGTTGTGTGATGTCCCGTTCCTAAACTGCCTAGGTTATTCAAATTGGCAGAGGGCAGAGAATTTACCGACGCAGGTTCGCGCGAAATCTGTGTCAAAATTGGCGATCGCCCTGCATAATTGCTATAGTTACTATCAAACCCGTTATCGAAGGCAATACCTGCGATCGTCAAAGCACGCTTCACAGCGCGATCTTCTGCTAATTCCAGATCTCCATCGACAGCCGTAGCCGTCCCCATGATCGCATCACCCTGAGACACAATCGCCCTAAAAGCATGGAGACCATCTATTTTAGGGAGCATCTCAGTCTGGATGCGCCCCTGTGGATATTGAGAGCGAAACTGAGCGAACATAAGTAAGTACAAAATCAAATTTTTTGAAAATTTTGAGCAACAATGCTTTGGGTTAAAAAGAAACTACGCAAAGCGCTTTTCATCGTCTCATTCTTATGGCAAAAAATATGGCAAAAAATTAGGTTTCTGCGATTTGATAAATAACCTAATTTTTATGATTAGGCAAATATAACCCATAAGAAATTAGTCCTTTATCTTACCGCACCTCCCTTAGCTAGTACCGAGAAAATAAGCAAAAGGTGGTGTGTATCCAGGGATATTATTCTCATCTACCTCATCGATCTGATCGGGATCAAGATATTCACGGGCATAGCGCAGGTAGACCTTTTCGCTAACAAAGAGATCAAATAGATCGGGATCAATGTGGTTATCCAGTTTCATCTTACCGAGGATATGGAGACACTCAGATAAAGTTTTACCTTTCTTATAAGGGCGATCTTTGGCGCTCAGGGCTTCAAATATATCAGCAATTCCCATCATTCTTGCTGGCAGAGACATTTGCTCACGGGTTAAGCCTTTGGGATAGCCCTTGCCATCCATGCGCTCATGGTGACCACCTGCATATTCAGGCACACGGCGGAGATTACGGGGGTAGGGCAACTGCTCCAACATTTCAATCGTAACCACAATGTGGTCATTAATCACTTTGCGTTCTTCTGCGGTGAGAGTTCCTCTTGAAATATTCAGGTTATAAACTTCATTGTCACTGAGGAAATTAGTATCTATACCTTGGGGATCAATCCAGCGATATTTAGCAATTTGTTGAAGACGTTTCTTATACTCATCGTGCATAAACTCTCCTCCAATATTGCAGACTTGTAAGAAATCCTGATCACTAGAATATTGAGCTAGCTTTTGTTGCAAAGCTGCTTCGAGATCGGGAATGATGCTGAGATTGCCCGATTCGATCGCCGCAATTTTTTGGTTAAGAAAATTGATTTCCGCATCCCGTTTGAGTACTTCAAAGCGTGTATTGACTAAATAAATGCGATCAAAAATAGTTTCTAACTTAGTTGCTTTATCAATCACATGAACAGGGGTTGTCACCTTTCCGCAATCGTGGAGCAATCCTGCAATTCTGAGCTCATAGCGTTCATCCTCATCTAGAGAAAATTCTTTAAAAATTCCATAGTCCGCTTTGCAAGCGGCATCGGCGATCATCATCGTCAATGTCGGGACTCGGCGGCAATGCTTGCCATTGTAAGGAGATTTTTTATCGATCGCCTCAGATATGAGATTAATAAAGGATTCAAATAGCTCGCGAAATTGACCAATCAGCTTGTTATTTGCCAGAGCGATTGCAGCTTGGGATGCTAAGGATTCTCCAATGCGTTGAGAGGTTTGCGAAAATTCAATGATTTTGTTTGTCTCTGGATCTTTCGCGTTAATTAACTGCAATACCCCAATCAGTTCATTTTCATGATTGAGCATGGGCAATGTGAGAAATGACTGAGATCGATAGCCCGTTCTGGTATCAAAAGCTCTAGTCCCTGCAAAATCAAATCCCTCAGCGACATAGGCATCAGGTATATTAATCGTTTTTTTGTCAAGTGCAGCGCGGGCTGCCACCATGGTCTCGTTGGGTTTACCATCATCATCATAGAGAGGCAAAGCAGGAAAGGGAATCGGCTCATTTACGGGAATAGTGCCAAGAGAGTCATTCATCATTATTTCAAATTGCAGATATCTCTTATCCTCGGTTGCCAGATAAAGTGTTCCTGCATCAGCATTTAAAATTGTTTTTGCCCCACTCAAAATCATCTTCAAAAGCTTAGGTGTATTCTTTTCCGCTGATAGCGCAATTCCAATTTCATTTAGCTTTTCGATTAATGTACATGATTCTGATTTGGTATCGCAAATTTCCATGGTTTACGTCCCTATTTGTCAACAGTTTCTTTTTCTAAATTTCTAAAAAGGAATATTTCCTCAAATATAGTGTTTTGAATAGTATTACAGCCTTTTGTGGCTTTGAGTAGTACAGAAGTATTTTTATAAAGTGGCGATTCGCACCACTTTCAAAAATACTTCTAGGATTTAAGTAAGCGCAAAACGCTGTAATTATAAAATAAGCTTCTTGTCAAATCACTTTAACCATTTTTCAATATTTTTCAGATCAATCAATATTTTGGCTTTTATTTTGATATACGCGAGCCTTGCCAACTACCAAAGTTGCTAGTACTGTCGCCAGTCCCATAGCTACCGTAAAATTCTTTGCAGCCTTCACCAAAAATAATAATCCCTTTTCCTTGTTGTTTGGGTTGCTGTTTGGGAGTTTCCTGCCAATCAAAATTAATGACATTGTTATTTAATTTGCCTGTAAACTCACCGTTAATCTTGCCCCGATCAAAATTGGCATATTCATATTTGCCTGAAATCACATCTACACGTTCCTCTTGCAATGTTAATTTGCCAATAGGGGTTTGCCAATCGCCACTGATTTTGGATCTACAGGTAAGAGTGCTATCAGGTGTTGCTTCAGGAGCAGTTAGATATTGCATTCCTAGCATTGTAAATATAGTTATTCCACCTAATCCCAATATTAAAATCACCAAATTAGGGGAAACTTGCCATTTTGGAGATTTTTGGGGGATTTGGGAAAAGTATTTTAGAATTCCCTGCCTCGTTAATGTGAATTTCTCAGTCTCTTGACCTACTGTTACAGAGTTACTGAGGACAGGATCAGTGGATGTCTGTGGAGAAACCTCTGTTGCTGGAGAAGATTTTGGAATATCTTCTGCTGTTAGCAATGGTTGCGATCGCTTGCTTTTAAACCAAAGTTTTTGCATAGTTAGGCAAAATTTTGCTGCCGACAATGAACCTATTGCTTACTATTGTTGCATGAGGACAAAATTCTCGGCTATGAATTCGCTCAGCGATTGTGCTGATATTGCAACCCTCACATGTTTGGTGGTCTAGCAAATCCACACCACTAAACATGTGGTGGTTGAAAAGCGCTATATGATGATTTCTGTAACTATCTATAACTATTTAAAAAATTTTTAGGTAATACCATGTCTCAACCTTCGGAAACTGATGTCCAACAGATTTTCGATCGTATTGCTCCAGTTTATGATCAATTTAATGATCTCCTCAGTTTAGGTCAGCATCGGATCTGGAAAAAAATGGCTTTGCTTTGGTGCGAACCAAAACAGGGAGAAACATGGCTGGATCTCTGTTGTGGATCTGGAGATATGACGGCTTTACTTGCCCAAAAGGTAGCTCCAACGGGGCAAGTGATTGGTGTAGATTTTTCTAAGGAACTTTTAGCGATCGCAGCGGACAAGGCGAGGAAATATTTGCCAAAAATTCAAAAGAGTTTGACATGGCAAGAGGGGAATGTCTTGAACCTAACTTTTGGTGATAATAGCTTTGATGGGGCAACTCTAGCCTATGGGTTACGCAACGTCAAAAATATTCCTCAGTGTTTATCAGAGTTACATCGAGTTTTAAAGGATGGTGCAAAGGCGGCAATATTAGACTTTCATCGCCCTAGTGATCGCTTGATGCAAGCTTTTCAAGATTTTTATCTAGATCGCATCGTTGTCCCCCTAGCTAATCGCTTTGCGATGACTTCCGAGTATGCCTATATTGCATCAAGTTTAGCCAGATTTCCGATTGGTGCAGAGCAGGTCAAACTCGCTAAAGCCGCAGGTTTTTCCAGTGCTACCCATTATGTGATCGCCAATGGCATGATGGGAATATTAGTTTTGCAAAAGTAGCAGCATATGATCGTAAAAGGTTTAGAACTGCCAAATTGGGAAAATATAAAAAGGGAATGGCGCGATGCCGATCCGATGTTGTTGTTATTTCCCATTTTATTGACAGTTTTAGGTGGTATCGCCATCTACAGTTCCGACTATAGCTCTAAGCGCACGGAATGGTGGCAGCATTGGGTAACAGGTGTAGTTGGTTTAACGGCAATGTTTGCGATCGCGCGTTTTCATTATGATCGCCTATTGCGGTTGCACTGGATTACCTATGCTATTACCAATATTTCTTTGATTTTAGTACTAGTGATCGGTACAACTGCTCTCGGTGCAGAGCGCTGGATTACCATCGGAGGATTTAATATCCAGCCATCGGAGTTTGCCAAGGTGGGGGTTATTATTTCTCTTGCAGCCGTCATGCACGATCGTCCTATCCAGAATCCTATCGATGCCTTTAAGGTCGCTTGGGTGACTTTGCCACCTTGGATTTTGATCTTCTTGCAACCGAATCTAGGGACGGCTCTTGTATTTGCGGCAATTACAATTGGGATGTTGTATTGGGCGGGGGCAAGTGGCGGCTGGCTAGCGCTGATATTTTCACCAATTGTTTCGGCAGTATTATTTTCACTCTATTTACCTGCATGGATTGTTTGGGTAATTCTCATGGGGGTGACCGCATGGGTTTCTCTACCTTGGTTTCGAGTTGTCAGTACTGTCATCGCAGTGGTGGTCAATCTCATCGCAGGTCAAGCGGGACTCCTGCTCTGGAATATTCTCCATGATTATCAAAAAAAACGCTTGTTACTGTTTATCGATCCCAACCAAGATCCTCTTGGCGCAGGCTATCACGTAATTCAGTCAAGGATTGCAATCGGTGCAGGAAAGCTCTGGGGGCAGGGCTGGCTCAAGGGCACTCAGACTCAATTAAATTTCATTCCTGAGCAACATACTGATTTTATTTTTTCGGCAATCGGTGAGGAGTTTGGTTTTATCGGTTGCATTTGCGTCCTGTTGCTGTTTGTCGGTATTTGTTGGCGGTTATTGGTAATTGCGGTGAATGCTCGGGATAACTTTGGTTCCCTATTAGCGATCGGCGTATTTTCCTTTGTACTGTTTCAAACCTTTGTAAATATTGGAATGAACATCAATGTTGCTCCTGTAACAGGCATTCCTCTACCTTGGCTCAGTTATGGAAGATCAGCATTGATTGCTAATTTTCTGGCGATCGGTCTGGTTGAATCTGTGGCAGCACATCGTCGCACGATCAAGTTTTAAGACAAGCTTTAAAAGCTTGTCGCCAAATCATTAGGGAAATTCTATGTTGACATTGCCATTACCAAATATGCGATCCCCTAAAGTTTGTATCATTGGATCTGGCAATGTTGGCGGAACTCTCGCCCATCGACTCGTCGAAAATGATTTAGCGGATGTGGTGCTGTATGACATTTTGCAAGGTAAACCACAGGGAATTGCTCTAGATCTAATACAGGCAAGAGCGATCGTTAATCATGCTCGCCAAATCATCGGCACAAATGACTTTAGCGATACAAAAGATGCAGATATCATTGTTCTCACCGCAGGCGTAACGCGTAAAGAGGGCATGACGCGAAATGATTTATTGCGGATTAATGCCTCCATTGTTAAAGATGTCATTCCTAGGGCGATCGCTCAATCTCCTGACGCAATTTTGATTGTAGTGACTAATCCCCTCGACATCATGACCTATTTAGCATGGCAAGTTAGTGGGTTGCCACCGCATCGAGTGATGGGCATGGCGGGTGTTTTAGATGCAGCCAGATTTCAGACATTTATTGGGATGGAGCTTGGCATCTCTGATGCAGATATCCGCGCTATGGTTTTAGGAGCGCACGGGGATACGATGGTTCCATTACCAAGGTTCTCAACTGTGAATGGTGTACCAATTACGAAGTTAATGAGTCAGAATGCGATCGCTAGTATTGTCCAAAGAACTCTACATGGTGGAACCGAGGTAGTCAAATTAATGCAAACTAGTGCTTATTTTGCCCCATCAGCAGCAGCTTGTGCCATGATCAGGTCAATTCTATACGATCAGCATCGGCTCATGTTTACCTCGGCATATCTTACGGGACAATATGGATTAACTGATTTATGTATTGGCGTACCTGTAAAGCTAGGAAAAAGCGGGATTGAACAAATAATTGAACTGCAATTAACATCTGATGAAACTAGCGCATTGCATAATTCAGTTACATCAATTAGAGAAAGTATTAACCTGCTCCAACAAAAATGATAATACAGATCTTTATGCTTACTTAAGACCCCTTATAAATAGGACTTACGCATTGGGTAGATGTAGTGCGGGCGAAGCCCGCACCACATCTACCTCAATCCTAATAAATTCGTTCGGTTTGCGTAAGTCCTAATAAACTTGAAAGTGTTATGAAGCAACACTTTTAAGTTTATTAGGTAGCACAGCCATATTCACTTAGCGAAGATTTGAAATAAGGTTTCAATCTACAGTTTAAGAAGGCTTGTAAAATCTATTCGTTGGGAATCATCACCCAAACCTTAAATGAAAATTTAACTACTGTTAGACGGGAGATCAAGCTCTAAGCCTTGAATCATAAAAGTCAGAAGATGATCCCAACTATCGCAAATAAGATACCGAGTCAAAGCTCGTAAATCGTTAAAAAAGTTTTTGCATGTAGGCAAATGGTCTCACAATAATTTGTACTTATCATCGACCAACTCCAACAATGTGTGAAGTAGGAGGAACAAAATGTTGAACGTGATAATGATGGACTTTGATTGAAAAATTCACTGAAAGCGCTTAGGGCTGCATCTTCCATGCCATGCTCTTGCCTTGCATCCATCTTGAAGTCATTAACAATATCCCTATATCCACGGTTTGGCTAGCTTACTTTCATCATGAGAATTGTTGATCAATGGGTAATAAAGTTGTTCGATTTGGGTAATTCCTACTTAAAATGCTTATTTGATATTGACTGATTTGCATTAAATTAAATTGATATCCAGAGAAATTTTTGAAAGCGCGGATAAGAGGTGCTTTCAAAATAATTGAAACCTAAATTGGCTGTAAATCAAGGAAAAAGCATTTTGTGGCAATCTAAAAACTTAACGCAAAAAAATTTATTGCTTTAAAATTTAGATTGTTGTTTGAATCCACTGGGTTGCCTTTTCTGCATCTAGTGGATGTGAAATAAAGTAACCTTGTACCTCGATACTGCTACCTCCTGAGGTTTCAAAATAATCTAGCTCTTCAGATGTCTCAACTCCTTCAACGACAATTCCCATACCAAGACTATTGGCGAGCCTTAGTATTGATTGAACGATTCTTTGACTCTTGATGTCAGTAGAGACCTTACTGATGAAACTCCGATCAATTTTTAAAACATCGATCGGTAAATTTTTGAGATAGCTAAAGGACGAAAATCCAGTACCAAAATCATCAATATAGATTTGTACCCCCAATTCTCGCAGTTGCTCCAGTTTTTGTGAAGATACTTCGAAGTTTCTCATCAAGATTGATTCTGTAATTTCTAGCTTGATTAAATTAGGGGAAATTTGTCGTTCGTTAATTATTTCTTGAATACGTTCAACAAAATCAGACTGAACAACTTGCAAAGTGGAAACATTAACTCCCAATGTAAGTTTTGGAATATGTGAAAAAGTCTTTTGCCATTGTTGCAACTGGTTACAAGCCGTTTTTAATACCCAATAGCCAATCTCAACAATGTCACCCGTTTCTTCAGCGATCACTAAAAATTCCTGTGTAGAAATTAATCCTTGTAGAGGATGTAACCACCGTAATAGAACTTCAAATCCTGTTAATTGATGCTGATGTAGTGAAACTATTGGTTGATAAACTAAGTGAAACTCTTGGCGCTCAAGGGCGTGTCTTAAATCATTTTCTAATTGCCAACGTACTTTTGCACCTTGGCTCATGCTAGTACTAAATAGTGCATATTTACCTCTACCGAAGCGACGAGAGTAATGCATAGCAATATTAGCATCTCTGAAAACTTCATTGGCACAAATATATTCCAAGTTGCTAATTGCTATGCCAATACTCACAGAGGTAAAAATTTGATTATCTTCAATGATAAATGGCTGTTTAATACTTTCGATAACTGTCTCAGCTAGCTCAATAATTGATTCTTGACTATCAATATTTTCAACTAAAATTGCAAACTCATCACTATTAACCCTAGCAATAGACACATTAATTTTGTGATAAACATTTAGCCTTTGACTTATTCCTTTTAATAGCTGATCACCTATTGATATACCGAAGTTATGATTAATGGATTGAAATCGATCACAATCAATAAGGAGAATCGCAAAATTATGATTAGAAGTAATTTGTAATTTTGCAAATGCAAGATTGAGTGAATCCATAAAGGAATCATAATTAGGAAGTCCTGTGAGCGAGTCGTGCAATTGGCTATGGCGCAATCTCTCAATAATCTGTTCTTGTTCTAATTTGATCGAGTCAGATTTGACTAATAATCTCAATTGGTGAATTGCGATTGCTAACTGGGTTCCCAATTTTTCGAGTAGTTCAATTTCCCAAGTTTGCCAATCGCGAGCAATCTCATATTTGTGAATGATTAATAGCCCCCATGATTTTTTGCCCCTAGGAACCGCGATCGCGATAGCTGATTTTACACCTAAAGGAATAAGTGATTCTTTAACCTTTGGATCAATATTTGGCAAGTTGATATCATTAATAACTTGGCTAAGACAGCTTTGGTAATTCTCTAGCCAATCGGGATCAGTATAAACTGTGGGGAGACTCCTACCTAATAGCGATCGATTCTGATCATTAACCACTTCATATTCAACAAATAGACTATTAGATTCCGAAAAGTGATCACTTAATTGATAAGCAATTACATGATCACTTTGTAGTAATTGATGAACTTCAAATACTACTGTTTCTAGTAATTCATCTACAGTAATCGACTGTCGCAGCCTTGCAAACATTAAAGCAAGTAACGTATCAATTTCCCTTCCGTTCTCCGCATCTGTGTATTGATTAGACTGGTATAACTGTTTGAGTCTTTGTTTGAGGCTAGATATCTCTCTTTCCGCATTATCAAAATATTTGCCTAGATTTTCCCCAAGAAATTTGATGCTTTCTAGACTATCTTGCTGTTGACTATTGAGAGTTTCTGATGTCTTAAGGTGATCTACAGTTGTCAATAGATCTAAGAGAGTCTCAGCAAAATTCTTTTGCATAATTCACAAAAAGTTTAGCTATACGGCAATTGCATAAAAATTATAAATAATCTGAGAGATTATATTTTAAGAGTACAATCTCTTAGATTATTCAATTTTATAGATGATTATTGCTATATTCTAAAAACTTTAATTGATGTTGTACTGAATTTTACTTATTATTTAAAGGTTATCAGCATGGATTGATAAATTAATTACATTACAGCCTATTGAGACTTTGAGAATTACAGAAATACTTTTGAAAGTATTTTATCGTGCTACTTTCAAAAGTATTTCTGGCTTCTAAGTAAGCTCAAGGCTATGAAGTTGTATCTTGATTCAGCTTAGCGAATTGATCTGAAAAAACTTCAATTTCAATATTAGGATCATTGCGTAGACTGAGCGATCGCTTAACCCGACCAAGATATATGGGCTGTGACAATCCTTCTTGGGGATGCACAATGGTTCTTGCGTAAATTGTCAGTTGTTCTTCACCTTGACCATTACGCCCAGGTGAAAATAGGTTGTTACTAGCTTGGGCTAGAGTTGACGCTAGTTGTTCAGGTGTGATGGTTGACTCAACAGCGATCGTTGCTTGGGAACCAAAGCGATCATAAACCAGCTTATATGGGGCAGAGCCTTGAATAGATGTACGGGTAATTGGCTCGAAACTGAGGGAAAATAGCCCGACAACTAGCACTACTGAAAATAGGGTCACCCCTACCATACGATAGCGCCAACTCCACTGCTGCGACACAGCCAATCCTGTAATCAATGCACATACCAAAACAAATATGCCCATTCCCTGTGCAAGCTGAGCAAATAAAGCAGGCGTTAGCAACATAACTTATCTATTCTTAAATTGTTTAATAAACTACTAAGTTCATTTTATAGTGGCATGTACTACAAGCAAAAATACTTAGCAATTAACAAATCAGTTAAGAGTAATTAACACAAATTATCTGAGTAATCACATTTGCAAAAAATTGTAGGAATTTAGCACGATTAAATACATCACGGTAATGCTTAAATTGTATAGCATTTTCAAGCAAGCGAGGTACATAGCTTTGTTTCCACGCCAAAGTTGGGGAAACAAAGCTGTACTTCACTAGACTGGTAAACGCTATATTATGCAGTTGAATTTGTGTTTGTCACACATAAATAGGGCTGTAATAGGGCATATCCTGAGAATTCAAGCAAGCTTAGCTAGTCTTGTCTAGTAACAGTTCGGAAATAATTGTATTCAAAAAATTCATCTGAAATTTTACGTAATATTTTGTTTTTCCGTTTTTTAAAAGCACATGCTTGTTCAAAAGCCCAAAAACAAGTTTAGTGAGGTATTTGAGTTTTGCTTTTGCTCAAGGAAAAATGTAGACTCTAATATCTTCTTATGTCTATTTACAGCGATTTGCACTTACTTAAAACTCTAAAGTATTTCTGTACTAATCAAATCCTAAATAATCTGAATATTAACTTAGAGTCAAGGAAAACAAGTACTGTCATGAGTAAGACTAAAAAAAATCACAGCAAGAATGTGGCATTGCTACTAGTTATTGTCATAGGAACTTTTTTGCTATTTTCGTCACCTGTTATTGCGGGAGAAGTAAATATACATTGGGGGTATGGAGGAGTAGAAAATCCTACTCAATGGGGTTCATTGAGCAAAGATTTTGCGCTGTGTGAGCTAGGTAAAGTGCAATCTCCTATCAATATAAAAGATGCAGTGATTGGTAGCCCTACAAGTATCAAGTTCGATTACAAGCCTTCTCCTTTGGTTACACTTAATAATGGTCACACTATTCAGGTGAACTATGCTAAAGGTAGTACTTTTAACATTAATGGCGAAAAATATTCACTAATTCAATTCCATTTCCATACTCCCAGTGAACATGAAATCAACAACAAGGCTTCAGCTTTGGAACTGCATCTAGTTCATCGTAATACCGCAGGAAAGTTAGCGGTAGTAGGTGTTTTGTTGAATAAAGGTAAAGCAAATGATTTGATTGAGGAAGTATGGAATAATATTCCAGAAGTTGGCAAGACAAATACTGTTAGCGATCACACAATTAATGCTGTCAATTTATTACCTAAGGGCAGAGCTTATTATAGCTATGCTGGTTCTTTGACAACTCCACCATGCAGTGAAGATGTGAAATGGCATGTTCTTGTGGAACCAATGACTGTTTCTGAAGAGCAAATCGAAACTTTTACCAATATGTATCCAGTTGATGCTCGACCAATTCAACCAATCAATGGTAGAACTATCGAGTTACATCGATAAAACATAGATTTTTTACAGTAAAGTTTCTTTTTGTCTTGCCTAACTGTATTGGAAACGACAAAATTCCCAAGTATCCTCAAAATTAAGAGACTGTCTTTGCCTAGGGTCGGGCAACTTCACTGGAGTTTAGACTAAAAAATGTAAGAAAGGCAGAGAAAAAGATATACAAACTGCCTAACGTAGATGAAAACCTAACGTAGATGAAAAGTAAAGAGACATCTACAGCCATGATTATTGATAAACTACAGGACTTTCGTCAACATGTAAGTAGCTCAACTTAATTAAAACCCAAACCAGAGTTTTGTTCCGCCCGCTAAGCGGGCGGAACAAAACTCTCGGTTTTTAGTTTACTTATGTCTAGCTACTTATATAGATTTTTAGGGAATGGACGGGATGCAATATTTGACCTGATGGATGCAGTTGGCAACTTCAGTGATTGAGAAATCGGCTTAATGCTGTGGCTGATTTCACCTCTGTATGTTCTGGATAGGGATGTCCTTGTGCTTCAAGAAATATTCCCAATATGGCATTCAGACTTGCTTTCTGATACACACTTGGAGCAAACACAGAAGACTATACACTAGCCATTGGGCGTGCTTAACGATGCTTTCCAAAATCGTTATTTAATTTACTACTACTACTTTTTTTCAAATTTCTGTTCTTTCTGCAACCTCTTTTCTTGAATGGTGTAAGATCTCAGTTAAGGCTTTTAGTCCTCAAATTTCATCGAATTCACGTTAAAGATGTTGGGCTTATCAGATCTTCAAATGTATTATGTACAGCAAATTATTGGCAAACTAATTTTTGAATTGGTATTATCCCCAATTACTGTAATTGGTTTTCCTACGGGACTCTGAAATATTTGTATGGTGATTTTTGAGTGCTGATTGGTGGCAAACCAGAACGACGATCAAGAATCGCCAACCAATCTGTTTCTAAATTCAATCCCGATAAAGGCTGTATTGCATGAACAAAAGAAGATTAAAGATTGAGGATATTTAGGATAGATAATTAACGAGCAACATACTAGGAGACAGGTGTAGCAAGTTGAATCATCAGATTGAATAGGAGTTTTCCTATCTATACGTCTTTGGCAACCAAAATGGAAAGGGAGATAGTCTATAAAAAAGCCCTGCTTTTGCAGGGCTTTTTTTGAATTAGACCGCGATCGCTACAGGGCTATCGAGCTTTTTCAATTGCTGAACAAGGAGACTGAGGAACAGTCCGACATCGGTGACTACGCCGACAGACTCTACAGAACCGCGATCGGAGAGTTTCGTCACAACGGCAGGGTTAATATCTACGCAAACCATCTTTACACCTGCGGGAGTCATATTGCCTACACCGATGGAATGAAGCATTGATGACAGCATCAAGATCATATCAGCATTGCGAATTTGTTCGCTGTAGAGGCGTTGGGCTTCTAGCAAATCCATCACCGTGTCAGGCAGAGGTCCATCATCGCGAATGGAACCAGCGAGAATAAAAGGAACATTATTTTTGACACATTCATACATTACGCCAGACTTGACAAAGCCTGCCTCAACTGCTTTTTGAATGCTGCCATAGCGACGGACAGAGTTAATCACTTTGAGGTGATGGCGATGTCCACCCTTAACACTGACACCACGCTTGAGATCAACACCAAGGGAAGTTCCCATGGCGGACTGCTCCATATCATGAACAGCGATCGCATTACCACCGAGCATCGACTGGACATAGCCTTCACGAATCAAGTAGGCAAGGTGAGGAGCACCACCAGTATGCACAACTACGGGACCGCATGAGACAACTAATTTACCGCCACGATCGCGAATTTGGCGCAGTTCCCATGCAATCTGTTCGACCACCAGTTCGACGCGACGTTCGCTAGATACACCCGCACCCATGAAGGAAAATTCTTCTTTCTTAGCATTGTCTCGTGCCTCAGGTTTACGCACTGTCCGCACGCCATCGTAACCAACTACAACGCGATCGCCAACAACTAAATCACGCAAGAGTTTACAGGTGGCAGTTTTGCCATCGGGACTAATTGCGATCGCTGCATCCATCCGTTGATTGGTGCAACGAATCCATTCCCCTTCGACACAGGCATCGGTGGGATAGATGGTGGTCACATAGAAGTCATCTGGAGCAACGCCATCTTGAAGGACTGGCTCAAGATTTGCATTGGAGGTATCGCGATCCTGTAGGACTGCACCAATTTCAATCAATTCACCCATGATTGTTTCCATAAGGTCATGGGATGGGGCAGAAATGCGAATTCTGGCTAAGGATGTACTTTGTCGCTGTTCACCGAGATTAAATTCTAAAACTTGGAAGCTACCACCATTATCCGTAACTAGATCGAGCGCCCGATTGATAATGCCCGAATCAAGCAGGTGTCCCGTTAGCTCTACAATTCTAGCCTCAACGCCACTAGGCTCAAGAACATCTTGGTCACCAGTGATGGGAACTTCAATAGTTCTGAGGGTTAAGCATTTAGCGGCTCCACCTGCTTTGAGAAATTCCGTAAGCGGTGTTTCAATTACATTAAAGCCAGCCTTGGTAATGCGCTGTTTTAAGCCATCGCTAATTTTGTTCATCACAACATTGCGATCGACATTCACAGCATTACAGGCAAAATTAACTGCGTCAGCCTCCTCAATGGCAATCCGCTTTTCCACTGGAACCCGCATCTCAATCAAACGATTAGAGTAGGAATCAAAAGCTGGTGGATAGTACAGTAAATAGCCATCAGCTAAGGGACAGAAACAGGTATCTAAATGATAGAAGCGATTGTCTATTAAACGTAGAGATAGGACTTCGACATCTAACCATTTGGCGAGATAGGGATGGGCATCTAGTTCCGAACGGAAGCCATAACCAGCCCATAGCCAACCACCTGCGCGATCGAATAGAGCATCACCTGCACCTTCAAAGGGTAAGTCCTTGGGCAGCTCATACACCGTAAAGCCCTTCGACTCAAACCATGCTTTGAAATAGGGTTCTTCGCCCTGACGCTCTTTATGGAGGAAACGGCTTAATACAGCTTTATCACCTAGTACCAATCCTGCATTTGCCGTAAATACCATGTCTGGCCATCCCTTCGCAGGGGGCACTAGCTCTACATTAACTAAACCCTTGAGGACTCCATATAGTTTTTGCCATTGTTCCACAGCGCGATCGCGGCTAGATTTGTGGACGTTGCCTTCCATCCAAGGATTTATCACATAGTCTACATCGTAGTGATCAGGGGCACACATCAAATAATTCAACGAAGAAGTCATAAATATTAATAATATGATTGAGAGAAAATGCGAAACTCAGCTTATGCTTCGGTGAGAGATCCCAAAAATTACCAAACAATGGTGAAACTCCCAATCTTTAATGATACCGAATACGTTATGCCGTAACTCCTTGTAAAAGTTATCATCTCTTGATAATTGGACAGGCTAATCAAGGAATCAAATCACAACATTAAATTTCAGAGCGCTAAAAAATTTTTGATAAACTCTTGCAAATATAAGTCAATTATTGTATTTTAATATTAGACCCATCCTATTCCCCCCCGTGTGGGTCTAGTATCCCCGAAATGGCAATTACTTCCGAAAGGGGTAAGCGCAAATCAGTAGACCTAGAGCTATCCGCTACACATACGGTATGGTGGTTACTGATGCCGAAGGGATATTTTGTATTTCTACAATTAAATAAACAAATAAAGCTCGCTAAGCGAACCTTATATTACTTGCGGATTTGCTCAGCCAACGTTGGCTGAGCAAATCCGCAAGTAACCTTTAGCCGCCAATTTGTGACATGGTACGCACATAACTTTTTTGAGCACCAGTACCGCGATCGCGTTCTTTAAAATTGATTTCTTCTTTTAAATTAAGTAAATCCCGCACAGCCATCCGCAATTCAGAAAAATGTTTACCCTGACGCAAGGCTGTTTTGAGATCGATCTGCCCCGATTCATTTAATAAACATGGTCTCAATAAGCCATCTGCTGAGAGCCGCATCCGATTACAGCGATCACAAAAACATTCAGACATTTGGCTAATAAAGCCTAAAGTCCCTTTAGCATTAGGGATTTGGAACACATCGGCGGGGCCGTTGCCCTTACAGTTGCCATTTGCTAAGCCATAGCGATCTCTAATTTGCATCCGTAAAGTTGCTGAATCCACCCAGCCCTTATGGGTAAACAAGCTGTCATTACCAATGGGCATAAACTCAATAAACCGAATATGCCAACGGCGTTCGATACTGAGGGCGGCTAAGTCTAAAATTTCACGATCATTCACATCTGGCACAACTACCACATTTAATTTCAAGGGATCGAAACCTACTCCATAAGCCGCCAAGATTCCCGCCCACACCTTCTCCCAGAGGTTACGTCCCGTAATTTGGCGAAATACATCACGATCAAGGGAGTCCAGACTAATATTAATCCGTCTTAAACCTGCTTCGTATAAGGGTTTAGCTAGATCCTCTAATAAAAAGCCATTAGTGGTCATAGATAGATCTTCCATACCTTCAAGATTAGCGATCGCTTCTACTAGTTGCACCAAATCACGCCGCAACAAAGGTTCTCCCCCTGTCAATCGAAATTTTTTAAACCCTAATGGAATAAATACCTCTTGCAATAAGTTAATTAATTCTGTGTTGGTAAGGCTTTCCTGAACCTGAATATAATCGACTTCCGAGCTTTCTGGCATACAGTAAGTGCAGCGAAAATTGCAGCGATCAATCAAACTGATGCGAAGGTAGTCAACATTGTTCACAGATTTTTATCCTCAGTGCTTGCTTTTAGGAAATTACTTTTAGGAAATTATCTTTGAGGCTTTACGTCAAAATTAATTTCTGGGTTTTAATTTGTCATAGCTATATGATAGAAAAATAATTGATCCAGATGTGTTAAATCATGACTTCACAGTACGCCTATATACGCGGAACATTTGTCCCTCTCGAAGATGCCACAATCAATGTCCGCACTCATGCATTTCTATACGGTACGGCTGTTTTTGAAGGGATTAAGGCGTATTGGCTACCTGAAGAAAACCGCATAGCAGCGTTTCGGCTAAAAGAGCATTATGAACGTCTAATCCAAAGTTGTCGCATCATTGGTTTGCAACATCCTCTTGATGTTGACACAATGATTAACCTTACTACTGAGCTATTACATCGCAATCAATGTAACTCAGCTACATATATTCGCCCGATTATCTACAAAGCTGACCTCCGAATTGGACCAATTCTCAAGGTTCCCCATACCCATGACGACTTCTGTTTGTTCAGTTTGCCAATGGATGGCTATCTCGACACTAGCAACGGAATTAAAGTCGGTGTGTCCTCATGGCGACGTTTAGATGACAATGCGATTCCTGCAAGAGCAAAAGTTAATGGTGCTTATGTAAATACAGCCCTTGCTAAGACTGATGGCTATGCTTCAGGTTTTGATGACGTTGTCGTTTTGACTAATGAAGGTCATGTTGCAGAAGGAAGTGCGATGAATCTATTTTTAGTGAGAGAAGGAAAGCTAATTACTAGTTCTATTACCGATAATATTCTTGAAGGTATTACGCGCAGTTCAGTCATTGAGCTAGCTGCCAAAGAATTAGGACTAGAAACCGTATCCCGTACAATTGACCGCACCGAGCTATATATTGCCGATGAAGCATTTTTTGTCGGTACTGCGACTGAGCTTGCGCCGATCACGAGTTTCGATCACCGTCCTGTTGGAGATGGCACTATTGGCGAAATTACTAAGAGACTCCGTGATTTATACAGCAAGGCTGTTCAGGGGCTCTTGCCAGATTATCATCACTGGCTAACTAGAGTGTAAATAAAAAAAGATGATTTGCTAAGCAAATCATCTTTTTTTATTTACACGAGCAGAAAACCTTGCTCAGCAAGGTTTTCTCTTGAGGGAGGTTTGGCTATGCGAAACATCTTTTAGAGAACATTTTAAATCATCCCCAAATCACAGTTTTATAAGTGCAGAGAATATCTAGACACATATATAAAAATCATTTTCTTGATATATAGATGTATTAAGCATAAAAATAAATGGATACTGACTTTTTCAAAATTTTTTGTGTGCGTTAATACCAATCAAGTGCGATCAAATCGGTATCTTTTTTAGCTATTTGATAAATATATCTTGAGTATGATTAGAAAAACTTGACAATATCCCTACGAACAACCATGAGCGGAAACGAGTCGCGCCTTCAAGCCATTTTTCAAATTACCAATCGCGAGCCACAGCCTAAAAAAGCTCCTAAGCGATTGGAAGAATTGTGGGCGACCGATGTGTTTACTCTGAGCAAAATGCAGGAATGCCTGCCTAAGCCAGTTTTTAAATCCATTAAGAAAACCATTCAAACTGGTGACCCCCTTGATAGCTCAGTAGCTGACGCGATCGCCCTAGCAATGAAAGATTGGGCCATCTCTAAGGGCGCTCTGTACTATGCCCACGTCTTCTATCCCCTAACCAATGCTACTGCTGAAAAGCATGATGGCTTCATTTCAGTCCAAAGCGATGGATCGGCAATCTCAGAATTTGCAGGCAAATTATTAGTCCAAGGTGAACCTGACGGTTCTTCATTCCCCAATGGCGGCATCCGCTCTACCTTTGAAGCCCGAGGTTACACTGCTTGGGATGTCACCAGCCCTGCATACATTATGGAAACTGATAATGGCTCTACACTTTGTATTCCTACAGTTTTCGTGTCTTGGACTGGTGAAGCTCTTGACAAGAAAACCCCTCTTCTTCGCTCCAACGCTGCAATGAACAAGGCGGCGGCCAGAGTGTTGAAAATCTTGGGTGAAACTAGCATTGCTCCTGTCAACTCTAGTTGTGGTGCTGAGCAAGAGTACTTCTTAGTTGATGCCAACTTTGCCAATGCTCGTCCTGACTTGCTGCTTGCAGGTAGAACCTTATTTGGTAAGCCTTCGGCCAAGGGTCAACAGTTTGATGACCATTACTTTGGTGCAATCCCAGAGCGTGTACAAGTTTTCATGCAAGACGTTGAAGAGCGTCTATATCGCCTCGGTATTCCTGCAAAAACTCGTCACAACGAAGTTGCCCCTGGACAATTTGAAATTGCGCCTGTATTTGAGGCAGCCAACGTAGCTACTGATCACCAACAAATGATCATGACCATGCTTCGTTTCACTGCGAAGAAGCATGGCTTTGTTTGCTTGCTCCATGAAAAACCCTTTGCAGGTATTAACGGTTCTGGTAAGCACGTTAACTGGTCAGTTGGTAACGCTACTCAAGGCAACTTGCTCGATCCTGGTGATACCCCTCACTCCAATGCTCAGTTCTTGGTGTTCTGTGGTGCAGTCATCCGTGGTATTCACAAGTATGGTCCTCTACTCAGGTCTGTGGTGGCAACTGCCAGCAATGACCACCGCTTAGGTGCGAACGAGGCTCCTCCTGCAATCATCTCTGTCTACCTCGGTTCTCAGCTTGAGGATGTATTTGAGCAAATCCGTCAAGGCGATCTCAAGAGTTCCACTGGCAAAGGTCAGATGCACATTGGTGTAGATACCTTGCCTGTTTTGCCTACTGACCCTGGCGATCGCAACCGTACCTCTCCCTTTGCATTCACTGGTAACCGCTTTGAGTTCCGTGCTGTTGGTTCTGGGCAATCGGTAGCTGGTCCTCTCGTTGCAATGAATACAATCTTAGCTGACTCTCTCAACTGGGTTGGAGATCAACTAGAAGCTGAACTTGCTAAGGGAGTGGGCTTAAATACTGCGATTACTACAGTACTGAAGCAAGTAGTAGAACTGCATGGAGCAATTATCTTTAATGGTAATGGTTACTCTGAAGAATGGCATAAGGAAGCAGTCGAGAAGCGTGGTCTGCGAAATCTCCGTACCACTGCTGATGCCTTGCCTGTACTCAAAGAGCCTGAAATTATAGACTTGTTTAGCAAGTTGAATGTACTCTCTCCTGTAGAGATGGCTAGCCGCTTTGAGACTTATGCTGAGCAATACATTAACTCTATTGCCGTAGAAGCGAAGCTGGTTGTAAGCATTGTGAAGACATTGGTCTATCCTGCGGCAACTCGTTATTTGTCTGAATTAGCAACTACTGCTCTAAGCCTCAAGGAAGTTGGTGTTGATTTTGATAAAGAAGCTCTTGATAAGGTTTCTTCACTTACCAAGTTGGCGATCGATGGTGTTAGCAAGTTGAGTGATGCTTTGGCTAAGCACGACTTTGCTTCTACTGAAGAGCATATGCAGTTCACTGCTCAAACTGTGCGTCCTTTGATGGATACAATTCGTGGATATGTTGACGCTCTAGAATCTGAAGTTGCTGATGATCTATGGCCATTGCCTACCTATCAGGAGATGCTATTCATTAAGTAAAGTCAGTTTGACTAAAAATGCAAAAAAGTAAGAATCACTTTGTGATTCTTACTTTTTTGTTTTGGGCGGCTATCTCAAAACTACTGATCCGTTCGTGACATAACGGCATTGCCCAACTCCCTGTCATCTCTGGTATCCATGCCAAGGTACTGTGGTCAGGTCTTAGCACGATCGGTTTGTTGCGTTCAATCAAATTCGGAGGCTTTGACCTCGCTCATCCAAAGTATATTGCTGGATGAGCGAAGCCGAAGCTCTAGTTCTTGCTTGAAACAGCTATATATCGAGCGGGGTGAAAGTTTTCTTCTACTGTTGATCTTGAAGTCAAGAGCTAAATAAACAAAAACTGGTTGCAAATATAAATAGTAAGCCTAGCTCCAAGATTATGCTTCGCCTGTAATTGATAATCCTTCCACCCAAACTTGAGGTGCTACACCTGACGGGGTAATTTTTACATCTGGTTCGACATAAACGATCGCTTTGAGCAATGCCAAAATATCACCAGCGACGGTTGCGGACTCGATACTAATATGTACGCCTTTATTTATGAGCCAACCATCAAAGGGCAACGAAAAAGAACCCTGTGATGCTTGCACACCCGCATGGAGCGCTTGCAAATCATCAATCAAAATTACATTCTCAACTGTTGCCAAGTCATAGACTTTCTCATTGCTAGAGTTAGCGGCTTCACTACGCTCAATATGAAAGAAGTTGGGACTGACGGAAACCTTTGCACCAACACTACCATTACCTGTCGGCTGAGCATTTAAGCGTTTTGCAGTTACAGTACTATGCAGGAAGTTAGTCAAAACCCCATTCACAATTAAAGGAATGCGACGAGTAGGAGTTCCTTCACCGTCAAAAGTGGATGCGCCAATATTGCCTACATGGAGTTCATCATCGCTCACATTTAGAAGGGGTGAGGCAATCTGAGTACCAATCGATTCGGGTGTGGAGAGGCTATTTTTATCAAGAATACTTTGGGCATTGAAGAGACTAGAGAAAGCACTAATCAAGCTCAGAAATGCTTCGGGAGAAAATACGACTAAGTATTTGCCAGATTTGATTTTGTCGTAATTCAAATGACTAATTGTTTTCTCAGCAGTTTCGTGAATACAACCCTTGACATCTAAACTGGCGAAGTCTCGGCTGACCCGATAGGCTCCAGCACTGCGAGGTTTTCTACCTTCCTCTTCAGTTTTAGTATACAGATAAATGGAGCTATAGGAGCTACTTTCATTTCGCATTGCGCCATCACTATTGAGATAGAAGCGACTGAGATCCCGTTGAGAAAGTCCATTATAGGGAACCCCTGCGATCGCAGGATGTGCATCTAACAATTCCTTTTCAGCATCCAAAAGTGTCTCTACGAGTTGCTCGATCGCAGTTTGAGGTGCAGTCTGGGGTTCGCGTGCTGGGATATCAGCGATCGCTTCGGGACTAAAATCAGGAATATTTTCTTTAGCACCAAAGAGACTGGCTTCATGGGCGCTTTGGAGGGCAAGTTCTAAGCCAACGCGATCGATATTGGTGGTGGAAGTCACGCCGACAGTGCCCTCATCATTCCAGACGCGCACGGTGATGCTAGCGCGATTGGATGCAGATACTTGTTTGGGTGCGCCACTATCGACTTCAGCGCTAGTTTCATCGACGATCGCGCCGTAAATATCAAATTTTTTAATTCCTAATTTGCTAGCGGTCTCTTTGGCATCGGAGACGATTTTTTCTACACTGAGCGCTGATGACATAAAACTTTGATTCGTTTTTAATTTTTCTAGTTAGCTATTAATCATCATAGCAATCTAAACCACAAAATCTAACAGGTGTAATTCAACTGAATTGAGTCAGCTAATCTTTCGGTTGCCCTACTAAAATAACTGACTCAGTTTGATATTTGGATGCTGTCGCCAACACCACAGGCACAAATCTGGACTGCCACCATGTACTCTCATTACATTCCCATGCAATGACCCTGACTATTGGTAGTCCTCACGCGAAAAGGCAAACTCACAAGACAACCCGAAAACCGATGTTGTTGTTCCTATTGTCTGCATCGTTCCTGTTGCGATTCGCCGAACGACAATTGTTTGCATTGTTGTTCCACGAGCCACCACGCAGGGCGCTATGGATTTGCACCCTCTCTAGGATCTTGAGGGAACTCAAGACCACTAAATAACTGTTGCTGCAACTGCCATGTATTCCCATGTTGCAGATGTCCTTTCCATGCTTGGATTGAGCGCTGGATTTGGTCTGTATGCGTTTTACCTAAATTTATCTGTTTGCGTAGTCGGTGAAGACGTTTTCTGCCGCGCCTGATGTTCTTAGATATCACACGAATTTGATTGTTTACGATCCGAAATCCCACAAAATTTATACCATGCTTGGTTTCAAAAATTTGTGTTTTACCTGAATGCAGTTTTAACCTGATTTTTGCAAGATATACTTCTATCTCTAGCTTGGCAAATTTGAGAAAGTCTGGATCATCACAAAATATGGCGAAATCATCGACATAACGCACATATCGCTTAGCTTGAAGTTGTTCTTTTACAAAATGGTCAAATTCATTGAGATAGATATTTGCGAAAAATTGACTGGTGAGATTGCCGAGGGGTAAGCCTTTGCGATGGACAATTGGAGAGAATAGGTCATCACCTAAAAAGTATAGTAGAACTGGTTCTTGGGGATTGCTGCGATCAATAATTAGATCAATTAACCAGAGGGTTTTGGGGCATTTAATTTTGCGGCGAATGATTTGTTTGAGAATTGTGTGATCGATTGTCGGAAAATATTTTTTGATATCGCATTGCAGAACGTAACGACTAGCCTGAGCAAATTTGATAAAGCGGCGCAGGGCTTTGTGCGTACCAAGTCCTCTACGGTTAGCATAGGAATCTGGGATAAAGGACTTCTCAAATATAGGAGCAATAACATTGCAGAGAGCGTGATGTACTACTCGATCTCTGTAAGGTGCAGCCGAAATTTGACGCGGTTTAGGATCGATGATTTGAAATACTTTGTAATCACTGGGGATGTAGGTTTGGGTTTCTAATTCTTTTTTGAGGATTATTATTTCATTTTCTAAGTTATAATTAAACTCTAAAATATTGGGACGAAATCGTTTACCTCTTTGGGCTTTTTGGGCAGCTAATATAATATTTTGATAGCTAATAATTTCTCCCCAAAGATTGCCAATTCGTTTCATAATAAATTACAAGCTAATTTTATAATTTGATTTTGTTACAACTAATCAAAATTTTTTAATTACTTTTTGTTTTTTTGATATTTTAGCCAACCGCCTATTTCATTACCTATTTCTTGTAATTGGCTGTTAATATAAATATATCTTTCTGTTTTAATGAGATTAAAATCTAATAATAATCTTGATTGATACCTGAGTATATCTAGCTTGGCATTGAGGGTTTCTAAAATAGATATTTTATCCTTTGTATATCTAGCAATAATTAGAGATTCCATGATATCATAAAGATAGTTAGTAATTCTATCACCTATTCCAAATTTATGATGCTTAGGCATTCTATTAATAATCGGAATATACCACTTGATCAGATCATACATTTTTTGAATGACTGGTAAATCAACTGTTTGCGTACTCATTCTTATTTCGTATTTAGTTTCTAAAAAATAAAAAAAGCGCCACAGGCGCTAGAGAGAGTATATAAGAAAGAGGGTAAAGGGAAAAAGGGAAAAAGTGTAAAGAAAAAGTCCTCACGCGAAAAGGCAAACTCACAAGACAACCCGAAAACCGACGGAGTCGTCCCTAAAGTCTGCATCGTTCCTGTCGCGAACCGCCGAACGACAATAGTCCGCATTGCCGAACCACGAGCCACCACGCAGGGCGCGTCTGTTTTGTTCGCCGCCAGTTAACCATGCAGAGCCATCATTGGGCGCACCGTTATAATTTTCATGCCAAACATCTTCACACCATTCCCAGACATTGCCATGCATTTGATATAAGCCCCATGCATTCGGACTGAATTTAGCAAAATTGACATCAACTGTTTTCTGACGATATTCTCCTTTTAGTGCATCACCGTATGGATAGTTACCATCATAGTTCACTAGTTCAGGTGTGATCGTTTCGCCAAAATGAAAATCTGTGGTAGTTCCAGCACGACAGGCATATTCCCATTCAGCTTCGCTGGGCAACCTCACTTTTTTATTGATTTTTTGAGAGAGCTTTTTACAAAACTCTGTAGCATCATCCCACGAAACGTTGATTACTGGTTGGTTTTCGCCTTGAAACTTTACATCAGAAAGATCCGATGGCTTTGTTCCCATCACTGCATACCATTGGGCATTGGTAATTGCATATTTTCCCATCCAAAATTCTTTTATACTCACATCATGAATTGGCTGTTCACTGCTGTATTTATTACTTCCCATGCTAAATTTACCCGCAGGAATTTTTACTAGATCAAGCGTTACGCCATTGCCCAGATTCTCACGGATATACTGCACTTTTCCCTTTTTGCGATCTAGCTCAATTTTTGTACCACCACCAATACCAAGAAAACCACTCTCTTTGACTAACCGAACTTTAACAAATTCAAATTCAAACTCAGGTTGAGCGGGTTTACTCTGTTGTTGATTTTTGACTCGTTCCGCTTCTTCCTGTAAACGTTTTAGCCGTTCTTCCTCCTCAGCCTGTTTCCTCAACCTCTCTAGGCGATCATTTTCTTGTCTCTGCCTCTCCGCTTCAGCAACTTGTTGCAATCTCAGCCGTTCCGCCTCTTCTTGCTGATGCTTGATTTGTTCGGCTTGTAGTTTGAGCTTCTCTAACTCATTTTGCTTTTGTTGATAATCCGCTTCCTTGGTTGAAATGAGCGGACTTTCGATTAACTCGACATCTCTATCACTCAATCCCAAACTCATCTGAAAAGACTTTAAACCACCTCGAACATATTCATCAAGCGGATATGTTGATTCAATTGCCTTTGTAAATTCCTTCCTATAACGCTCTAAATTGTTTGTGCGTAATGTTTTTGCTTGTTTGCGTTGTTCTTCCTCCTGCTCACGATTCAAGCGTTCTATCTCGACTAATTTTGGCGCAATTAGCCGAGCCTTAACTAGCTCGATGTCCTCATGACGCAAACCTAGACTCTTTTCATAATATTCTAGCTGTGACTCCACAGTGCTACTAAAAGGGAAAGCCTCATTAATTTCTGCTATTAAGTCTTGTTCGTATTGTTCTAGCTTCTTGTTATATTCTTCATACGGACGGATAACTTCAGCAATAATTGCTTCAGCTTCTAATTGACTCAATTCTAAATTTTTCCAACTTATTGACAAGGCAGACTTTGCAAATTTTGAGATCTTACCATTGCTATCACGCACAACCTTCTCAACCTCTTTCCGAAACTTGAGTTTTGGATCGTCTAGCGCTGCCTTTGCTAATATAATCCGATATCCTTCCTTTACAGGATGAAACTCAGGCGACATATCATCATTCACGCTCCTGACTTTATCCCTTACATAGTCATATAATTCATCAACTGCAATCTCTCCATTGCCATCCCGATCCGCCGCTCCAGTTTTTAGTCCTTCCACCAAAAAATGTGTATAGAGAGACAACTCAAATCCCTCCTGTGCAAAAGCATACTGATCCGATGACGATGCTGTTAAAATTGCTCGACCTTCGCCGCCCAACTTTGGCAATACATTTACAGTACCAACACCCTTTGCATTTTTAGAAAATGCCCCACTATGACAACAGTCCAAAATCACCACTTGATGCTTAGATCTATTCCTATTACCCGTATTATTCATCAAATTATGGATATAGCTTGACGGAAGTGCGGTGGGGGGTAAAGCATCTTTGTTTGTCGAGATTGCTGTCAAATAAAAATTATTCTGACTATCTGTCACACCATGCCCAGAAAAATAAAATAGCAACAGGTCATCATTTTTTCGATCTTTAAATAAATGATAAATCTCCGTCTCGATCTCAGTCTTTTCGGCATCCTTCAAAACCTTCACATCGGACTCAGCAAAGCCGCCAATTTCAGGATTGAGTAAAACTTGATGCAAAGCATCGACATCCTTCACCGCACTCGGTAAAGGTGTTAGCCCTGCATTGTAGTTACTAATGCCAATTAATAGCGCGTATCGTCCCATTATGCCGCCTCAATAAATTCTCTAGCCTTTTGCATTGCAAACTCCAACTCTTCACGGCTACTGGCACTTACTTTCAGTTTTTTACCATTGCCTTCCACCTCAAAAGAGATTGGCTTATTGCCAAGGCGATCACCCAAAAATCCTAAAACCTTCTTAGCATTTGCTGTACTAACTTCCGCCGCCAAAACTCCTACCAAAAAACCACCAATGCTCTTATTTCCCTCTGGTGGATTAGGATCGCGCACTCGATCAACAGACTCAATATCAGAGCGATCGCTTAATGCGTCTAATAACTGCACTGCCTCATCATCACGTTCCTCATTGGTCAAATCTGGATCGGTAAAGGTGATCGTCAAAGCGAACTGATTTGGATTTTCAGAAGACATAAACTTGAAAAATTTCTGTAACTTTTCGATATTGTATCGTATTGATTAGTGGAAGTATAGTTGATGTCTATTAAGCGTAGCGACTTAGTGAAATATTTCGCACTTCACAATTTTACCCTTGGGTCTAATCTTCCCAAATTGTATAGACTTCTTCAAATACTTCAGCACAGCTTAAGGACGTAGTTAGGGGCTTTTTGCCCATTTCATCCCGCGCATCCTGTTTAGCTGCGGCAAAACATTTATCCCAAATCGAAAGCAAAAAATCGCGATTGAGACTTGGCATTTCTTCTTGGCTATCTGCAATTTCGCGCCTTGCCGAACGAATCGAAATCATCCAGCTAGGGCTACGTTTTTCAGGTTGGTCTCGCCATTTAATGATATGCAGCATTAACCGCGTCAATTGGCTGCTGACAGCTTTCCTTTCCGATCGCCCCATTGATTCCGCTAAACTCTCTAAAACGTTATAGGCTTCTGTCATTTGTCCCTCCTGCAATAGTTCCTTGGCTTTGATCACTGCTAAATATGGTGATTGAAATACCAGTTGTTCCCATTGTTCGTAGAGCGATCGCGCCGACTTATCTACTTCTGTTAATATTTCTGTCATCCCTTTATCCTGATCAAGGCTCTTTAATGTCTTTCAAGTCCCATAGTAGTGCTACATTTTTTGACAACTTAACTCCTATTCTAACCAAGCTTATTTTTAGAAGACCTAAACTTAGAAAACCTCAGCAACTTTTTCGATATTGTATCGTATTGTTTAAGCGATCGGAATTGATAAAATATTCATGTAGATCTAAATCGCTTTACATATCACCATGACTCAGCTCCCTGTAAACCTAGACAACATTTTCGCCCTCTTCCGCGAAAGTAAATAGCAACACCGCAAAAGTAAAGAAGAGTGAGTCTAAAAATCTGGTAATTAACTGGTAATTAAATCTATGATCTTCATTAATCCTAAAATTGACTTTGCATTCAAAAAAATCTTCGGTTCCGAAGATAGCAAAGATATATTAATTAGCTTCCTTAATGCACTGATCTATGAAGCTCAACCTGTTATCCAAGACATAGAAATCATTAATCCCTATGTTGCGCCAAAAATTCGGGGACTCAAATCAACCTATCTAGATATCAAAGCCAAAATCATTGAAGCAGAAACAGGCGAACAGCGTACTGTAATCATTGAGATGCAAGTCTTAAACATTGAAGGATTTGAGAAAAGGATTTTATACAATGCTGCTAAATCCTATTCCACCCAACTTGGCTCTGGACATGACTACAGCCTCCTCAATCCTGTAATTGCCTTGACTATTACAGATTTTGTCATGTTTCCTGAGCTAGGTAATGTTATCTCCAAATTCATTTTAAAAGAAAAAGATTTCCTCATTGATTACCCCATCTATGACATCGAACTGATTTTTGTAGAACTGCCCAAATTTACAAAAGAGCTATCAGACTTAGTAACTATCATTGATAAATGGCTATATTTCATGAACAAAGCTCGCTACCTTGATGATGTCCCTGAAGTCATGGGTAACATTCCTGAAATTAGAAAGGCATTTTATATTGCCAATCAAGCTAACCTCACCCTTGATGAGTTAGATGATCAAGAAAAAAGTGAGTTTTTCATTCAAGATCAGCGTGGAGCAGTTACAAAAGCGGTAAAAAAAGCTGTTAAGCAAGCTCTGCGTGAAGGTCGTGAGCAGGGTATTCGCCAAGGACTAGAACAAGGACTAGAACAAGGACTAGAACAAGGACTAGAACAAGGACTAGAACAAGGACTAGAACAAGGACTAGAACAAGGGCTGGAGCAGGGACTACAGCAGGGATCAAGACAAAAAGCTCTTGAGATTGCCAAGAAAATGTTGAATTTGATGGACGATCGCACTATTTGTGATTTGACAGGCTTATCTTTAGATGAATTGACTGGACTAAAAATTTCAGAACAATAAACATAAATTTGCAATAAATCATCTATGGTCTTGTCCGAAGCTCTCAATGAATTACGCAAAACACTCCGTAAGGGTCAGCAAACAATGGCGGACTGGCAGGGTGGAGAGCTTGCCGTTTCCGCAGTCCCAGGGGCAGGAAAGTCAACGGGTATGGCAGTTGCCGCCGCGATCGCGATCGCTAATTTCAATTTACATCGCCAAAAGCAATTAGTAATCGTCACCTTTACGCGATCGGCCGTCAGCAACATTCGCAAAAAAGTATCAGAACATTTAAAAAATTTGCGATTGCCCCAGAGTGCTTTTACTGTTAGTACTTTGCATAGCTTGGCATATACCATTGCGAGCAACCATCGTGATCTATCAGGATTTGGTGCAGGCGAAACGATCATTGTTTCTGAATCTCAAAAACAGCGCTTAATTCGCAATGCGACAAATCTTTGGGTGAAAGAGAATCCCAAATTATACGATCTACTTCTAGAAGGCAGAAGCTTTGATGGGGAAGATACGGAACGCTTGCGGCGACAGACTGTATTACGCACTGATGTTTTGCCGAGCTTAGCGAGAGAAGCGATCGCAACGGCAAAGAGTTCTGAATTAACGCCAGAAGATTTGCGCCAAGCCGAATCTTCCGATGGTGGAACTATTTTAGAAGTTGCCGCAGGACTTTATGAAACCTATGAGCGACTCTTAAGGCAAGAAGGGGCGATCGACTATGACGATATGATTTTAGGCGCGTTGCGAGTCTTAAAAAATGACAGTATTCGCAAATATTGGCAAGAGCGTGTTTTTGCAGTATTTGAGGATGAAGCACAGGATTCTTCACCATTACAAACGGATTTGTTGGAGATTCTTGCCTTGTCTCCCCTTGAAGAAAATATCAAAAATTTGATGCGGGTCGGTGATCCAAATCAAGCGATTAATTCCACATTCACCACAGCCGATCCGCGTTTTTTTAATGAATTTTGCGATCGCTGCCAACTTAACTCCCAACTCTCCACCCTCGATCAAGCAGGACGTAGCACAGTCAATGTGATGCGAGCCGCTAATTACGTTTTGCATTGGGTCAATCATTCCGAATATGCCAAATTAGAAAAACCCTTCCGTCAACAAAGAATACATCCTGTAGATGCCAACGATCCACAGACAAATGCTAATCCTGAACCCATTGGCAAGGGTGTAGAAATTTATTTACCGAATACAGTTGATGATATTGAGCATGAAATTGAGTTGATAGGTTTACGGATTAAGCAACTGCATGAACAAGATCCTAAACTCAGTATGGCGATTTTAGTGCGCCAACATAATCAAGGACGCTTCGTGGCGGATTCTTTAGCATGGCTGACCAAGGAGTATGACATTAAAATCTATGATGTGGAACAGAGTGATCGGCGATCGCGTGTACCAATAGATATGTTGGCAATTTTGCAATTTATAGAGCGTCCCCATTCGCCCGATAATCTCAAATCTGCTCTAGAAGTTCTCAAAGATCGCCTCAAAATTTCATCACAGCAAGATTTAAATGCTCTTGCTAGCAATCCCGAACAGTTCCTCTATCCCACATTATTAGATCCTACACTAACGTCACTTGCTCAAGATGCTCAATCTAAATGTAAGGCTTTACTCCGAGCCAAAACTGAACTTCCTCTCTATAACCTGATTCCATTTATTGCCTTTACTCTCTATGATGATGAAGCGGGACTATTAGCGACAGCCGATAAATTAGGTGATCGCCTCAATCAACAACTTGTGGGCAATTACTCCATGCAAACGGTGATTGCGGAATTAAAGGAAATTGTCGAGTCTGAGAACTTTGAAGCAGTGGAAGATGAGAATCTGGAAGGGCGCTATATGGCTGCGGGACAGTTGACGATTATTAGTCTACATAAAGCTAAAGGGCTAGATTGGGATGTGGTCTTCTTGCCCTTTTTACATAAGCGCATTTGTCCAGGGGAAGCCTATATTCCTGAATCTGCCAAATTTCTGGGGGATTTTGGTTTGCCTGAAGTGGCAAGAGCGCAGATTCGAGCGATCGTGCATCATGAGCGAGTTCCCAATGCTGAGGAAGCATGGAAACAATGTAGTTATCTCAAACAAGCAGAGGAATTTCGTCTACTCTATGTGGGAATGACTCGTGCGAAAAAATTGTTATGGCTATCAGCAGCACAATCTGCTCCCTTTAGTTGGAATACTTTAGAGAATCGTACTGATAATGCCACAGTTTGTCCTGCGATTACAGAACTAGCGAAGAAGTTTCCTGAATTCATTTCATGGTAAAGTTTATGCAATTTAGATTTTTAAAAGCGCGGCGAAACAGTGCTTTCAAAACTTTTGATAGGGATGATGCAACGTAATCCCTGAATCGGCATCAAAGGCGTAGAGTTTATGCAATTCAAAGTGCCAAAAACTGCGATCGCCTATTTGCCAATCATATTCCAAACTAATATCGGCGGAAACCCTTGCTCTAATTTCTGTATCCGCGATTTTTAGTAACACAATTGTTTCTGATCCAAGTGCTTCCACTAGTTCAACAATACCTTCTAACTGAGCATTCTCAGCATTTGAAGGTTGTAAATCTTCAGGACGGAATCCTAGCGTAAAAGGACGATCGCATCCAATCTGATTAAGGGATAATTCATTAATGGAAATTGGCTGATGCAAACTCTCACCATACAGATTTCCATTGCTATCAACCTGTACGGACAGAAAATTCATCGGTGGAGAACCCATAAATCCAGCTACAAAAGCATTGGCAGGTTGGCGATAGATATTTAAAGGAGTATCTACTTGCTGAATGTCACCTTTGTTTAAAACGACAATGCGATCGCCCATGGTCATTGCTTCCACTTGATCGTGGGTCACATAGATAGTCGTTACTTGTAATTGCTTTTGTAACTGCACAATTTGCGATCGCGTATCACTGCGTAACTGAGCATCGAGATTGGATAGAGGCTCATCCATTAAAAAAACTTGGGGATTGCGGGCGATCGCACGACCAAGAGCCACACGTTGTTTTTGTCCGCCCGATAGTTCCTTGGGTTTGCGGCTTAGTAAATGGGAAATTTGCAGGGATTCGGCAACCTGTTGTACTCGTTGATCGATTTCAGCCTTTTGTTTTTTACTGGTGGGTGATAGCCATGCAAGGGGTGACAAATTACGCGATCGCTGCCGTCTTAAACCAAAGGCAATATTGTTGTAGACGGTCATGTGGGGATAAAGCGCATAGCTTTGAAATACCATCGCAATATCGCGAACCTTGGGCGGAAGGTGATTAATTTGGCGATCGCCTAGGTATATGGAGCCGTCGGTTACTTCTTCTAAGCCAGCGATTAACCGCAATAATGTACTTTTGCCGCAACCTGAGGGACCAACTAAGACCAAAAATTCGCGATCGGCTACTTCTAGATCAATTTCTCGAAGAACCGTATTTTCTGCAAATTTTTTGGTAACACCACATAGACGAACGGGAGCCATTTTGAATGTCCTAAAAACTGGTTTTAACCGTAAAATATTAAACCAATAATAAAACAATTCTAAAAAATTACCCATGTCCGATCCCAAAGTCAGCGAAGCCGTTGCCAAACTCTACAACACCTACCCCTTTCCACCAGAACCTCTCCTTGATGAACCACCTCCTGGATATAACTGGCGATGGAACTGGCAAGCTGCCTACAACTTCTGTACTGGACAAAAGCCTTCTAAAAATAATATTCGTGTTCTCGATGCAGGCTGTGGTTCAGGCGTAAGCACCGAATATCTTGTCCATCTAAACCCCGAAGCCCATGTTGTCGGTATCGATCTTAGCGAAGGAACCCTCGCCGTTGCCAAAGAACGCTGTAAAAGATCAGGAGCAACCAGAGCCGAATTCCATCACCTCAGTCTATTTGATGCTGACCAATTGGAAGGAGAGTTTGATCTAATCAATTCCGTAGGCGTTCTTCACCATACCACCGATCCTATCCGTGGCATACAGGCTCTAGCAAATAAGCTTGCTTCTGGAGGATTGCTACATATTTTTGTATATGGCGAACTAGGACGTTGGGAAATTCGCTTGATGCAGGAAGCGATCGCTTTATTACAAGGTGATAAGCGTGGCGATTATGTCGATGGTGTGAAAATTGGTAGAGAGATATTTGCAAATCTACCTGAGACGAATGCGCTCCGTCGTCGTGAAACTGAACGTTGGGCAGCAGAAAATCAACAGGATGCCTGTTTTGCGGATATGTATGTACATCCCCAAGAGCTTAATTACAATGTGAATACTCTCTTTGAATTAATTGATGCTTCAGGTTTGGAATTTCTTGGTTTCTCTAATCCGCAAGTATGGGACTTAAATCGCTTGATCGGTAAAGCTCCTGACTTAATTGCGCGATCGCAACATCTCACTGAGCGCCAACGCTATCGCCTCATCGAAGTTCTCGATCCGCACACAATTTCCCATTATGAGTTCTTTTTAGCACGTCCACCCCTTGAGAAGAAGAATTGGCAAGTTGATGAGGAATTACTAAGAGCCATTCCTGAGCCAAGTCCCTGTATTTATGGCTGGCGCGATAGTCCTCATTTCTTTGATTACAATTATCAACTTGTGAAAATCAGTGAGTCCGCATGGAAGTTCCTATTAGCAACTGATCATAGTCAATCTCAAGGGCAAAATCAGGGTCAAACCGTCGCGCAGATCCTAGAAACTGTTGAGGCAACTTTAGTAGATGTGCGATCGCTCCAGCAGCAACAAATCATCTTATTAACGCCACAATAGCTAATATAGCAACCTCAAATAATTAGGACTTACGCATTGGGTAGATGTGGTGCGGGCGAAGCCCGCACCACATCTACCTCAATCCTAAGAAATTCGTTCGGTTTGCGTAAGTCCTAGTAATGTTGAAGCACAATCATACTAACCTGAAATCTATACATGTTCTTTCTGCTTTGTTTATTAAATGCCACTTCAGTCTTTTTCCTCGCCTTTTGTTTGCCATATGAGGAAGCTTAGTCTCCAAGGCTCTGTATTTTCAGCGATCACCCTAGTTGCAATTCCTCTGATTGCGCCATTGTCAATCCAAGCTAATCCTGATCGCATTTGTCCCGCGCAGTTGCAACAGGAATTGTCTCAAGTTGCCCAATCTCCACAATTACAGGCTTCACGAGTGGGGGTATTTGTTCAAACTAATGAGACGAAACCAAAAGTATTAGCCAATCTTGATGGCGATCGCTATTTCATTCCTGCCTCTAATACCAAACTATTTACCACTGCGATTGCTTTAAAAGCTTTAGGATCAGACTATCGCTTTGCAACCAAGTTGATGTCCAATGATTTGCCCAATCCTCAAGGTACTCTAGAAAATGGATTATGGTTGGTGGGTTCGGGCGATCCCAGCTTTAACTCAGAGACAGGATTAAAATCCCTCGTCACTCAACTCAAAAATAGAGGGATCAAGCAGATCAATGGAGGGATTTGGACAAGAACTATTCGCAGGGGTGACGAACTTGTAGATAGTTGGGAATGGAAAGATCTCCAAGAATATTATGCAGCCAAGGTATCACCCTTCACGATTAATGAAAATTCCTTGAATTGGTCTATCCGACCTAACACAATTGGTCAACCCGCAATCTTTGAATGGGAAAATCCTGCATTGGCTAAAGATTGGCTGGTGGAGAATAAATCCTACACAGCCAGTGATGACTCTATGCTGTATATGATGCCTAATCATGCTTTGAGTGTTGTCCGTCCCTATGGTCAAAAAGTACTGATCATCAGTGGTGCAATTTCTGTCAAGTCAGAACGAGAAGATGGTAGTGTGACAGTTCCTGACCCTGAAGCTAATTTTTTACAACTATTGCGTCAAGAACTGGATGCACAAGGAATTAAAATCAAACCCTTCACAAATATTACCCCAAAGCTTTCCCCGAGCCAAGACCTAGCGATCGTCTATTCACCACCACTCTCGCAACTGATTACAACTACCAATAAGGATAGCAATAACCTTTATGCCGAACTATTACTCAGAGCCGTAGGTGAGAAATTCTATACCAAACTATTTCAAAAGCCCCTAGGCGATCGCTTCTATGACCATGTTTCCCTCAATAGTGTAAATGGTGGCATATCTTCGCTCAAAGAATATTTAGATGCGAGCAAGATTGGTTCTCATAATGTTTTGCTAGCGGATGGCTCTGGACTGTCGCGCCGTAATTTGACGACCCCTAGAGCGATCTCCCAACTTTTGTATAATGTGGCTGATGACCGTACTTTCCGTAATTCTTTGCCAGTTTCAAAAGTCGATGGCACAGCAGATGGTACTTTAACTAATCGGTGGAGATCAAATCCTTTGTCACTTCAAGCTAAAACTGGCACATTAACGGGAGTAAGTGCCTTATCAGGGTACGCTAAACCTAAACATTATCCTGAAGTGATTTTCAGTATCATCATTAACAATAGCAACTTGCGACTGAGGGAATTAAACAGATATGTAGATGCGATCATTGGTCTTATCAATCGCCTTGAGCCTTGTCAATGAACCTTATCAGTGAGTCTTGCCAATCATATCAATCTTATCAAGCTAATCCATAAAGTCCCTGAACCTAATCCACGCAGAGCTACCGATTGCCTTCCATAAATTTCTGGTGGCGGCGATCAGAGCTTTAAGCACAGGTGCTGTGTCTATACTGATGACAAACTTCTCACCTAAAATTCCAGAGAACTTAAACCTAAATTCTTCTCTATGTTCGACGATGACAGAAATTAGAAACTCAACTAGCTTAAAATTTTATCCAGTTAAGATTGTGGCAGAACCTTGGCGAGGTGAGCATAATGTTTATGCTGTCTTTGCTCTACCACTGCAATATCAAGAAATCTTCTATCGTTCTTTCTTAGTCGTCAAAGGTACTGATACGCATTGGTATGCCATAGTTACTGATGGTAAGAAGTATGGAGTAGCAGTGCCTAAAGATTCTTTTTTGATGGTTGGTTTCTTTCGGACTCGGCTCGCAATTTGGTACTGGCTCACTGGTAAGTTTAGCGATCTTCAGCAACCCTGTAACTGGACATTACATTTATTTCCTTAGATGAGAGATAACTCAGAGCGCCATTTCTTATGTAGGGAAATCTTCTGCTGGTTTAGGATGGGCAGCACTCCAATACCCTTTTACTATAGGATCAAAACAATAAAACAGGAACTTTAGGGTATGGGCAATTTTGGTGGTTGGCTAATTAAAGTGGGACAAAGTTGTCTACTCGTCGGACAAATCATCACCCATATCTTGATCTATCGACGTTTCCATTGGCGCAATACAATCGAGCAGATGTCTATAGTTGGCACAGAATCTCTGTTGATTACCTTGATTACGGCTTCGTTTGTCGGTGCGGTGTTTACAATTCAAGTTGCCCGCGAATTTATTCACTTTGGCGCTCAACAGGCGATCGGGGGGATTTTAGCGATCGCTTTGAGCCGTGAGTTAATTCCTGTGTTGACGGCTGTGATTATTGCAGGACGGGTCGGCTCTGCCTTTGCTGCAGAAATCGGCACAATGCAGGTGACTGAGCAAATTGATGCGCTTTATATGTTGCGGACAAATCCGATTGATTATTTGGCAACCCCTCGCGCGATCGCCTGTATTTTGATGTTGCCAATCCTCACGATTATGGGCTTTTTAACAGGGATGGCTGGCGGTTTATTTCTCTCAGATGCGATGTATGGTATTTCTTCGACCATGTTTCTCAATTCTGTGCAGGATTTACTCAAGCCTTGGGATTTGATCGCTGCCTTACTCAAATCGAGCTTTTTCGGCTTGTTGATAGCTGTAATCGGGACAACATGGGGTTTAACCACTACAGGTGGTGCAAAAGGTGTGGGTGAGTCTACAACTACCGCAGTTGTTACCGCTTTACTAGCTATTTTTATTAGCAACTTCTTTCTATCATGGGCTTTCTTCCAAGGTATCGGCTCCTCACTAACCGCATCATAGGACAGTCGCTTCGACTTCGCTCAGCCTGCGTTGACTGAGCGAAGTCGAAGCTATATTTGGTGGCATATTTTTTCTCAGTGCTGGCAAATTTTAAAAGCTCAAAATTAAAAGCCTTGCTACGCAAGGCTTTTAATTTTGAGCTTAGAGAGAGGATTTGCTACGCAAACCCTCTCTCTAAGTTTTAGGTGTTTGTTGAGTTGGTATGAAATAAGCGTGAAGTACGACATTTTTCGCATTCAGTAAAAAACTGTAGGCTGCTTTTTCTGACTTTCTCGCGATCGCCACAGGATGGACATAAATTTTTAATCGCTGTATTTTTGCCACAATCGTTACATTTAAAGAAGTAACTATGAACATACAAAATTGACAGATTCAGACTTTGACAATGGGAACAGATGTTCTTTGCAGTTGGCTTTGCTTCTTTAATGATCGGCTTAGTCTTGATTTCTGGTTTCTGAATACCCTTAGGCGCAACCGAAACAGTTTTTTTGTGAGTTGCGGCTGGTTTGTGGCTAGTTACCAAAAATTGACTAATTCTTGGGATTTCATCTTTAGCAAACTCATAGGGAATCTCTAAGCTAAGGTTGAAGAGACTATCTTTTTTCCGATATTCCGTTGCGATCTCTTTAACCTTGTCAGGAACTTGATCCGCCTTACAAACAAGATCGAGCTTTTCATTCTGAGGACGATTGATAATTCCAGCATCAGAAATTGCGACCAAAACATCAATTGGCATTTTCATAAAATGGGTTTGATTGCCCAAAAGGTTCTTATTTAGAAGATTCTCAACATGATTCTCTAAATAATCTTTAAGAAATTTCCCCTGTCGTTGTGCCTGCAAAATTGGTGATGGCATTCCTTGCCAAGCGTTATTAAACCAACGCTTCCACTCACCATGCTCATTAACCTCAACACGAGTAGTAACGCTTTTACTCTCGATAATTATCATTCCATAACGATGTAATACCAAATGATCGATCTGACTAACATCATCAGCATTTACTAACCGCAGATTATTAAAAATTAGAAACTGTGGATCATCTTTAAATTCACGTTTGAGATAAAAAGCAAGTTGGGATTCAGCATAATATCCTGCTTGCTCAAATTTATCGCTTGGTTCTAGACGATCTAATTCTTTAACAATCATTACTTGGATACACCCCCTAAACGCCTTTTCCTTTTTAGCATAGCTGTGCGACTCTTGAAACCCAAATAGTGTAAGGCGGCGCTTGCGCCGCCTTACACTATTTCCTGATACAGGTGACTATAAGCTGTAAGTCGCTAGGTGTAATTATCTGTAGCCAAAATACAAGTAGCAGCGCGAAGCACTGCTACTTGTATTTTGCGATCGCTCGTCCTAAAAGAGAAGGGTCGCTTAGCGACCCTTCTCTTTTTTATGTATTAGCTGCTGCTGCTGCTCTTGCTGCTGCTGCCTCATCGGGATGAATACCCAGACGAGTGAGATTGAAGCGTCCGCGACTATCTACTTCGCGAATTTTAATCAAGACTTCATCACCAACGGCCACTTCATCTTCGACTTTGCCCACACGACCTTCCGCCAATTGGGAAATATGTACCATTCCTTCCTTACCAGGGAGAAACTCAACAAACGCACCAATGGGAATAATCCTTGTGACCTTACCCAAATAGACATCACCTGAACCAACGCGACGGGTCATATTTTCGATGATGCGTTTTGCCTTGAGCGCACCTTCGCCACTCATTGAGGAAATCATCACTGTACCATCATCTTCAATATCGATCTTGGCTCCAGTCTCCTCGGTGATGCCCTTGATGTTTTTACCACCAGGACCAATAATCATGCCGATTTGCTCTGGATCAATGCGAATTGTTAGCAAGCGTGGCGCATAGGGTGATAGCTGTAGTCTTGGCTCAGGAAGAATTTCCAGCATCTTTTGCATGATGTGAGCGCGACCAGTTTTGGCTTGGGTGATCGCTTCACGCACTGTATTCATGGAGATGCTAGTAATCTTCATATCCATTTGCAGCGCTGTGATACCTGTATCAGTACCTGCGACCTTGAAGTCCATGTCACCAAGGAAATCTTCGATCCCTTGAATGTCAGTCAAGATACGAACTTCATCCCCTTCTTTGATCAAGCCCATCGCTACACCGCTTACAGGTTTAGAGATCGGCACACCTGCATCCATCAATGCAAGGGTCGAACCGCAAACGGAACCCATTGAGGTGGAACCATTGGAGGACAAGACTTCGGATACAACTCTCAGAATATAGGGAAATTTATCCTTAGGTGGTAATACAGGCTCAAGGGCGCGTTCGGCTAGGGCTCCGTGACCAATTTCACGACGACCTGGCGATCGCATCGGTCTAGCTTCACCCACAGAGTAGGGCGGGAAGTTGTAATGATGCATATAGCGCTTCTTGGCATCAGGATGCAGGTCGTCAAGCTCCTGTGCATCACCAGGAGTTCCAAGGGTGGCGATCGATAGGACTTGGGTTAGCCCACGGTTAAATAGCCCACTACCATGCACACGAGGCAATACGCTGACCTCTGTCCAGATGGGGCGAACTTCATCAAGTTTGCGTCCATCAATGCGGATATTCTGCTCGATCACCTGCGATCGCATCAGTTTTTTGGTCAGTTCCTTGTAGGTCGAGCTAATCACCTTCTTATCAGATGCTAGTTTGATAGGATCTTCATCGGGCAACGCGGCAATTACTTCTAGTAGCTCGGCTTTGATCGCATCGAGGTTAGCATCACGGACATTGCGATCCCTTTCACAGCTAGCAACTACTTGGGCAACTTTATCCTTAACTTGATCCGCAATAAAGTTTTCTAGAGTGGAATCGGTTTCAGGAGGGGTCAGGTCTGGTGGCGCAATCCCTAACTCTTGGATTAGATCAAGTTGGGCTTTGATTAGCTCTTGCACAGCCTCATAGCCAAAATCGATCGCCTCAATCATGTCCGCTTCAGGCAACTGGTTTGCCCCTGCCTCCACCATGATGATCCCTTCAGAAGTACCAGCCACTACTAGATCAAGGTCGCCTGCTTCTACTTCTGCATAGGTTGGATTAATGATAAATTCATCACCAACTAAGCCAACGCGTACACCCGCCATGGGTCCACTAAAGGGCAATCCTGCAATTTGAGCTGCGATCGATGCTCCTGTTACTGCCAAGACATCGGGGGGCACTTTTTCGTCGATCGCCATTGTCGTGGCAACGATCTGCACATCATCGCGCAACCAATTAGGGAATAAAGGACGCATCGGGCGATCAATTAAACGGCAAATTAGAGTTGCTTTTTCAGGTGGTCTACCTTCACGACGCAGGAAACCACCAGGAATCCGACCTGCCGCATATAAACGCTCTTCGTAATCAACAAGGAGGGGTACAAAATCTACACCTTCACGAGCAGGACCTCTGGTCGCTGTCACTAAGATTGCGGTTTCCCCACACTGGACTAATACTGAGCCACCAGCTTGGGGCGCAAACGTACCAATTCTTAATTTAATTTCCCTGCCATAAAAAGGGATAATTTTTGTTACGGCATCCATCTATACTCTTCTTCCGTTTTGACTTTTTTCTCTTTATATATCTCGCAATGTTAGCACTGATGTAGTAAAGTCTGGTGTTTACTGTCGAGAAAGTGGATAGGAAGGCTTTGCATCCCTATCTATTTTATTAAGTATTACAACCTATTTAGGTTTTGTGTGGTCTAGAGCAACCTTCAAAAAGCTTAATTTGCAAGCTTTTTGAAGGTTGCTCTGAGTTTTAAGAAAATGCAAAGCGCTGTACTAACGTTTGTCAGTTTGCAACTGAATTAATAATCGTTTAATTAACATGATCACGGTCTTCTTTATAGAACTTAATAATTGACGAATTCCGCCAAAGCTACCCATCATTTTCCAGATAAATACAACCCAATGCCAACCTTTAATAATCTCTCCCCATAGAGTAATCTTTTCTTGAACAGGTTCTTCTGTGACAGATGTAACGGAAGTTGCTGTGTCTGAATTGTGTAAGTTTGATTCTTGTGGCATAAATTTTCTCTCTTTAGTGCAATGGCGATCGCGATCCGTAATCAGTATTTTTAGCGAAGGTCAGGATTTCGTTATATAGTTTCTAAGTAGAATTATCTAGCCATTAGCGGATTGAGTAAAGCTGGCTATAGTTAACTATCATGTTAAAAATTAAGAAAATTAAATCCTTGCGACCCGTTCGTCATTAAAATGGAATAAAGAGAATAAAAATTTCTCAAGTCCAAAATTTGTTGACTGAATTGCAGTGTTAGGTAGGAATTATGTTCAAAACTGTTTTATTCCCTTTAAACAGAAGTCAAGAAACCCGCCAAGCTGTAGCTATCGCGATCAATCTGATACAGAAATATCAGGCGCAACTATATGTACTGTCGGTTACTGAACCTGATGCTAAAGATAGTGATCGCACTTCATCCCAAGATTTAATCGAAGAAGTCAAGACTTATTTTGCCGAAGTCGGTATTTCAGTTCATACCAAAGTTGCTGAGGGCAAGACTGCTTTTGTAATTTGCGATTTTGCCGATGAAATTAATGCTGACCTAATTGTTATGGGTTCACGGGGAGTTAGCTTGACAGAAGAACATCCTGAGGAGCATAGCGTAAGCCAGAAGGTTATAAACTTGTCTCCTTGTCCTGTTCTCGTCGTGCCATAAGTATATTTACGACTATAAGTAGGTTTGCCTGCTCCGCAGGCAAACCTACTTATAGCTATATTTTTTAAACTCGGCTTAGAATTTGATGTATTGCTAATGCTGTCCACTCGATATCGGCTTCGGTGGTGGATTTGCCGAGGGTGATGCGGATACTGTTTCTAGCTTCGGAATCCGAATATCCCATTGCTAATAAGATTGCGCTTGGCTCGATCGCGCCGCTACTACATGCCGAACCAGAACTAATCGCAATCCCTGCATAACTGAGTTCACGCACAAGCCGACGACCATCAAGGTATTTATGGTAAAAGCTCAGATGATGGGGTAAGCGGTTAGAGCTGCCCGTGGGAATAAGATCAGGAATATCAGTTAGTAATGCATAGAGGTGATCACGCAATTTTGTCAAACGTTGTGATTCGCTCACTAATTCCTTGGCTGCTAGTTCAGCCGCAAGTCCTAATCCTGCGATCGCGGCAACAGCCTGCGTCCCTGAGCGATAACCACGTTCCTGTCCACCACCTAGGTTGAGAGGAACTAGTCCATTTTTTTGAATAATTAACGGATTAACATATAACGCGCCAATGCCCTGTCCACCATAGAACTTATGAGCGGAAAGAGATAACAGATCGATCGGTAAAGTCTGGACATTGATGCTCATTTTGGTAATCGCTTGCACCGCATCAGTATGAAATGGCACATTGGCATTACGACAAATTTGACCAAGCTTATCAATTGGTTGAATTGTCCCCACTTCATTTTGAGCAGCAATTACTGACACCAGTACTGTATTCGGACGTAGAGATCGACCTAAATCTTGTGGTGATACTTTCCCATCGCGATCAACAGATAATCTGGTAATTTCCCAACCATGTTGCTCTAAGTACTGAGCAGACAAACGTACAGCAGAATGCTCCACCGATGAGATGATTATGTGCTGTGGTGTTTGATATAGCCGTGCAATCCCCATCAAAGCCATATTGTCTGCCTCTGTTCCCCCAGAAGTAAAAATAATCCCTTCAGGATCGGCGTTTAATAAACTTGCCACCTGCAACCGCGCCCGTTCGATCGCCATGGTAGAACGCTCACCCCACGCATGGAGGCTAGAGGGATTGCCCCATTGAGATCGCATTACTTCTGTCATCAGCTCAATGACTTCGGGGCGTACAGGACTAGTAGCACTATGATCTAGGTATATTTGCATAAATCAATTTTAGCGGTATGTGGGATGGGCTTATGAGCACCGCTAAGCACAATGACAAGTGCAAAGGCTGACAAAACAATCGTTCTAGCTATTTTGTAAATATTCTTAAGCTATGGCAAACAGCTTCAAAGCGTTATCAGTAGTTTGAGCTGCAAGAGTCTCTAAATCTACATTTCGTAACTTAGCGACATGTTCAGCAACGTGCAACACATAGGCAGGTTCATTGCGCTTGCCACGCATTGGAACTGGTGCGAGAAATGGGCAATCGGTCTCTACTAACAAGCGATCATTCGGTACAATTTTTGCTGACTCATGCAAATCATGGGCATTTTTGAATGTGACTACACCACTAAAGCTGATATACATTCCCAGATCCACAAACCATTGAGTTTCCTCTGGATTACCTGCCCAGCAATGCATCACCCCACGAATAGGTTCTTGTGGCAATTCGACATTTATTTCTTGCAATACTTGACGGGTGGCGACTGCGGCTTCACGCGAATGAATTATTACGGGCAAATTTAGTGCTCGTGCTGTGCGTAGTTGTGATTTAAACGCTTCGATTTGAGCAGCTTGGTTATCAGATTTAAAAAAATCTAAGCCAGTCTCCCCGATCGCTACTACCCTCGGTTCACTACTAGCCAAAGACTTAATGCGATCGCCAATTTCAGGATTCCAGCCAGTTGTGTTGAGATTTTTATCAAGAGGATGTAGTCCAACCGCTAAGCTAACCTCAGGAAATTGATCAGCGATCGCTTGCAGTTGAGGAAATTCATCAGGGCTAACGCAGGAATGTACGAGTTTGGTGACACAGTGATCTAACCAGCGATCGCGCACTGCATTGAGATCATCCTGAAAATCTTTGAAGTTAATGTGGACATGTGTATCGACAAGCTGCATAGAAACAAAAACCTAGAAAGCAAAAGTTATATTGATAAAAATCAGAATAAATAAAAAAACGAGAAAATGAACTACTCCATATTAAGCAGCATCAATCTTCTCGATTAGTTTTACTAGTTAAATAGTTACTTAAAATACAAGTCTTAGTCTTCTCATAAATATGCTTTACAGACTATAAGCTTAAACGTAACTTGTATATAGAAGTAGATCGATATATTTATTCTTCGCCATCCTCTGGTTGATCATTAGTCAACTGAATCAGGTGGATATGCTTATATCCTAGTTTAATTTCAAACTCATCCCCTTCATTCAACCCCATTGACTTTGTATAGGTGGAACCAATCACGATTTGACCATTCTTATGAACACTAACACGGAAAGTTGGTTCGCGCCCTCGACCATCTTTATTCTGTTCAGGATTAATGGCAAAACCTCTAGCAGCAAGTACAGCTTCGTAAAATTCTGTCAAATTAACTCGGTCTACGCCATCTTTTCCCCTAGTGAAATAACCACATTTTTTGGCTTGTTCACGTTTAGGCAAGTTATTTAGCTCTTTTGCCTTTTGAAGGAGAGCCTTTCCTGTTAAAGGAGTAGTTACAATGTCTGTCATAGTATTATCAGAAATTTGAAGGTTTCAAAATTGTAAAATCTCTCTTTAAAACCTAAAAAGAGTGATTTGACAAATTTGGTGATTCTATCTACTAAAGGGTTATCTTCTTATTGTCGTACATTTTTAAACACATTGTACAAAAATATTACCTAAAACTTGAAAATACTTGAAAATGTCTTTAGAAATATTAGGAATTTCCCAAAATTATAACAAAATGAAATTATACAGATATAGAAAATGTATGGAAATATGAAAGAAATAATTCTAAGATCCAACTTATTTCTAACAATGATTATCATAACAGAGATTAGCTATATCACTTAAAAGCACTTTTTCTTAATGATGACTATTTGTTTTCGCTAAAGTTAGCATCAGATTTTTGGCTATATTTTGTTATGTTTTATTGATGGTAAATTACTAGGTGTGATTTCAATATAGATAGCTAGAACACTAATTTTAGCTAGTTATTTTTCTCAGCTAATATCCATCCTGTCAAAACTTCACACGAATTAAAGTTATATTTCTTCACTCACTTAGGTGATTTGACAGTCTTTAGGAAAATGTTCATTGCTATAATACCGAAATTTCATTTCAACAACTTTGAGAATTAGGAGACCTCACCATATTATCGGTATATTTTCATTACTCCAAGAAATTGCTGGGCTAAGACTAAGTTGCAAGGAATGGAATTGAAAACTTGCAATTATGCATCAAATGTTTCTACCTAAACAAATTTTCCAATTTACGGTGATTACATACGATACAGATGCGTTATCTTTACACTGCATATTTTTAGCGATCACAAATCCAGTATTTGCCAAATATGAATTGAGGTTAAATACTTGGCTTGTGCTAAGTTATTACCCCAAACTCGCATAGCATTTTTAATATTTTGATGGAGTAAATTTATGAGCGCACAGAATCGTATCCCTGTAGGTATTATTGGCGCATCAGGTTACGGTGGCATCCAATTGGTCAGATTGCTGCTAGAACATCCATTAGTGGACATTACCTATATGGGTGGAAGCGGTTCTGTTGGTCAAAATTTTGCGGATCTCTATCCACATATTTCCCATGCTGTAAATTTACCAATCGAAAATCTCGAACCAGAAGAGGTCGCCGATCGCGCCCAAGTCGTGTTTTTATCATTACCAAATGGTCTAGCGAGCAAAATTGCTCCAAGGCTATTAGCTAAAGGCTGCAAAGTACTGGATCTGTCTGCCGATTATCGCTTTACCGATCTGCAAGTCTATGAATCTTGGTACAAAGAAACACGCACCGATGGCGAGGTCAATTCTAAAGCTGTGTATGGTTTGCCAGAAATTTACCGCGATCGCATTGCTACAGCCAATCTTGTCGGTTGTGCAGGTTGTTATCCAACGGCAAGCTTATTAGCTTTACAACCTTTGCTCAAACAGGGATTAGTTGATCCTAGTACGATCATTATTGATGCTAAGTCAGGAACATCAGGTGGCGGTCGTCAACCGAAAACCAATTTATTGCTAGCCGAAGCTGACGGATCTCTGGGAGCTTACGGAATTGCAAACCATCGCCATACGCCTGAAATAGAACAGATTTGTAGTGATCTGGCGGGTCAAGAGGTACTAGTACAATTTACTCCGCACTTAATTCCGATGATACGCGGCATTCTATCGACGGTATATGCCAAATTACGCGACCCTGGGTTAGTTAAGGACGATATTCTCACGATCTATAAATCCTTTTATCGCAATTCTGAATGGGTACAGGTATTACCCAAAAATATCTTCCCTCAAACGAAATGGGCTTTAGGTACAAATCTCTGTTATCTCGGTGTGGAAGTCGATCCGCGCACAGGTCGCGTCATTGTCGTTTCAGCGATCGATAATCTGATGAAAGGTCAAGCCGCCCAAGCGGTACAATGCATGAATATCATGATGGGTTGGGAAGAGTCATTAGCTTTACCAAAGCTAACTTTCTATCCATAATTGAATAAGGGGCTTAAGCCCCTTGTTCTTTGGGAAACTATGACAGAAAAGATTAAAGATTTAGGTGAACAAGGATTGCTGAAAATCTTTCGGCAATATTGTAGTGCAGTTGTTGGCGACGATGCCGCACCGATGGGGGGGACTTTAGCTGAGCATCAGATGGTCGTAACTACGGATATGTTGGTGGATGGTGTGCATTTTAGCGATCGCACTACCAGTCCTGAAGATGTCGGTTGGCGTGCTGCTGCTGTGAATTTATCAGATCTAGCCGCAATGGGCGCTAAACCTTGGGGGTTAGTCATGTCTGTGGGCTTACCGTCTGATACCACGGTTGAGTGGATTGAAGGTGTTTATCGTGGCTTTAGTGAATGTTTACGAACCTATGGCACAGAATTAGTCGGTGGGGATACTGTGCGATCGCCAATGCGGACATTATCAGTAACTGCTTTCGGACAGGTTCGCCAAAGTCAAGTTATCCATAGGCATACTGCAAAAGTGGGCGATGCCATCGTGGTGACAGGACTGCATGGTCTTTCCAAGGCAGGGTTAGAAATGCTATTGGATGAAAACTTACAAGAGAAACTATTAGCGCCCTTAAAAATTGGTAATCGGATTTTGGCGGGGAAAGAGCTAGGGCAAGCAATTTGTCGATATCATCAACGTCCAACACCGCGTTTTGATGCGATCGCCCTTTTACATAAATTGCTTAAACAACATAATCATTTAAAGGACTTCCCAATCTCAGGTATGGATAGCAGCGATGGGCTAGCCGATGCGATCGCCCAAATCTGTCGAGCTAGTCAAGTCGGCGCAAAAGTATTTTGGCGTTCATTACCAATTCATCGAGCTATCCGTATTCTGGCAGGCGATAGCGCATTAGATTGGGTCTTGTATGGGGGAGAAGACTTTGAACTTATTTTATGTATGCCCTTTAAACTTGCCGAACCATTTGTGCATCAACTACCAAATTCGGCAATTATTGGCGAGATTATTGAAGGCAATCAAATTGATGGATTAGAAATGCGATCGGCTTTTCAGCATTTTGCAAATTAAAGCAAATTAAAAGAGAGTGGTGCAAAGCACCACTCTCTTTTGGACTAATAGGTTCCAGCCTTATGCGCTGTATCTTTGAGATTGGCATTAAAGAACATGGGAATAAACTTTTCCACAAAAGAAGAAGGGTCTTTTCCCCATGCTTTGCGAGCAAGCTCGATTCTTGCCTTTTGCAATTCAGGCGATAATAGGGTCTTAGGCAGTTGATCGATGATATATTGAGGACGTTGCCAGATTGGCAATGTATCGGCAATCTTCATCAAGTTCTCCATGCGGCGAACCTCAGCACCAGCAAGAACATCCATTCCTGATTCATAGGCTGCTTGCTCGATCGCGGCATATTTGCGCTTAGCGGTATCAACCTTGGCGTAGTGAGCTTCACTTTTTTTGGCAATTTCCGCAAGCTTGCGATTGCCCCAACGAACGTGAGCCACTTCTTCAGGAAGAATCCTTTCGATAGTTTCGCGAATCTTAATATTTTCGGGGGTTTGCTCTGTCTTCTGGAGCGATCGCACATGAGCTGCAAAGTATTCACAACCGCGCTTTTCTGTGACATTGATCGCTGCTAAGGACTCAATGATTCCATCTTCTGGATCATTCCCGATGGTTTCATAGCTAATCAGGCGCTCAAACTCATCAATGTAGGAAGTACCTGGGGGAGTACCAATCTCTTCACCAAGTTCATAGAGTAGATCGGTCAGCCAGAGGGCATGACGAGATTCATCGGCAATATGGTGCGATAAGTCTTTAATTAAATCCCTTGGCTTGCCATCTAGTCTCTCAATCAAGTCGGTAAGGTCTTTGCAGCTACGCTGCTCATTAAAACGGTAGCGATTGATCGTTACCATGTGGATTTCACGCTGACGCACCACTTGATCGAGAATGTCTTGGGCGCTTAGCTGTCCACGAAGTTTGCGAGGATATGCAACAGTCATTTTTTAAACCTTGATAATAACGGTAGGATCAATGGCGCGATGCGTCACTTATCCTTCTATCCAATTTTAAACTGATTTGTAAAGAAGTGTGAAGAATGAACCCATATCTACGCCCTACGACTGGCTCGATCGCAATTTAGCCTCAATTCATAAAGCTAATTGGTATCGTTCCACGCAAACAATCACCAGCAAAGCGGGAACGATCGCGACCATTGATGGGCGCGAAATGCTGATGTTTGCCAGTAACAACTATTTGGGGTTAGCTGGCGATCGCCGTTTGATTGAGGCTGCCATGAGTGCGACGCAAATGTATGGCACTGGTTCGACGGGCTCGCGCTTGGTGACAGGTCATTTGGCTTTACACGAGGAATTAGAGCAAGCGATCGCGAATCTCAAAAATACTGAAGCAGCTCTTGTTTTTAGCTCAGGCTATTTAGCAAATTTAGGAGCTATCTCCGCAGTTGTCGGCGCACGCGATTTGATTTTAGGCGATGCATATAACCATTCTTGTCTGAAAAAAGGCGGATTACTAAGTGGTGCAATGTCGATCAATTATTTACATCTCGATATCGCTGACCTTGCTGCCAAACTGCAAGAAAATCGCGCCAAATACCGCCGTTGTCTAATTACAACTGACAGCGTATTTAGTATGGATGGCGACCTTGCCCCATTACGGAAAATTATGGACTTAGCTGCTCGCTATGACTGCATGGTGCTCGTCGATGAGGCTCATGGAACAGGCGTATTTGGCGATCGCGGTGGTGGTCTAACTCAATCGTTAGCAATTGAGCAGGATTTAATCCAAGTGGGAACCCTTAGCAAAGCCTTGGGAAGTTTAGGTGGGTATGTCGCTGGCTCAGCAAAATTAATCGACTATTTACGCAATCGGGCAGCGACTTGGATCTATACCACTGCTCTTTCACCTGCGGATACTGGGGCTGCGATCGCGGCAATTAATCTGGTGCAAAAGGAACCTGAGCGTCGTCAGCAACTTTGGCAAAATGTCAAATTTTTGCAACAAGGCTTACAGGATTTAGGAATTCATGCAATTGCGTTTGATTCACCGATTATCGCGCTCAAGTTTGGTGATGGTGATATAGATGTGACCATGCATATTTCCCAACAACTGCGACAGAATGGCTTTTTTGCACCTGCAATTCGTCCGCCGACGGTTCCAACTGCACGAATCCGTCTGACTCTGATGGCAACCCATACAACTAGCCAAATTCAAACATTACTCCAATGTTTGGCAAATATTTAACGTGACTGGAGTTTAGGCTAAAAAGGGTAGAAGAAGCATGAATCCAGACCAGAAGGACAAACCAACAGTCGCAATGGTTATAGTCAGAAAAAATTGCAAAGCGAACTTGGCATAGCAGAAATCACAGTCCCCGAGCAGTTGCAAGAAAAGTATGGTAATCACGCTTTAGATTTCCTAGTAACGATTTTAATAAAGCTAAATTATGCTAAAAATATGCTAAAAACAAGTTTTTCACTCTTATAATTTCCTTGGAGTTTTTAATAAAAAAACCTAAATGTTAGAAACAATAGGGATCAATACTATCTTTAAATTATCTAATCTATCTGAACAAGGGCTGATTGGTGCAGAAAACTTGTTGAGGTCTTATTTAAGATTTTATTCGGGTAAATTGATCTCTTGAAATAGCCTATTTACAAATATTTGAGTAAAAGCTGTTAAAATAGGTCTTCTGCCTGTAATTTAGGGAATCAAAGGAATAATCTTGCTACGAGTAAACTGCTCATAGGCTGACTCTAAATTGAGAGGGTAGATGTCCTTAAATTTGTAATCTCTGTAAGCATCAGGTACTTTCGCAAATTTCTCCAATACTTGCTCTTTAGTTAAAATCTGCGCTTTCCATTCCAAAGCCGTGCGCTCTAACCAACTGAAATAAGCCTGCTGTGCTTGTAAGCCCGTTACATCAGTGACATCACCATGCCCAGGGACAACCTTTGCTTCGGGGAAAGTGGCAATCAAGCGATATAGGCTACCTTGCCATTGACGAATATCGCTATCGCCTGTGTAGGGAATCCGCTTATTGAAAACCATATCACCAGTAAATAGAACTTTAGCATCAGGGACATAGGCAACTAGATCCGTACCTGCCGAATGTCCATCGACACGTTCAATGCGGACTTGGCGATCGCCTAACCAAATATCAGTCTGACTATTGACAATGACCGTTGGAGGGGTAATGCCATTCGTATTATTTTTGCCACTTTGGATATACTCACGAATTACACCACGTCCAATTACAGGAATATTTTGCTTGACAAAGGCAACGTTACCGCCTGTATGGTCAAAGTGGTAATGGGTATTCAATACATACTTGATGGGCTTATCTGTCAGTGATTTCACCGTTGCAATCAATAATTCAGCTAAATCTGAGTTTTGAAATGAGTCTATCACCAATACACTTTCACTACCGATGACAATCCCACCATTGGCGATCGCGACCGCAGGACTCACAGGTGGAAAATCAGTACTAGCAATCAGTGCATATACACCTTGAGCAACCTCTTGTAACTGTAAACCTGCATTGTGCAAACTAATGGTTTGAAGGGTTGCTTCCGCAGGCTTTTGTGCTTGCTTCTGCACTTGAGTTTGTGACTGATTTTGAGCTACTACAGGCTCCCAACCTTGCCCAATTGTCATTGACATGATGGCAGCGATCGCCGCAATGGCAAAAGTAAGCAGATGATTAAGCTTTAGCTTTTTCAGCATTTTTATTCCGTATATATTTCACTAATATTTACTAATAACCAGAAAACCAGAAACTTCCTGCTTCAGTAAAGGGAAATGGATCTTTTCCCATTACAAATAAAACCACGGTTGCCCATGACGTAGACGACTAGCAATATTTTTGCGTGAATTTGTAATCAAAAAGATAAGGGAGGTGTAATACGACTCCCTTATCTTTTTGATTTATAGGACTTACGCATTGGGTAGATGTGGTGCGGGCGAAGCCCGCACCACATCTACATCAATCCTAAGAAATTCGTTCGGTTTGCGTTAGTCCTAATTTAATAAGAAAAACCCAGAGTTATGAAAGCAATATTAAATACTTTCATGATTCTGGGCTTTGCTTGAAGATTTAGACGTTAGAGTTTTACTTCGATATCAACACCAGCAGCTAGATCGAGCTTCATGAGAGCATCAATAGTTTTGGCTGAGGGTTGATAAATATCGATAATCCGACTATGGGTACGAGTTTCAAAATGTTCGCGAGAGTCCTTATCTACGTGGGGAGATCTGAGAACACAGTAGATACGACGGCGTGTTGGCAGGGGGATTGGACCAACGGCAGCCGCGTTTGTACGATTAGCAGTTTCGACGATTTTTTCGCAGGAAGAATCTAGCAGGCGATGATCGAAAGCTTTGAGACGAATCCGAATCTTTTGTTGTTGAGGTGCCACAGTCTTAGGGATGTATTCGGGTAAAATTTTCAGCGTTTCTTATATTAGCACTCTAGCAAACTAAAATCAAACACAAATTTTTCTAGATTCTGTACAACCATGAAATCAAGATGAACAAAGCTCCATCTTGATTTTGTGAGTTGAGTGATTACTAAACTGTTACAATCTATTAACAGATAAACCTACACAATCCTGTATAGAAATATGTCGTTTCTTCTCTCTTCTCCAATACTTGCTGCCATTGTATATGCTGCGATCGCAGGTACATATTTGCTTGTTTTACCTCTAATCATTTTGTTTTACTTCAAGGCTCGTTGGTACAAAACTGGTTCGATTGAAAGAATATTCATTTGTTTTTTGGCATTTTTCTTTTTCCCTGGTTTATTAGTCCTATCACCCTTCTTTAACTTCCGTCCCGAAGCACGCACTATTTAAAGTATTAGTTAAAAATGACTTTAAATCAGTATTTGAGAGATTGAAGATTATGCGCCGCATTGATGCCATAGCAATTATGGTTGCTTTTTTCGGATTTGGTGGAATCGCCTTTTGGGTATTTCGTGCTAATGGTTTCGATGCAACTAATGCAGGCGTTTGGAGTCAAGTTGTACTTGTCGGTGTGTTGCTTGCTTGGATCTCAACCTATGTGTTTCGGGCTATTACGCAAACCATGACTTACAATCAGCAACTTGATGATTATAAAAAGGCAGTTTTAGCAAAGCAACTCGAAGAAATGTCTCCTGAAGATCGTGAAAGGTTGCTTGCTGAGGTAGAGGCAGAAAAGAAACAAATTCAAAATGCTGTCAAAGATGAATGAATCAGCGATCGCCATATTATTCTCTGTTTCATCCTAAGCCGCTCGCGAGGCGGGTTAGTTCCTTTGGCTTTCCGAGAGACTTGGGCGATCGCTTTCAAATTATTCAACGATGGTTAGGTTTTGCTAATGATTATGAACCTTCGAATCTAATTGCGGAAGCACAGTTCTTACACGATATTTTTGTTGATATTTTGGGGTATAAATCACCCTTTGAGACGGCAGGTTTGGATTGGGAACTAGAGCTACACCCCAATCCAGCATTGGGGTTTTTTACGGAAACTTCAGTTAATGTTATTGCTGAAATTATTGTCAATGCTGCCGAGGAAGGGGCGATCGTCAAGCCTGAGCCACAGCATGAGACAACTGAATGGATGATCGTGCTTGACTACCGTGAGATTTGCCTCTACCATCGCGATGTTTCAGGACTGTTTTGCCAAAGGTTTGCATGGGAATCACTGGCGGATTTAGGACAACTGAAGGCTTTTTATTTTTTACTATCACGGCGGACACTTTTGCGAGGTATTGCTATCAGTGAGGATCGCTCCCGAACTACCCAGCTATTAGAGGAATCCCACCAACTTGAAACCGAGGTTCTTAAAAATTTTTATAGTCACTATTACAAAATTCGCAGTCAATTAATCAAGGATTTTCGCTATCGGTTGCTCTTACTGGCTCAAGCCTCTAAGACTAACAGTTTGGACGCACATCTGCAAATTCATACGGAAGATGTGATTACGATCGCAATTTATCAAGCCCAGAAATTGTTGAATCGCATCTTATTTGTCGCTTGTTGTGAAGATCGCGGATTACTGCCTAAACATCTGATTAAAGATGCTTATGAATTTGTAAATCCCTATGTAGAGCAACATATTTGGGAAAATTACAAAGCAATTTTTCGTTGGGTACAAAAGGGGAATTCCAATTACCACAGTCCGATTAAGGCTTATCCATCGGGCTTATTTGCAAACGATCACATTTTAGATCAGGCCCTATTTGTGGGGGATGAGCTAAGTCGGCAGATTAAGGAGATTACGCGGTTTGACTTTAGCGAAGATGTGACGCGCCATATTCTGACGGCTCTTTTTGATGATTCCATTAGAGAATTGTCGCAATATCGTAAGGATCTGGGCAATCTCAGCAAAAGACGTACTCCCAAGCTACCTTGCAAGGTGATTCTCCAAAGTGAGTCTGTTATTCGCACTTTACAGCAGCATTTGTCTTTAGCAGATCAAGATGATGATCGCGATCGCCAGTTTGCTCAAGACACCTTGGCATATTGCAAGGCATATCAAGAGCGCTTACTCAATATCAAAATTGTGCATCCCAAATGTGGTGCAGGTGTATTTCTGACTACGGCGCTAGAGTTTTTAATTTCTGAACATGAGCGTATTCATCATCTCTTGACCAAATTCTCTCCCCATCCTGAAGTCCTTGTGCATAGGAATCCCACGGAAGTGATCGCACATATTTTGCAGCATAATCTCTTTGGCTGTGATGTGGTCGAGGAGTCCATCGAAATCACCCGATTGTCCCTATGTCTGCGATCGCTCGAAATTGATCCTGAAATTCCCAATTTTGAGCAGAATATTCAACTAGGAGAATTAGCAAATTGTGATTTTGGTGAGGAATATCGACAAGCAAGTGATCGTGGTGAGATCGTAATTCTCAAATAAGCAAAGGACGACTCTTCACGCCACCCTTTCCGTTTAAGGTAAAATATTCACTCTTACCGTGATTATGTAATATTTGAAGGGCTTATGCTGGCGAAACGGATTTTGCCTTGTCTTGATGTAAAAGCAGGTCGAGTCGTCAAAGGAGTGAACTTTGTCGATCTTAAGGATGCTGGCGATCCCGTAGAACTAGCACAGGCTTATAACCAAGCAGGGGCCGATGAACTGGTATTCCTTGACATCACTGCTACCCATGAAGATCGCGGCACAATTTTAGATGTGGTCTATCGCACTGCTGAACAGGTTTTTATTCCCCTTACTGTTGGCGGTGGTGTTCGCAATCTCGACAATATTCGCGAACTGTTACGAGCAGGAGCCGATAAGGTCAGCATGAATTCTGCTGCCGTTCACGATCCTGATCTCATTAACCGCAGTAGCGATCGCTTTGGCAATCAGTGCATCGTCGTGGCGATCGATGCCCGTCGCAGAAACGATCCCCAGAATTTAGGCTGGGATGTCTATGTCCGTGGTGGACGCGAGAATACAGGCATAGACGCGCTCTGGTGGGCGCAGGAAGTCGTTAAGCGCGGTGCAGGTGAAATCTTGCTGACTAGTATGGATGCTGACGGAACTAAGGCTGGTTACGATCTTGAACTGACGCGCCAAATTGCGGATTTAGTAGAAGTGCCTGTAATTGCTTCAGGTGGGGCAGGTAATTGTGAGCATATTCTTCAAGCGCTCACAAAAGGTCATGCCGAAGCTGCACTGCTAGCCTCATTACTGCACTATGGCGAATTGACCATTTCGGAAATTAAAGAATATCTCAGCGCTCATCAAGTGCCAGTGCGATCGCTTTAAATAAGGTGCGGTACGAAGCGCCGCACCTTATTACTTAAGGGGTAACCTTACTGGCGATCGGCATTCTCCAACCAGAACCAAAGGCGCGATCGGTAATTTTGAGACCAGGAGCAGCTTGACGACGTTTAAATTCGGCAGTTTTGACCAGACGCACTACGCGATCAACCGTTGCTTGGTCATGTCCAGAGGCAATGATCTCAGTGGCCGATAAATGCAGATTAATTAACTTATGCAAAATATCATCGAGAATATCGTAGGGCGGTAGGGAATCTTGATCGACTTGATCGGGCTTTAGCTCTGCACTAGGGGGCTTAGTAATGATATTTACAGGAATTACTTCCGCAACACCCTGCTTAATTGCTAGCGGAGAATTAGTGCGATTCAGCCATTCGCAAATCGAAAATACTCGCGTTTTCGGAACATCAGCGATCGCTGCTAGACCACCATTCATATCTCCATAGAGAGTGCAATAGCCCACAGACACTTCAGATTTATTCCCCGTAGAAATTAGCAAATGCCCGAATTTATTGGAGATCGCCATGAGCAAGCTCCCCCGAATCCGCGATTGTAAATTCTCCTCAGTGACATCACTAGCTTGTCCCGCAAATAGATGCGCCAAACTCTGATCAAAAGCCGACATCATTGGCTGAATAGGAATCGTTTCTGTCGTAATTCCTAAATTCTGGGCAAGGTCGATCGCATCAGTAATTGAATGATCGGAACTATAGGGAGAAGGCATCAGCACACCCAAGATGTTCTCTTTGCCGATCGCTTCTGTGGCGATCGCTGCAACTAACGCCGAGTCAATACCGCCACTTAAACCAATGACGACCTTCCGAAAGCGACATTTCTGTATATAGTCCCGCACACCAAGAACCAGAGCCGCAAAGACTTCTGCATCATCACTTTCAAAGGTTGATAAATTTGGAATATGACCAACTTGATTAAAATCAATTAGATTAAAATCAATTACAAGTAAATCCTCTTCAAACCCTTTGCCCCGTGCCACAATTTCACCACTGCGATTAAACGCCATACTGCGCCCATCAAAAATTAGATCATCATTTGCGCCGACTTGATTGGCATAGAGCAATGGCAAGTTATGGACAATCGCACTATGGCTGAGCATGGCTTCACGCAACTTTTGCTTACCGACCGCATAGGGAGAAGCAGATAAATTAACTAGCAAATCTACTTCTTTTTGTGCCAATTCCGCCACGGGATCATCAGCATAGTTCCTTTTTCCCCAAAACTTCTCATCATTCCAAATATCCTCACAAATGGTCACGCCCACTCGCAATGACGCTTGGTCTGGTAGCTTTAACGTAAAAACTTGACTCCCCTCCCCCGCCTGAAAATAACGATCCTCATCAAATACGTCATAGGTCGGTAGCAATCTCTTAAGGAAAATTTGCTGTACTTTACCATCCTGTAACAAAGCGGCACTATTAAATAGATGTTTACCTCCCACTTGATTTGCCTGAGGATTGACAGAAACTGTCCCCACAAGTACTGCCACATCATGGGGCAGTTTCAAGGCTAAATCAGCGATCGCGGAGTCCATATCACTCACAAACTGGTGATTCATCAAGAGGTCGCGCGGCGGATAGCCACAAACTGAGAGTTCAGGAGTTATGACTAACTGCACAGCTTGGACTGCTAATTTTTGGACAGCAGCTAACAAGCGATCGCAATTACCCACCAAATCACCAATGATCGGATTAAGCTGTGCGATCCCAAACTTTAAGGTCATATCGGTATATCTCGTAGGAAAGTGGCTTTTAGCTTTTAGCTTTTGGCGATTAGCTTTTAGCTTTTGGATTGCCATATCTTAAAAAAGGTATTGTGAGATGCTTGTCTTGCAATATGCTCACAATACCTTTTTAGTCATTCATAGACACAGCGATTCTCTATAGCCAAAAGCTAATCGCTAAACTAACGCAAGAAACAAGCATGTAGCCACATGACTAACAAAATAATTACCATTTGGATGGGGCTGGGGAAAAATCCATCACTTACCAAACGGGACAATACCAAAACTTGGTTAGTCAAAGCTGCAAGCATTACCCCCACAGTGATCCCCGACAAGGAAATCAACAGAGCGCGTCCAAAACGATTTTCTTTGCGTGTGAGTAAATAGACACTAACAATCAAACCAAACGAAAGCCAAGTGGTGGTGGCGTTTGGTACAAAAAAGCTGATTGCGCCAAGTCCAGTAAAAATCCCCAGAGAAATGTAAATGTCTTTTTGGCTAGGATTGTCTAATAGTCTTGATAACCAAGAGGGAGCGCGACGTTGGGGATTGTTTTGCAAAGCCGCAGGAATCGCTGTTGATAGGCGTTCAGGATAGCGAATTCGATCAGGGACAGCTATCTTACCTTCCTTTCGGGCGCGTAAACGATCCATAAGGATGGCATCGTAGGCAACCTCGATTATTTCTTGTTGAGACTCATCCCCCTCATATTCGCGCAATAGGCGATCGCGTGCATCACGCACTTCTTCAAAGGAGGCTTCGTCATGGACTCCTAGTTTTTCGTAGGGAGTTGGTTCGCTCATTTTTCCAACTGTAATTTCTAACTTTAAGTGTTTGGAGAATTCACTATGGAATTCACGCACAAGACAGCCTAGCAACTAAATCAGAAAATAGTATGCAGCCTATATCTAACCATAGTATAACGCCTGATTTAAAATCCTTATGTGAATTTTTAGATATATAGCGATCGCTAGTCTAATGATGCAAATTTCTCCTCTGCGGCAAGAAATTGTCCTATCTGCTTGAAAATCGCTAACTAGAGATCGCTATATTTCTATAAAAGCCATGCCCCAATCATATATCTACTAAGCTTCGCGCGGTAAATATATAAACTAGTAATCGCTATATTTCTATAAAAGATATGCCCTAATCATATATCTACTAAGCTTCGCGCGGTAAATATATAAACTAGCGATCGCTATATTTTTGTAAAAGCCATGCCCCAACTTCAGATTGAGATTTTTCGCGGCTGAGTTGCAGGGCAAATTCGAGATCAGCGATCGCTAAACTACCTAGTAACTTCGATTCTGTAATCTGACGACTGCCTCCATCGATCATTTCAAAGGCGATGATTCTTACTTCTTGGACATCAACGACCCAATATTCACTAGTCCCCAATTGTTCATAAAGTAATCGTTTCTTGCCTAAGTCGTCGCCTAGCGTAGAACTAGATATTTCGATCACCAAATTAGGCACGGCAAATTCATCGAGATTTACTACAGAGCTACTACGTGGCGCTAAACTTGCGGATTCACCGATGTAGTAAGCGATGTCAGGTTGACAGCCTTGAACTCCCGTTTTTGTAAAGCTGCAATTGGTCAAGCCTCTCGCTGGGATGGCAGATAATGTGCAATATAAACTAATAGCAAAGATGATTAAAGTATTATCGTCTGCGTGTTCTGAGCCAACAGGCATAGTCTCAATCCTCATTTGCCTAAATTGATTTTTGTCGTAATAGCATCGCGAGTCTGCATATAGAGGATTTTCGAGAATCTGCACAAACTCTTCCCATGTTGCACTAATCCATTGATCGGTAAGGAGTGACTGGGATATTGGCTCTTGATTTTTGAGAGGGGGAGTAGCGATCACTGTCATCTTAATAATCTCCCAAAGACAAAACTTTGCTATATGCTAGCAAAAGTAGCTAATACAGCGCTTTGTGCTGACTTAAAACCCAGAAAATTTTTTGAAAGCGTCCGCTTTGCTACACTTTCAAAAAATTTTCTGTACTACTTAACGAACGCAACCCTTCGAGGTGCGCTTCCACACATCAACCAATGATTTCAGACTGCTAGCTTAATGAAGCTAAATATATAACAAGACTCCATAGGTGATAACGATACAATTCAGTAGACTGACATCATTGTTAAATTACTCTCTTAGAAAATCTTTTACTTAATAATATGGATCTGTCCACATGGATTTAGACCTAATTGTTTCTAATGTTCTCAATCCGCCGATCTTGTTCTTTTTCTTAGGCATGATAGCAGTATTGATTAAGTCGGATTTAGAAATACCGCCGCCAATTCCGAAATTATTCTCACTATATTTACTTCTCGCGATCGGTTTTAAGGGTGGTGTCGAGCTAGTCAAAAGTGGAATTAATCAAGAAGTAGTCATGACGATGGTTGCAGCCATCCTTATGGCTTGCCTTGTCCCTGTCTATTCATTTTTCGTTCTCAAGGTCAAACTTGACTCTTACAACGCCGCAGCGATCGCTGCAACCTATGGCTCGATTAGTGCTGTTACCTTTATTACCGCTAGCTCATTTTTGGGACAGTTAGATATTCCTTTTGATGGCTATATGGTTGCTGCTTTGGCGCTGATGGAGTCCCCCGCAATTATTGTCGGATTAATCCTTGTCAGTCTATTTACTACCGCAGAAAAAGCCGAAAAAGGTGAAGAACGCGAATTTGCATGGGGGGAAGTACTCCGCGAAGCTTTTCTGAATAGCTCCGTATTTTTGCTGGTCGGTAGCTTACTTATTGGCTGTCTCACAGGCGAGAGAGGCTGGCACGTCCTATCTCCCTTTACCCAAGATATGTTTTATGGCGTGTTGACTTTCTTCTTGATGGACATGGGGCTAGTCGCCGCAAAACGTATTAGAGAATTACAAAAAACAGGTGTATTCCTGATTGCCTTTGCGATTTTGATGCCAATCTTAAATTCAGGTGTGGGGATTGCGATCGCCAAATTAATTTCAATGTCGCAGGGAGATGCCCTTTTATTTGCAGTGCTATGTGCTAGTGCATCTTATATCGCTGTACCTGCTGCGATGCGTCTGACTGTGCCAGAAGCAAATCCTAGCCTATATGTCTCGACGGCCCTAGCCGTCACCTTCCCCTTTAACATTATTGTCGGAATTCCTTTATATTTATATGTAATCAATTTATTTTGGGTATAGACTCAAAATAATATTCTAACTTTCTATTGATATAGCGTTTTCAAGCAAGCGAGGTACGGAGATTTGCTTCCTCTTTTAAAAGCGAGGAAACAAAACCTTACTTCACCAGACAAGAAAACGCTACATTTGCCAGTAAGGTGACTTCCTGAAAAGCTTGCAACATAAGTTTTTCAGGAAATCAATAGGGTTTCAATTAGTACAAAGCAATCCCAACAGTCTTGCTATGCAAGGCTGTTTTTTTACCAAATGTTAACTAGTCAGAACTTAAGTTAAATAAAATGCAAAATCATCCACCTTACAAATAAAAGCACCCATAATTTAAGTAGATCTGCATATTTAAGTAGCTCAACTTAATTAAAACCCAAAACGAGAGTTTGTTCCGCCCGCGTAGCGGGCGGAACAAACTTCTCGGTTTTTAGTTTACTTATGTCTAGCTACTTAGAATAGATAGCGCTAAGCGTTAGCCATTCTAGAATTTATTATTTTTAGTTGAGATAAAACTATGCACGCGGTGAAACGGATCGAAATTGTATCTGATTCTGTTGAATCCCATAAAATCACCAAGGTTTTAGAAACTGTTGGGGTTTTAAACTATACTGTCATCCGTAATGTGATTGGCAAAGGCGTAAGTGGCACTAATTCGGGCGATTTAGATATGAGCATGTTGGAAAACGACTATGTGATTGCTTTCTTCTTGGCGGATAAGACTAAGCATCTGATCGAACAACTAAGACCAATCATCAATAAATTTGGTGGTGCTTGTTATATTTCCGATGCTATGGAAATTATATCGATTCAATGTGTTGCATCCCTTTAAGAACAAAAGGATTTACTGAGTAAAGTCTTTCGTTTAATAAAGGGTTGAAGGCGCTATAGTAAGAAGCAAATGTAATTTGAGTAGCTATGACTCCATTACCAAAATATCGACCGAAACAACTATCGCTTGGTCCATTAGAGTCTGAGCTTCTCAATATTATTTGGGATAGCACAAGGATTAGTGCAACTGATATCCATGATCGCATTCTTGCTGATCCTGATCGCGAGTTAGCCTATGGCTCAGTGATGACCGTGTTGCGTCGCCTCGAACAAAAGGGTTGGATTGCTTGTGACAAAGAGGGACGCACTTTCTATTGGCATACCCTAATTTCGCGCGAGGAGGCGCAAGCCTTAACTGCCTATCACCAACTCAATCGTTTCTTAGAAGTGGGTGATGCAGACATTGTGGCAGCCTTTGCCAATGACCTTGATCGCGCCAGTATGGACAAGCTCGAAGCGATCGCTACCCGCCTTAAAACGATTCGCCAATCTAGAGAACAGTCACTGGAAGGTTAATCATGCTATTTTTCTCGATGCATTCAGTGATGCTTTTGGGTTCTCTCGGCTTAGCGTGGGGGTTGCGTTACGATTGGCAGAGTAGCCATAATGTTTCAGTAACTTGGCAAATCCGTTGGCATAGAGCCTTATTTTGCTTTGTCCTGCCTCCCCTGCTGGTCATCACGACCGCGATTGCCGTGCTATGTATGGGATCTGAAGGTCAAATGATCGGTTTGCAAGCTGGCTATGTTAGCTATGCGATCGCCCTAATATTTTTGGTCTATAGCATCTTCCGTGCTGGGCAACTTGCCTTGACAGGTTGGCAATCCTTACAAAAGTTGAAAAAGTTAGTCATCCACAGAGATGCGACAGCTAGCAACGATGATATGCAATTGCTAAATATTCCAATGCTCTTCGCCGCACAAATTGGCTTTTGGCGATCGCATCTTTTTGTGAGCCAAGGTTTACTCGATACCCTTGATTCCGAACACCTAGAAGCAGTCTTACTCCATGAACGCGCTCATGCCCATTACCACGACACATTCTGGTTTTTCTGGCTAGGCTGTCTGCGTCAAATCATGCCTTGGTTGCCCAATACCCAAGTACTATGGGAGGAGTTGCTGCTATTACGTGAACTACGTGCTGATCGTTGGGCAGCTCAGTATTTAGATGGCTTATTACTCGCGGAATCACTATTAGAAATGGTCAGTCATAATATGCTGCCGTCTGAAACCTTTACTGCTGCTTTTGGTTCAACAAATACAAGTGATCGCTTAGAAGAACGGATTAACTTTTTATTAACTGAGCCTGAGCCTTTACCAAAATTCTCTTGGCGATCACTATTTTGGCTAGGATTTTCCCTCTTACCGCTTGCAGTACTACCATTGCATTCATGAATATAAAAAATATAAATGACACAATGCGCTGTCTTTATTTTTTGTTTAGCGTTAAAATGTTTAGTCTATCTGAGAAAAATGGCAATTTAGCTATTCTCAATTCTTATAACTATGAATCAATTGCCAAAGGAGCTAAAACTTCAGTTTGTCCAAATTGATCGAGGTATTAGTCAGTTTAACAATGACTATTATGCAGCCTTGGGCTTAACGATTACCACCAATCCTATCTATATTCGTCGTGTCTATCTGAGAATTGTTCGCCTATTGCATCCTGATGTTTACGGCTTTTCGCTAGAAGACAAGGCAGTTGCTACTCAGTATCTTGCTAAATTAGTCAATCCAGCCTATGACACTTTAATGCAAGAGCAGGAACGCCATGCCTATCAAGGAATCTTTAAATTACTGGCGAAGCGACTTATCCAAAAATCACGCAATGTTCCGATTTATTCGACAGTTGCTTGTGAATTACTCCTTGCACCTAATGATGATCTATACGAAAGTTCTGTTTCCGCGATCGCCAAAAAGCAATATGAATCTCTCAATACAATCCTAAAATATACGGCGCAAATTAGTGAACTCAATCTGGTTTATATTCTCTACAAAGAGGGTTACACACATGGTGCTCCGAATATGCCACCTGTACTGTCACCAATGGTAAAGCACAAAAAAGCATATTTTTCACCAGCTTATCCTATTCCGCAAGCCTACCCAAATCCAATAAGTAAACCTAACTCAAAAAAATTCTAACTATGCGAATCCAAACTATAGCTATCCTAAATTTAGTTGTAGAAATCATTGGCATCTCATTTAGGACTACTATAGTTTAGTGGAAGCGCACCATTTAGGATTGCTTAACGCTTCTCACAAGATCTAGTTACATAGGCTTGATGCCATGTCGAAATCAGGATAATATACCTGACCTTCATTAGGTTGAAAAAAGCTATAAAATATTCTGTAAAACATCAAATCCCTGTAGATCATGTTTAAAGTCAATTTAGTAACGATTACTTTAATAGTTAGTTCTTTGATTGGGATTGGTGAGTTATGTATCAATCAAACTAAACTTATTAATCACACAAATGCTCAAGCTTCAGATTGCTTTATGGTCAATTCTAAAGGGCAGCGTATTGATCTCAGTAGTTTATGTAATGGTGGTCAAAATCAAACAGTCAGAATTCCCATCAAGAGACGTGTGCGTGGTATTCCCATTGTTGAAGTAACTTTTAATGGTAATCGTATCTATGAAATGATGTTGGATACTGGCGCAAGCAGAACTTTAATTACTGGGGAAATGGCACAAACACTTAATGTTGTACCCGATACTTCAGGGCAGTTTGACATTGCTGATGGCAGTAAAGTGAGCTTTCCTATCGGTAAAGTAAAATCAATTTCATTAGGTTCTCTCAAAGTCCAAATGATGTCTGTACCGATCGCTACGAAGGCAAGTATGGGATTGTTAGGCCATGATTTTTTCGGTGATCTGGATATTACAATTGGACAAAATATGATTGAGTTATCTCCTCGTAGATTCTTTTAATATTTCAACATTCTTAGATCAATTCATCGAGCAGTTGTCGATGGAAACGTTATAAATTTTGATCCGTTTATAGCTTTTTCTCATTAAGCATAAAAATAAAAAAATCTTTGCTGTTTTCTCTTAATAATTATAAATACGCGCAATAACCTAAATTATAGCTGAACACTTTTATTTAGTTTTATTCATTATAGTTAACTTCACTAGATTGAAATTTATTTAGTAGCTAGGTATAATTATGAAATAGTTTCTGATTCCATACTTTAAGCGCATTGTGCGCTATGGGCTTTGGGGTTTGTATTTAATTGCACCTAGCTATTTATATTTTTAGGAGAAGATAATAATGATATCTGGGATAGGAACTTTGACATCAAACCCGATCACCAAAAAACTGAAACTTCTGCCCTATGCTATCGTGGGTGGTGCTGCATTTGCTCTTAATGCTAATCCCGAAACCAATGTCTATTTACAAATTTACATGACCTTACTTGAAGCCAAATTGGGGGTGGTCTTGGTATATTTATTGAGTAAGAAATTCACAAAGATTCCCAAAGAGAAGCATTCTGCATAATAATTTGACATCATGTAGCCTAGCAAACTGTGATTTTATTGAGCATTGTCACAACTAAAACAATCAACAAGGGAAATGGTTATGAAAACTAGAACTGGTGCAATTCTTTGGTGTTTCTTTTTAGGATCGCTTGGGGCACATAAGTTTTATCTTGGTCAGACTGGATGGGGAATTGTTTACCTTCTATTTTGTTGGACGGGAATTCCATCGCTAGCAGCATTAATTGAATTCATCATGTTATTGGTGATGTCTGACGCTGAATTTAATCGTAGATTTAATGCTGG
>JADBWH010000035.1 GCA_020404105.1 Pseudanabaena sp. M53BS1SP1A06MG | reverse complement strand
TGACACGATACCATTACTGCAATTTAGCGTTGATCTCTAGCCAAGTGTTGGTAATGCGCCAAAGTCGAAAGTAACTATAGACCGTCTGCCATACAGGCAAATCGTGCGGAAACATTCGCCATGAGCAGCCTGCGGCATTGATGTAGAAAATAGCATTGAGAATGGCTCAAATATCCACTATCCTTTTGCGACCTCCTGTTCCTGCTGCGGGTATCAAGTCTTTTATCAGTTCCCACTAGTTATCGATTAAGTCTGTGGGGTAGGATTTCTTGGTTGCTTCCATAAGGCTGTCTTTGTTTTTTGTATATTGACAGGCTATACCTTTGGAAGCTTTTTTGATCTTTTTTACCCTTAATATCTTTTTAAACACGCTCTAACTTTCAGAAAGTGGTGAATTTGATCAACCACAGACCAAGAAAATCTCTTGACTATCGCATTCCTTACGAAGTATTCTTTGCTTCATCAGATACCGTTGCATTTCATCCTTGAATTGGCGACAGCTTACGCCTCTTTTTTACTCAAATTCAATCTCTGTATACTTTCTCGCTACTTCTCTTACTACTTTTTTTGTCAGTCAATCAGATAAACTAGTCCTTGGACGTGCTTAACGATGCTTTCCATAATCGTTATTTAATTTACTTCTACGCCCTTTCTTTCATATTTCCGCTCTTTCTGCAACCCATTTTCTTGAATGTTTCTTGAATGACGCAATATCTCAGTTAATGTATTTACCGACAAAAAATACTATCTTTTCTGGTGTGCAAGCTGCGATTTGGATCGTATGCTATTTGCCAACAGAAGTTATAAAGCTAATTACTTTACCTTTAGGGCATAGATGCAAGTAATTAAACTCACATTATCAATACATAAAGTAATATTTAGCTTTCTATTACTGTTTAGAGTATATGGCAAGAGGTAAATAGCGTTTTACAACAAAATATGACTTTTCCTTATCTACCCTCAAAAATAGAGGTCTTGAAACATGAGCGCATATCACCGTTTGTCCCAAATTCATCTCAGTTTATCACCTAGTTCTTTACCAAAATATAGTTCATTTGAGGTACATCCTAGTTTACCTGATCAATTTTCGCAGCTAATTCATGAGATCGAGGAATTTTTGTTAGCCTGCAGCTATGAGGAAATGTGCAAGTTTTGGAATTCGATCACTAATCTCCGTCATTACTTACACAATTCTTCTAATCCTCACGATGTGCCACAATTTTTAACTGTTAGACGTAGGCAGAGAGATTTCTGCCGCATTTTGGAAGTTTTAGCATATCTACCCTATTCCCAAATGCATTTATCCAGCCACTTATCGTCAAGATCAAATCTTGAATTAGATCGCCGAACTGGCCAGAAAAATAATTTGCATCCAAGGTATGGGGCTTATACTCATCCTCACTTGGCAACACAGAGATAGGAGGAAAACATATGCAAAGCGATGCCTTTCCTACACCACCTATCTATTCCCATCATTTTCAACCTCGACTGTTGTTTGACAATCTCGAACAGCAACCAAGTAAGACTGATAGCGATCATCTCATGATTCACTTACTCAATGAAATTGAAGACTTGATGACAGAATGCTCCTCTGAGGAGTCTAAATCCTTTTGGACAGCAACTAATCGCATCAAGATTAAGTATCAGGTAATGGAGTGTATGCAAAAAATTGAGAATTTATTTCTCGATCTCGCTAGGGAGTCAACTCAAGATCCTGAGTTGATATCTGCAGTAGCTGAGGGGCTGCTCTATACTCGTAGTGTTCAAAATAATTCTCCTAATAATTCTTTTCAAAAATTAGATATTCCTAAATTTATTAATCAATAGCCTTGTTAACATCCTGACATTTTTACTATATTAGGACTTACGCATTGGGCAGATGTGGTGCGGGCTTCGCCCGCACCACATCTGCATCAATCCTAAGAAATTCGTTCGGTTTGCGTAAGTCCTATATATTTATTCCAGAGAAGCATATCGTGAAACTTTTACTGTGGATTATTTCTGTCATTTCTCTATTAATTCCTTTTCATAGTAAGTAGCTAGGCATAAATAAAATAAAAACCAAAAAGATTGTTCCGCCCGCTACGCGGGCGGAACAATTTCTGGTTTTAGGTTTTAATATGCTCATCTACTTAGTACATATGTATATTCTTAAGACCTTAGTAGTTGAAGCGATCCAATAACTCAATATCCTTCAAATCCTCCTTATCAAAAGCAGCACAATTTATCTAAAGCCTATAATAGTAAAGCTTTTATTCTTGATTTATAAAATTCGCAAGTTTAATCCGAACTGACATTAACCAAAGAAGTTCTGTGAGGATTGCACAATTTCATGAGGATTTAATTTGAAACGAAATGAGGTGTTGACAGTCAGAATGATATAAAGCAAGGCATACATATCTTATTTATGAAGCGTATTGATACATATGCCTTACGACCTGTCTCATGGTTTATGGGGGAGCATAAACTAGAGACATTTCTAATATATGCAGGGATAAATAATGATAATTAAGGCTTAAGTATTACCATTTATTTACGCACATTCCCTTACATATTTAAATTCAGATAGAGTAATGAAAAGATCATTATACATAGTTCATCGTTTCATTTCTAGGTGATTATTTTTTATAAATATTTAAAAGTTTTTACTTCCACCTATTCCCGTATATCCAAAATAACATATTTTGTCGCAAAAACTTAGCCATCAATATTTTTAGCCTATAATTCATGATCATGTTATAAGAACAAAGACATTGCTTAGCAATGTCTTTGTTCTTGTTGATAAGGCTTAAATAGAAACTGTTTTTTGAGTGAGATAGCGATCGCATAGTACTAACGCCACCATTGCTTCCACCATTGGTACGGCGCGAGGCAACACACAGGGATCATGACGACCTCTCCCAGAGAGTGTAGTTTCTTCACCTACGATTGATACCGTTTTCTGCTCTAGCAAAATCGTTGCCGTTGGCTTAAAGGCAACTCGCAAAATAATATTCTCTCCGTTAGAAATACCACCTTGGATTCCGCCAGAATTATTGGTTCGTGTACGTAGGCGATCACCATCCATATAAAATTCATCATTATGTTCCCGTCCAGTTAGGTGAACGCCATCAAACCCTGAACCAATCTCAAAACCTTTGCTAGCTGGTAAAGACATTAAGGCTTTAGCAAGATCCGCTTCTAATTTGTCAAAGACAGGATCGCCTAAACCCACAGGCACGTTTCGCGCTACACATTCGACAATACCGCCAACGGAGTTACCATCTCGGCGGATTTTATCGATGAAGTCAATCATTTTTTCGGCACTTACAGGATCAGGACAGCGTAAAATGTTGCTTTCAACCTGCTCTAAGGTGACTGTATTGGCATCAATATTGGTCGCAACTAAATCTTTTACCTGTCTCACATAGGCAATAATTTCCACTCCTGCGGCTTGTTTAAGGATTTTTTTGGCGATTGACCCTGCGGCAACCCGACCAATGGTTTCCCTTGCTGAAGATCTACCGCCGCCTTGCCAGTTCCGAATGCCATATTTTGCTTGATAGGTAGCATCAGCATGAGAAGGACGAAATTTCTCTGCCATTTCTGCATAGTCTTGGCTACGGGCATCTTTGTTTTGCACCAAAATCATGATCGGTGTACCAAGTGTCTTACCTTCAAATACTCCTGACAAAATCTGAGCGCGATCATCTTCACGACGTGGAGTCACAATTTTGCTTTGCCCTGGTTTGCGGCGATCGAGATCGATCTGAATATCAGCTTCACTAAGCTCAAGCTGTGGTGGGCATCCATCGACGATCGCTCCCACGCCACCGCCGTGAGATTCCCCAAAAGTTGTGACGCGAAATAAATGCCCGAATGTACTACCCATAAGTTAAATTTTGAATCCCAAAAAATGAATGACAGCCAAAAATTGACTATCATTCATTCTATCGTGAGTCTCCATCAGAGGGAAACCTAAAGAAATGACAGTTCAAGTTAAACTTGTAAATTTTTAGGACTTACGCATTGGGTAGATGTGGTGCGGGCGAAGCCCGCACCACATCTACCCAATGCGTAATAAATTCGTTCGGTTTGCGTAAGTCCTAAATATATGCTCCGCTCTTGAGTGCAGGCAAGTAGATCAGATCTTTAGGAATCAGAAACTTGTTGACGCGATCGCGCTAGCATCCCATGCTTAGGGGCAAAAATCATCGCCGCCAAAAATAACAAGGTTTGCAAAACCACAATACATCCACCCGTCGATCCATCAATGTGATAACTAATATAAGTCCCCATCACACTGGCAAACATCCCCGAAGCCATTGCAATCAACATCATATTTTCAAAGCGATCGCTTAATAAATAGGCAGTTGCTCCAGGGGTAATTAACATTGCTACGACAAGGATAATTCCTACTGTTTGCAAACCTGCTACAGCCGTAAGCGACAACAACGACAGCAACACGTAATAGAGAAATGTAGTATTCATGCCAATGGAACGGGCATGGGTCGCATCAAAACAAAAGAGAATCAAATCCTTTCGTAGAATTGCGAGTGTCATCAATGTAATCACGCTGATAATCACAGTTTGGACTATATCACTATCGGCAATTCCCAACACATTCCCAAACAGAATATGTCCTAAATCGACAGTACTTTTGATTTTCGATACCAGCACAATACCTAAGGCAAATAGCCCCGTAAAAACCAAACCAATTACTGTATCTTCTTTGATTCTTGTATTTGCTTTGATAAAGCCGATTGCAATCACAGAACCGACACCAAACACAAAAGCGCCGATCGCAAAGGGAATATTCATCACATAGGCAAGTACCACACCTGGAAGTACCGCATGAGATACCGCATCGCCCATCAAAGCCCATCCTTTCAAAATCATAAAACAAGACAATGCTGAGCAAACAACCCCCACAAGAGCGCTCACCCAAATCGCCTTCACCATAAACCCGTATTGCAGCGGTACTGTAAACCAATGAACAATATCCATTCTTAAATTCCTATCAAGCAAATTTAAACGAGCCGCCAAAAGTCCGTGAAATATTTTCTTCGGTAAATACTTCTGAAGTCTGACCATAGGCAAGAATCGTACGATTGATTAATACCACCTGATCGCAAAAAGTATTAATCGATTCCAGATCATGAGTAGACACCAATACCGTATAGCCTGCATCACGCAATTCCATTAGCAAATTAATCATCATCTTCTCCGTCTTCACATCCACACCTGCAAATGGCTCATCGAGAAGCAATACCTTACCCTGTTGTGCTAAAGCCCTTGCGAAAAAAGCCCGTTTCTTTTGCCCACCAGATAACTCACCAATTTGACGATCTCGCATTTCCCACATTTCCACACGTTCTAAACTCTCACGTACCACTTGGCGATCGAGCGCTTTCGGTATCCGCAGGAAATTCATATAGCCATAACGTCCCATCATCACCACATCATGGACATTCACAGGGAAGTTCCAATCGACTTCTTCTGTTTGCGGTACATAGGCAACTAAGCTCTTTTTTTGAACAATCCGAATTGGTAAACCATTAATTAATACTCGACCGTTAATCGGCTTGACAAAACCCATCACCGACTTAAAGAGAGTTGACTTTCCTGCGCCATTCATTCCTACCAGACTGCAAATTGTGCCTGCTTTCAGTTGTAAGTTAGCACTATGCAGAGCAACTTTTCCATGATAAGCAACTGTAACATTCTCAATATCAATGCTAATTGTATCCATAGTTTTATCCTTTTGAAATCTCTAAGTTTTGGGAAGATATTTTGAGAACGTGAAGTGTCCTCCAAATATCTTTATGAGGGATTCAATCCCTTAATTAAAGTATTGACGTTGTATTCCAATAACTTCAGATAGGTTGGTGTCACGCCATCGGGAGGAGATAGCGAATCCACATAAAACACGCCTCCATACTTTGCGCCTGTCTCCTTCACCACCTGCATCTGCGCCGCATTACTCACGGTACTCTCACAAAACACGGTCGGAATCTGTTTAGCTCTAACCGCCTCAATTACTTTTTGGATTTGCTTCGGGGTGGCTTGCTGTTCCGCATTGACTGGCCAGATATATATTTCCTTCAAACCATAGTCCCGCGCCATATAGGAAAAGGCTCCTTCACAACTGACGATGTAGCGTTTATCAGGAGGAATTAACGCGATCGCCTGTTTGAGTTTGGCATCAATATCTTTAATCTTTTGGCTATAGGCTTTAGCATTTGCCTCATAGGTCGCAGCATTTACAGGATCTAGCTTGACCAATGCCTTACGAATATTGTCCACATAGATCAAGGCATTCTGTGGCGACATCCAAGCGTGAGGATTTGGCTTACCTTGATAAGTATCTTCAGCAATATTTACTGGTTGAACACCCTCCGATAAGGTTAATCGCGCCACCTTGGGAATACTGTTATAGAAACGATCTGCCCAACGCTCTAGATTTAGACCATTATCTAAAATCAGATCAACCCCTTGCCCACGCTGCAAATCACTTGGTGTCGGCTCATATCCATGAATTTCGGCCCCCACCTTAGTGATCGATTCAACAATCACTTTATCTCCAGCGACATTTTGCGCCATATCTGCTAGCACTGTAAACGTTGTCAAAACCACTTTCTTGTCTTGAGGATTTTGGCGAATTGCATTTTTATCGGCAACTTCACGCTGACCTGTAGAGTTTGTGCATCCACTCAGCCCAATCATCAATATGCAGCTAGACAACACAGCATATTTCATTAAATATTTAGTTAGTGCATTCAACCTTAATTTGCTGACAATTTGGGACTTCATGATTATTTTCATAATCGTTTCACTTTTTGAAATATAGCATAAAAAGCCAAGAAAATGAAACGATTATGAAAAGCTGTCCTAATTTTAAGAAGTGTATCTATTGAAACTAGACGTAGGATGGGTTAGCGATCGCGTAACCCATCACTTTTAACCACTTGATGCATCATATTTTGCCTACAAATAGTTAGCCTTCCCGCTTAACTTGATGCGTCACGTTGCACTAACGCATCCTACGAATAAGAAACCGAGAGAAATTTTTGCAAGCTTGGCTTCACTGAGCTTGCAAAAATTTCTCTCGGTTCCCAGTTGGCGTAAAGCGCTGTATAGGTTCAATCTTTTGCAAACCATAGGATATTGACAAGAAAAAATGATTTTCACGATGTGCCACTTCAGATACACTAAATAGTTGAAAGCAACGAAAAGTGTTATGACGACTGTTTCTGAGAATAGACCCAGCCCCCAAAATGGCAAAGTTGAACCAATCATCGATGGCAGTGAAAATCTTGGTGTAATCGTCAGACGCAAAACCCGACCCGTGCAAGTAGGCAATATCACCATCGGTGGTGGTGCGCCTGTAGTTGTGCAGTCAATGATTAACGAAGATACTCTCGATATTGATGGCTCCGTCGCTGCAATTCGCCGCCTGCATGAAATTGGTTGTGAAATTGTGCGTGTCACAGTTCCCAGCATGGCTCATGCCGCTGCCCTCTCAGAAATCCGCCAAAAGCTTAAGCGTACTTATCTAGATGTGCCTCTAGTCGCCGATGTCCACCACAACGGCATGAAAATTGCTCTCGAAGTCGCTAAGCATATTCACAAAGTTCGTATTAATCCTGGTCTCTATGTATTCGAGAAGCCCAAAGCCGATCGCACTGAATACACCCAATCAGAATTTGACGAAATCGCCGAAAAAGTCCGCGAGACCCTCAAGCCACTAGTGCTATCCCTCAAAGAACAGGGCAAAGCGATGCGGATTGGCGTAAATCACGGTTCCCTCGCCGAAAGGATGCTCTTTACCTACGGTGATACTCCTCAGGGAATGGTCGAATCAGCGATCGAGTTTATCCGCATCTGTGAAGACCTCGATTTTAGAAATATTGTCATCTCCATGAAGGCTTCCCGAGTCCCTGTGATGATCGCCGCTTATCAATTAATGGTCAAACGCATGGATCAGTTGGGGATGGACTACCCCTTGCATCTCGGCGTAACCGAAGCAGGCGATGGTGAATATGGACGAATCAAGTCTACCGCAGGCATTGCCACATTACTTGCTCAAGGCATCGGTGACACTATTCGCGTATCCCTCACCGAAGCTCCCGAAAAGGAAATCCCCGTTTGCTACAGCATTCTCCAATCCCTCGGACTCCGCAAAACCATGGTGGAGTATGTCGCCTGTCCATCCTGCGGACGCACCTTATTTAACCTCGAAGAAGTGCTTCACAAAGTCCGCGAAGCAACTAAACACCTCGTCGGTCTCGATATTGCCGTTATGGGCTGCATCGTCAACGGACCCGGGGAAATGGCAGACGCAGACTATGGCTATGTCGGTAAAACCCCTGGGACAATCTCACTCTATCGCGGCAAAGAAGAGATTAAGCGTGTCCCTGAAGCTGAAGGGGTAGAGCAATTAATTGCCCTAATCAAATCCGACGATCGCTGGGTCGATCCCTAATAAGATCTCTGTAAAAAAGCCTCGCATTGCGAGGCTTTTTTATTTTAAGACTGCGGCTAAAGCTTGTTTTAACCCTGCAATTACATGATCGTATGAATAATTAGCGATAATTTTTTTGCTTGCTTCACCCCATCGTTTGAGGCGATCGTGATCGCTCATGGCCTCTCGTAAGCAATCCGTCAACGCATCCACATTCCCTGCCTCAAAAATCAAACCATTCTCAAAAGGCTTCACTAAATCTGCCGCACAACCCACATGGTTACTCACAATTACAGGCTTACCCATACACATCGCTTCATTAATCGCGAGTCCCCATGTTTCACTAGCACCATAACTAGGTAAAACAAAAATATCCCCCATTGCGTAAGTAAGCGGCATCAGTGATTGATTTTGAAAAGGTGCAAGGTAAATATGCTGATTTTGCTGTGCTAAATCCTGCATTGCTGATTCTAAAATGCCAGATCCAACTAATAGCAATGAGACTGAAGGTAAATGAGCATGGATAAAAGCTTGAATTAAATCTAAAGGACGTTTTTTCTCTTCAAATTTCCCTGCAAAAAGAATGACTTGATTATCTAGGGAAATGCCTAATTCCTGTTTCCAAAGTTTAACTTTTTCCTGTAAATTAATACTTGCCTCTGAGAAGCGTTGGTTATCAATCGCATGAGGTGTAAAAAATAGCTGATGCTCTGGAACATAATGGTATCGAAAATAATCGTAATTAGCTTTACCAGCATATAGACAAGCTGCAAAGTTTTCAAAAATCTTAGCAATAATCAATCTCTTAATTTTACTTTTTAGATCTTGTTTAGCCAAAATTCGATGGGAATCACCACGAAATATAATCGGTATATTATGATTTCTTAGCTGCCACAGAAACCTATAAATACTTGCATAGTTATAGGAAACAGTGAGTAATATTACATCTGGATTAAACGCTAGTACTTGGTTTATGAGCGTCGGATTTCGCAATCCAAATGTATGATGAGTCCCTTTGTCTTTACTCGTATTAGACACAAACTCAAACTCATAGCCATCTAGTAAGGAAATATCCCACTTTAAGGATTGCAGAAAACCGCGATCGATCTGATTAGTAATTCCAAAGTCCCATAGATAGAATACTTTAATGTTGAGATCAGATTTTTGAGCAATACGTTGAAACAGTGGTGCGTAGTATTGGATCGGATGAGATGCAACTATTGCTAAATTAATCACTAAATTTCTATGTCTTCTAATTTTTTTACTTTCATCAATAAGAATACAAATACTAATAATGTTACCGATGACTGAAATAATGCTGCCACATACACACCCGCCGTAAATTCTGTCTGGAAAGCATAACTCATAACTAAAATTGCAAACAAATAGCGATCGCTAAATGTTGGTGCATTAATACTTATGAGTGACACATATCCATAAATAGCTCCGCTAAGGAAAGCCAATAAACCACATCCCCATAGACCATAGTTAGCATAAGCTTCCGCTAATAATCCCCAACCAATCGTTGTTGTTTGAGTATCCTTACGAGTCTGTCTACCATAATAAATATTTAAAATAAATGTGCCTTCATGACTAGTGATTTTATCAGGATTAAAAATTCGAGGAAGAAGCAATTGGGGAATAATTGCATAGGTATAACCATCAAGTAGTGGCATTCCCTTTTCTGTTAAAGATTGCGTTAATAAAAGCTGTTGAAAAACGCTGGCTCTTTCAATAATTGATTGTTCAGATTCACCACTTTCTACTTCCTTAGATGATAAGGACTTAATACCAAAATCAATCCATTCAATATATCTAGATGGATATTGCCAAGGTTTAACTGTTTGCTGCCAGTATAATTCTCGCATCGGGGCTTTGCCTGCATGGAGCAATGCAAATAAGCTCAATATTAATATTGTCGAGATCCAAGGAAATTGTTTTTTACCTAAAGAATATCCGACAACTGTAATCAAAAATAAAGTCAGAGAACTAACTAATAAAAGAGATACAGAATTTGTGATTATGTTTGTAGTAATCAAGATTAAATACAAAGCATTATTACTTGCAGACAACTTGCCAGCGCCATATCTATAGGACATAGAAAATGTCGCGATCGCTGATAGTCCTAAAATTGCGGCTCGAACTAGAGAAAATGAACCTGAATCTAGAGATAACCAACCAGCTAAGCTACATATTGTATATATATTTCCTAAAAATAAAACTCCTAGAAAAATTGGATCACCTTTCTGGATATCGAGAGTTCTATAGTGAGCTTTAGGATGGGGAAATCTATTAACAAACTGATACCATATTGATGTTGAAAGTAAAAGAAATCCTGTAACCGTCATGCTGGCAAAAATTCTTTCAGAATTACTATAACTAAATACTGAAGGATTTGCTGAAAGTAATGGAATCGCACAAGTCCATACATAAGTAACTGAAAATAGCGGAAAAATAGGAATGCCAAAAGCTTTACCTGAACACCAAAGATAAACCGAAAGCAAAGATGCTACAGAAATTGTAAAAGCCCCAAATATATCTTCTGCAAAAATTACTTGGCTAGAATATACTTTAGTAATCGCATAAACAGCATAAGCGCCTAATAAAAACCAGAAAAATGGTAGTAGCTGACGTTGACCATTACGGTTATTTATCTTTGCTTGTTGAGTATCTTGGGTTGGCGCTGGTAACTGCTTAAGCATAGATCTTCAAGAAGATATACATCGATTAAAAATAGCACATTGCTGACGAGTCATTTCTCTAGCTGTATACGATTGAAAAGATGACCAGTCTGTATGAGAAGTATAATTCTGTGATTGGGATAATAACCATTCAATTTTGTCTATTAACAAATCTAGGACATTGATGGATTTCGTGATCGATTCTGTGTGGCTAAAAGTTACTACTTGTCCAGCCTTACAGTTTTGTAAGACATCGACCACAAGGCTTTGCTCATGCAGGATAGCTAATATTGGCTTATGTGCAAGAATGCATGGATAAATCTTAGAAGCGGAATACCCTTGATCATCAGATCCAATGATTAAAATACCGTGACTATCGGTTAATACTTTTAATGCTTCAAAATAAGGGATGCGTTGTGGATGTTCCGTTACTAAATCGTCAAGATCGTAGAATTTTGCGATCGCTTCTATTTCTTTATTATTGTCAAAGATTGAATATTTGGTTCCCACAAAGTGTAATTTGATGTTTTTCCAAGCTTCGGGAACTTGATGTCGATGTGCTTGAATTGCCATAAATAGAGATTTGATGCTAAAAATCATATCATCTCCTCCTCTACCGACATAGACCCAATGCTTATAACCATCATTGGGATCGAATATTTTCTGTTTGATATTCAATCTAGGCAATATTTCAAAATCTTTTTCGGGCGCACCAAAAGGCAGAATCGTAAATTTGTCTTGATCTAGCCATGCATATCTCTGCATTAGTATTTTGGAGTATTCTGGAGAAACACTAATGATATGACTGACTTTTTTTAGGGTATACGGCTCTAAGGTTTTGGCAAGAGCCTGAGCAATCTTATATTTTAGCTTTCCCCCTGGTGGTGGATTGTTTGTGCGATCGTAATAGTCATTTAACCAAGGATCTTGAAAATCTAGAACATAAGGAATGTTATATCGCTTTAACCAGTAGCGCCCCAAAACCATAACTGGAAATATGGTTGTAGAGAAATATATTAAATCAATTGTATTTTTTTCTAAATACTTGGAAGCTGCTCTCATTAAATAAGGCATTGCTCTTAAGGCTAAATTACCGATCAGAAACTTGCGAGAAATTTGCTGAGGGATAGAATTACACTTAATAATTTCTATATTTAAAGGAACTGTTAAATCTAAATTAGGATCGACAACACCTTCCACAAAATTGGGATTAATGCATAAGACAACTGGCTCCCATTTAAATTCATTAAAATAGGGCAATGACATTCTAATCCTTTGATGATCGGCTGCATTAATGGGCGGGAAGTTAGGACTAATAATCAGAACTTGTCTCTGCATTAAAAATCAACTCCTAGTGATTGGTAAATCGGCGCAGACTTACATCTTCTGATAATTTCAGATCTATTCCTTATCCACAAATAATTACTACTTAAATGATTGTTCTCTGAAACTTGTAAATCCCTTTGAAATGGCTGATAAATTGCAGGTTCAAAGCCATATTCTTCAAGAATTTTCCTAGTATTAGGTTCAACTGTTTCTATCAAAATTGCGAGTAATGAACTACATGAGAGTGTTTTCAGTGCGCATGCTATGACTTCAAATTCAAATCCTTCAACATCGATCTTAATTAAGGTCGGTTGTAATTGCTCCATCATTTGATCGAGAGTTTGCACAGGAACCTCAATCGAACTTCCATAATAGCTGCCATCAACTACTCTATTCGTGGTATCAAGATCCGATGAGAATTTAACCAAGCCATGATTTCGTCCTACCGCACAACATCGACTATCCACAAGAGAAGATATTTCATTTAGGTTTAGATTACGATGCAAATACTCAAAGGTTTTTGGCACTGGCTCGATCGCAAAGCTATTCGCTCCAACTACTTTTGACGCAAGCACTGTGTAAGAACCTATATTTGCTCCTACATCTACAAAGAGATCTCCAGCACGCAGAAGGTGTAAACAGAAAGCCATGTCTACAAACTCATGGAGTCCTGCATAAATATTGCCTGTTGCCCCAGTCATACCTAACTCAGCAACTAAATAAGCTTCACCTATAAATGGAACCACAACTGGCATCTTAAGAATGCGCGAGGCAATTTGCCATTTGAACCACTGCTTGATTGCGTATGGCAAATTCCGCGATGCAAGAGGATGGGAATAAATAAATCTCCAAGTTCTTAAAAAAGATGTAATCACTGTTTGTCCTTTAAGCTCCCAATCATGGCAAAAGCTCCTCCTTTCTGCAAATCCCGAAAATAAGGAAGCATTTTAAACATTGCTGAAATTCCTAAAACAGCGAGTAAAGGTGCTCTAATTTTTTTATTTTTAATGCGATAAATTTGGGAAGCTAGCGATCGCGGATTTGTTGCCTCGGCAATTATTTTGAGATGTAAGTAGCCTCTAAAATTTTTCCATGAAGATGGTTCAAATATAACTGTTTGAGCCTCAAATCCATGTTGCTGTAGGGCAATAGCGAGACTATTGGGAGTCCATTTATTAATATGATTTGGAGGCATATCAGGACAGCCAGTAATTTTTTCTTGGCGGATCATTGCTTCTCCATCAGGTACAGTAATCACAATCTTGCCACCAACACGCAAGAGTTTTCGACAGTCATCGAGAATAGAATGAAAATCAGAGATATGTTCTAAAACTTGAAATAATACAACAACATCAAAGGATTGTTGATGAGACTCTATCGTTAAATCGAGATCAGAGAAAACTTGAATTCCCAATGACTTTAAATCTTTTCTAGTTGATTCACTCCCTTCTGTAGCATAACAATCCCATGATTGTCTTATTTTTTTTAAGAAAATCCCTGCGCCTGCCCCGATTTCTAATAATTTCCCTGTTTGCATCGGTTCTAACGCTTCTTGAAGTGCAACATTATAATCCCATCGCCAAGTGGGATATCCCTTCTGTTCATGGAGAATCTGGTAAAACTCTTCGTCTCCACCTATAAATGGATAACCAAAACCAAAGCCACAATTTTGACATTGTAAAATTACCGAACTATCACTTTGCCATAATCTTTGAATACAATTTTTAAGCCGTTGGTATCGCTCTAGATTACGCATTTCGGGACAAAAGTAAGCAGCCGCTTGTGAGGCTGTATAGCTATACAGTGGCGGGCTATCGCAAACTGTGTGACAGACTGGGCATTGAATTGCGTTTGAATTTACTAGGACAGATTGATGTATAGAATTTAGCATTACAGAACTATTGAAAGTTTTTAAATCATTTGGAAATTACACAATGAGTAAGATTTGGTGTGAGCTAAGGTCACATTTTATAAATTTGCTCATATTGCTTCGTAATTATTGAATTTGAGAATTTATTTTCAACCCTTTGGCGACAATTATGACGATTAATTTTAGAAATATTATGAACAGCTAGACAAGCTTCATCAATTGTTTCAATTAGATAACCATCAATTTCTTGACGAATGATTTCGGGTAAAGCCCCTCTCGGACAAGATATTACGGGAGTACCACAGGCTAAAGCTTCTGCAAAAACTATACCAAATGGCTCTTCCCACTCAATGGGGACAACCATTGCTAAGGCTTGACCTAACAAATTATTTTTTTGTTCATCATTGACTGTACCAATATATTCAATTTGGCGGTTATCTAGATGTGGTTCTACTTCTTCTCGCCAATATTTTCCTTCTTCGCCAGTATCACTATGATTGCCAGCAATTATTAGTCTTTTACCAGTTTTTTGCGCGATCGCGATCGCTGTATGTGCTCCTTTAATCCTCTCAATCCGACTCAAAAAGACGAGAGGGGCATCAGGATTGACATTTGCTTGAAATGTATATTTCTCAAGATCGACACAATTATAAATAGTCTGCCAAGTTCCTCCAGCCTTACGTCCTATTTGGCAAATGTGGTCACTACAGCCTGTAAAAATGAGCGAATCACCTGCAATTTGTGATGCTAACTTAACAGTGCGATCGCTAGGTTTGCGCTGATAAGACATGATCTTGAGAATAGGCGATCGCAAAATTGGCAACATATAGAAAATGCGCGAAAAACTATGCACAACATCAGGTTGAAATTCCCGTACTGCTGACCATAGCGTAAACATATTTTGTAAGGTATCGAGCTTACTTTGCGATTGTCTCCCTTTCCAAGGAAATAATCTGTCTACCTTTACAGTTGATTGATGGTGTGCGACTAAACCAACTGTATGACCAAGACTTTGCAATCCAGTTACTAATAAATCAATAATTCTTTCAATCCCACCATAAAGTTTTGGTGGTACAGGTAATTCAGGATCGGCAGTTATTAAAATTTTCATAAAATTGGGTTAAGTAAGTAGCTAGACATAAGTAAACTAAAAACCGAGAAGTTTGTTCCGCCCGCGTAGCGGGCGGAACAAACTCTCGTTTTGGGTTTTAATTAAGTTGAGCTACTTAGAATAACTTAATCATGATCAAAATCGGGCTGTATATACAAACCATTGACAAAACCTAAATATTCTTTTTTATCTCCCCAGCGAAATTGATCGTAAAAGCCACAAAGCTGGCACTGGACAGTTAAAACGTGAGTGAGTGAAAGCCACGTAGGGGCTTTTTTGAATACTGTAACCGATACCTAAACATTAGACTTTTATCATGCTACCCAGTACTTAGACAAAGCAGCTAAGGCGATTTATCCACACGATGAACAGGCTCAAAAAGCTTGGATGGATACTCGTTGTCACAGCCTTAAACATGAAGTTGGTGCAGCATCAAGGATACTCGCAGAAATGCAAACTATT
>JADBWH010000034.1 GCA_020404105.1 Pseudanabaena sp. M53BS1SP1A06MG | reverse complement strand
CTTCCACAAACCCAAAAATCTACAAATGATTTAGGACTGCAATATTTAATTTTGATCGATTTAGCTACAGAGCAACTCTAGCCCTTTTTCAAAAATCTCACTGATCGCCAACATCTCACCGTCAGTGGTCATAAAATTTATGATTCTTAGTGGCTTTAAGGCGATCGCTCTTTTCTAACTCATACTCAAAGATTTCTTGACTACTGCGATTATAGAAATATAAAATTTAGAAAATTTTAATTTTTAAACAAGAATATAGATATTTATGGGAACACTTAAGGAGATATTGGAGGGAATTACTTAAGCCGACTCTGTTTATCTAGGGGTTGTTGACGACATGAACAATAAAACAAAGGGGGAGAAGGAGAGATACTTTTAACCCACAATGGTAATACTTTGAGCTTAAAAAAATGGTCAAAAATAACGGGTATAAAACAAACTAAGTAGCTAGACATAAGTAAAATAAAAACCGAGAAGTTTGTTCCGCCCGCGTAGCGGGCGGAACAAACTCTGGTTTTAGGTTTTAATTAAGTTGAGCTACTTACTCTTTTTAGTAGATATATAATTCAGGGTGGTGGGTAAAAGATATTTTAGAGACTCCAGTACTAAGGCGTAATCGATAAATCAAAAAATAATTCCCTAACAATTGCAAGATTAGGTTGATCACTCTTCTGTAATTACCACTTCCCAGTTTCTTGTTTTTCTTGGATATTATTTATCTCCTTGTCAGCGGTTAGCAGCTAATGAATTTTGACTTTTGGAGAAAAGGTGATCGCCATTCAAGTTTGTTTTGCTACAGCCAAATCTAACCCACGTTCAAAAATCTCATCAATCGCCAGCATCTCGCCATCAGTAGTCATGAACTTATGATCTTTGGTAGCTTTAATGCGATCGCCATTTTCTAACACATATTCAAAGACTTCTTGATTGCCGCGATCATGCCATTGGGCAATGGGTTGTGTATAAACAAATCCATTCTCATCAACACTGTAAATCTGACATTCAATTTGATGCTCCACGATCTTACCGATCGGCATTATGCCATATTCCACAGTTCGCACTAAGGTGTCGTAACTGAGGCAATACTCCGCAAAGAGAACCATCTGATCGAAGAGATCGTTAGAAATTTCTTTCCTAATTCCATTCTTCGCGCAACCATCAAGGAAAATAGAACGCTGTTTTTCCATTTCTTCAGGTTTCTTTTTACCCATCGCTCGACGCAACAAGTCCGCAGCACCGAGGGAATAGCCCGCTAATTCCTGAGCCATTTTCATGATCTGTTCTTGATAACAGTTATGAGTAACGACTCCATTGGCAAGAAAATAGGGAGAACTTTGATCTGCCATTTCAATATCAAAGCATTCAGATTCCCCGCAATCTTCAACAGATACCACAAATACTGGAATTACTTCATTTAAAGAATTAGTATCTAACTGGAAAAGTATTGATCCATAGGTAATAGTATCTTCTGTCTCAGTTAAAGACTTTAATGCATAGGCAAACTGATCGCCCTGTGGTGTTAGAAAACGATGCTCTGGAGTGCAAAAAATTTCTGTACCTGTTGAAAGCGTGATTTTAACAATCGATTTAATGCCACTTTGCCATTGTTTTGCAACTTTTGCTGACCATACGCGCTTACCATCAGACGAGAGAACTAGATCCCCTTTGCAAATCTTCTCAATTGCTGTACTTTTGCCATCTGGTCTAGCAATTAAAGTCCCTTTAGCCAGACATAAAACACCGTAGGTGTTATTTAAAATTGGTTCTAAAGTATGATGCTGATATTCAATCGCTTCTCGTCCATGCTTACGATTAATGAACTTAGGAATTAGTCCTGCATCTAAAGGACCAGGTCGATAAAGCGCCAGAATCGAAGAAATATCTTCAATATTGGAAGGCTTGAGATCTTTTACGATCTGCTTCATGCCTGACGATTCTAATTGGAAGACACCTTCGAGGTCGCCTTTTTCAAGGAGCTTATAGGTTTTTTGATTTGCCTCTGTGGACATATCGGGGGCGATCGCATCGATATGGAAATTTGGATCTTGACTATTACGGATTAACTGACTTGTATGCTCAATCGTGGTTAAGTTCCGTAATCCCAAGAAGTCCATTTTTAATAGACCGAGGGATTCCAAATCTTCCATGGTGTATTGGGTAACGACTTGACCTTCATTACTGCGTTGTAATGGCACAACCTCATCCAATCGGAAAGGCGCAATCACCACCCCCGCAGCATGAACCCCCGAACTCTTGTTCACACCTTCGATTCGCATCGCCATATCTAGCCACTCGTAAACTTTTGGTTCTTGCTTATAGCGATCGCGAAATTCAGGTGCTGGCGAGTCCTCGGAAATCATTACCTTTAATTTGGCAGGCTTGCCTCGAGACACAGGAATCATTTTCGCCATCTTGTCGGCTTCGCTATAGGAAACATCTAGCACCCGCCCTACATCCTTGAGAACAGCTTTCGAGGTCAAGCGATTAAATGTAACAATCTGTGCGACCCTTTCCTGCCCATAGCGTTGAGTCACATATTCAATCAATTCACCACGGTGATCAATACAGAAGTCCGTATCAATATCTGGCATTGACTTCCGTTCAGGATTGAGAAATCTCTCAAATAGAAGTCCATGATGGATCGGGTCAATATTCGTAATTCCGAGTGAGTAGGCAACAAGGGAACCTGCTGCACTGCCCCGCCCAGGACCAACAGGAATCTTTTTATCTCTGGCATATTTGATATAGTCCCACACCACAAGAAAGTAAGTCGCAAATCCCATTTGCATAATAATTCCCAATTCAAAACGCAGACGTTCTTGATAGTTTTGGGGAATCTCAGCATGGGTTTTTACATTAAATCTTTGCAATAAACCTTGCCATGTCACTTCTTCAAAATAGGTATCAGGAGTATGTCCTTCGGGAATTGGGTATTCCGCAGCACGGGGATCGCGCATCAGGTCGTAGGGCTTAACCTTATTAGCGGCATGGAGGGTATTCGCCAAAGCCTCCTCAATTAACTCATCTTCCAAATGATCGCGAAAGAGCTGCTTCATCTCATCATAAGATTTGAGATATTCCATACCGCTATAACGGAGCCGCTTCTCATCTGAAATCAACTTGCCTGTTTGAATACAGAGCAACGCATCATGAGCTTCCACATCGGAACAGGAGGTGAAGTGAGAGTCATTGGTGGCAATTACGCGAATACCCAATTCCCTCGCAATCTTGAAAATCTCAACATTCACAATCCGATCTTCAGGATAGCCATGATCTTGAATTTCTAAATAATAATCATCGCCAAAATATTCTTTATACCAAGCTGCTACCCGTCGCGCTTCTTCAGGATCACCTTTCATGATTGCCTGTGGCACTTCTCCCGCTAGACATCCTGATGTCACTATCAAGCCTTCTTTATATTGCAGCAGATAATCTTTATTGATACAAGGACGGGCAAAAATGCCTTTACCTTGATAACCCTGTAAATGAGAAATAGTAGTTAATTTAACAAGGTTACGATAACCCTGTGTATCTTTGGCAAGAACACATTGGTGAAATTTCTTCTTTTTCTCTTGCTTAGTAATATCTCCGTTCAGCACATACATTTCATTACCAATGATTGGCTTAATTCCCTTTGATTTGCAGGTTTTGATCAATTCGATCGCTCCATACATCACCCCATGGTCGGTCAAAGCGATCGCAGGCATACCCAATTCCGCAGCACGACTAACTAAATCAGGAATTTGGCTTGCTCCATCAAGCAAGCTGTACTCAGTATGAATGTGTAATCCAACAAATCCAGTCATAGCGCTCTACAAATCAAATCTAAGTAGCTAGATTAGCACGATCCTATAAATTGATGAGGCTATGCAAAATTAAGACTTAGCTAAAACCCCAATTGCCCTCATCGCCAGTTTTAGTCGCTAATGAATAGTTAGTGCCATGAGTGGAAGCATGTGAGTCAGAATAAGAGAAGGTCAGTTTGGACAAGGGCTTGAGCTGTTATGAGTTGTTGGTAGTCATGCAATGTAATTGTGTTGCATGACTACCCAGTTGTTATTTTTATAATCAAAATATGACCTGTACTGCAATAGTCATTCGCTGCTAGACTAGCAAAAGAAAAAATTTTTAACGATTAGCACAAGTACTGAATCGATGTCTCAAAAAACTGTTGCGCCTGTTGCGACCTCTGAGCTTAATCTCACCAAAGAAGAAGTCCTTACCATCTATGAAGATATGGTACTGGGGCGGACTTTTGAAGACAAGTGCGCTGAGATGTATTATCGCGGAAGAATGTTTGGGTTTGTGCATTTGTACAATGGTCAAGAAGCGGTTGCTACTGGCGTAATCAAAGCAATGCGCCCCGACGACTATGTATGTAGCACTTACCGCGATCACGTTCACGCTCTTAGCGCAGGTGTTACAGCCAATGAGGTCATGGCTGAGCTATTTGGCAAAGAGACAGGATGCAGTAAGGGGCGTGGTGGCTCCATGCATATCTTCTCCGCCAAGAATAATTTCTTAGGTGGCTATGCCTTCGTTTCTGAAGGTATACCCGTGGCCGCAGGTGCAGCATTTCAGTCCAAATATCGCCGCGAAGTAATGGGCGATCCTAATGCTGACCAAGTGACTGCTTGTTTCTTTGGTGATGGCGCAAGTAATAATGGTCAATTTTTCGAGACACTCAATATGGCGGCTCTATGGAAGTTGCCCATCATTTTTGTAATCGAAAATAATGACTGGGCGATCGGCATGAAGCATGAACGGGCTACTTCCGATGTGAGAATTCATAAGAAAGCTGCTGCTTTTGGAATGCCTGGTTATGAAGTGGATGGCATGGATGTAATTGAAGTACGGAAACACGCTCAAGAAGCAATCCGTCGCGCTCGTGCTGGTGAAGGTCCTACAGTCTTAGAATGTATGACCTATCGCTTTAGAGGTCACTCTCTCGCTGACCCCGATGAATTACGCAGCAAGGAAGACAAAGATAAATGGTTTGGTCGTGATCCAATTAAAATTTTTGCTAGCCGTGTGATTGAGCATAGATTAGTTGATGAAAGCCAACTGAAGGCGATCGACAAAAAGATCCGTAATGTCGTAGAGGAATGTGTTCGCTTTGCAGAAGAATCTCCTGAGCCAGATCCTAAGGATCTATTCCGTTATCAATTTGCTGAAGACGAGTAAAAATTACCCAACCTTGTACTAATTGTCTCTATCAAGAGTTTACATTAAAAAATAGAAAAAATTCATTAAAATTGTTATTTTATAGCATTTTTAATGAATTTTTTGTTTTTTGTAGTAAATTACTAATAGCATAAGAAATATTCTTCTTAATTTTAGTGAACGCCAGTTATGGTAGGATTTCTACTCTCAATGGCATTCCTCTCACTTGTAGGTGGCAATGTTTATCTATACAAGCAACTCAAAGGGAATCGTGAGAAAGCAGCCATAAATCAAACAAGGCTACAAGAGCAATTACAAAAAGCAACTCAAGATCGACAGCGTATTCAAAAACATCTAGACCAATACAGTGGAATTCTTGACAAAGAAGACTACGAAAAAAAAGCTTGCAGATAAGATTTCTCAGCTTAAGCAGGATATGGTAGTGATCTAGAGGTAAGGATAGACTAGAAGGGAGAGAAAAAAGCAAAGAAATGAGAACTAAAAATGAGATGCTCTAGATGTGAGAGCGAGAATATTGTGCTTAATGGCTTAACACGTCATGGTAAGCAAAATCATAAATGTCGTGATTGTGATCGTCAATTTAGCTTAGAACCAAAGAATAAGCCAATCTCAGATGAAACAAAAGCATTGATTGAAAAGCTAATGCTAGAACGAGTATCACTAAGAGCAATAGTAAGGATTACTGGTGTTTCACTACAATGGTTACAAAGCTATGTAAATGGTAAATCTCGTGCTACTTCACGAAATTTAGAAGTTAGTATCAAAAAAAAGGCAAGTTGACCATTCAATGATAAATACTTTGATAAATACATTTTATAGCGATCGCCAATCCGTAAAATAAAGCTAAAGACTCACAGAGAAAATGCTATGTTCACTCGTTATCTGAAATTGCCTTTGCTAATTGCTTTAAGTTTACTTACGGTGATTGCGGCGGTGATATTTGGCGTATCCAAGGCAGATGCTTTGCAAGTAATGCTGAGACCAAATCCACCCGTACTTGGTGATACGGTATCGGTATGGATTGCTACTGATAAAAAAACGGGTGTGCCACCAACGGTATTGGTTGATCGTAAGCAGTTTCCCGCCTTCCAAATGTCAGCTAATCGTTGGCGGGCGTTTATTCCCACAACTCCCCTTGATCAAGCAGGGCTAAAGCAGGTGGTGGTCAAAGGTGATGGCTTGCAGCAAATTCTACCAATGCAATTAGGCGATCGCGACTTTCCAACCCAGAGTATTTGGCTGAGCGGATCTGGTAGTGATTTAGAGCCAACGGATTACGAATGGGATAAGGTTTCCGCTTTTAAGAAATTGGTAACGCCTCAAAAGTTCTGGAATGGAGTATTTTTGAAACCGAATGAAGGTGAGATTACTACAGGCTTTGGGGTGCGCCGCTATTACAATGGGGAATTTGCTAATGATTACTACCATCGCGGCATTGACTATGCGGGTGGCTATGGCTCTCCAGTGATTGCACCTGCGGCTGGCTATGTGCGCTTAGTAGGAACGGTGTCACAGGGATTCCGTTTGCATGGCAATACTGTTGGCGTAGATCACGGGCAAGGCGTAGAGAGTATATTTCTCCATCTCAGCGAAATTTATGTAAAAGAAGGAGATTTTGTGAATGCTGGTCAAGCGATTGGTGCAGTTGGGGCAACGGGCACGGCAACGGGTCCCCATTTGCATTGGGGACTTTATGTGAATGGTGAGTCGATTAATCCTGTAGCTTGGCGATATGAAGGGATCGAATAGGCAAAATCACAATCTGTGTTTATTTAAGCCAGTCCAAACCAACCAAGATAGGTCTTCAGAATCGATTTACCGAAAAACAGAGAAATTGTACCGCCGATCGCCAGAAAAGGACCAAAGGGAATAGGCTGTTGTTTACAGACTTTGCTGAATAGCACAGCGATCACTCCCACACAAGTGCCGATCGCTGATGCTAGTAAAATTGTGAGCAAAACTTGTTGCCATCCCAGCCACATCCCAATCATTGCTGCAAGTTTTGCGTCACCGCCACCCATCGCCTCCTTTTGCAGAAAAATTCTGCCCGCAATTCGCATGATGTCGAGTAGCCAAATGCCTAGTACAGCACCACCTATACCCAAGAGTAAATGAGTTGCAAAGTTTGTGCGATCACTACTATTAGCAAAGGCTAAACTGCCTTGATAGAACGAACCTAGTAACAGCCCTGACTGAGTTAAGGAATTTGGCAAAGTCATAGTGTCAAAGTCGATCATGGACAAAGCCAATAACCAACTAAGGAACAGGGCATAAAATCCTAAAATCAGAGGGGGTTGTGAATTGCCAAAATACAAAGCTATGCACCAAAACAAGAAGGCTGTGAATGCCTCGATCGCAGGGTAGCGCCAAGATACTGGTGTATGGCAATAACGACATTTACCTTTGATTAAAAACCAACCAATAATCGGAATATTGTCGCGTGGCGCAAGTTGGCGCAGACAATGGGGACAACGTGAGGGTGGATGCAGAATTGACAGTCCCGCAGGCACACGATAAATCACCACGTTCAAGAAACTGCCTATGCAAGCTCCGATCGCGATCGCCAAAATTTGTAAAAAGAGAGATTCGATAAGTAGCAAAGAGTTTGAAGAAAGCTAGTTTGTCATTTCCAAAAGTGCAATTACCTTATACATAGCAATTGTACTTTTGGCATCTATTTTCTAGTATGGTAAACAAATTGTGCGCGTTACATAACAATTTGTACCACCGTAGTTACGACAAACTCTTCGAGCAGTCCTTTCTGCTTGATACTCATCAGTTGACCAACCAGTTCCTGCTGCGCCATTACTACTTTCAGATATCGACATACAAGCATTTCTTGCCCAGATTAAAACTTCACAGTCACCTGCACCAGAAACGCTTTCACATTCACTTATTGCTCGGTTTTCCGCTGCGCTACGAGAACGAAAATTCCAAGAATATCCCTTGTCTTGAGTTGAGGGAGAACGGGCAATTGCGCCATAGCTTTGAGCTTTGGCTTCTAGTCCCCCTACAGCCATTGTAGGAATCACAATAGCAGCCGCGATCACTAAAGAATTCCAAAAGTTTTTAGACATAATGTCCTTCCGTTGACATCAATGAAACCCTATAATACCCATTCTAATATGTAAATTAAGGTTAGTGTAATTTAGTTTGCAAAGTCTTAATCATGTCATATTGATCAAATTGATCATTGGAGTTACAAATTGCTCACAAGCACTAGAAATCCATTAGTAAAACAACTACGATCACTAGGTGAGAGCGCTAAGGATCGAAAAGAACAAGGATTATTTTTAGTAGAAGGAACTCATGCTCTAACTGAAGCGATCGCTACAGCCTTTCCAATAGCGACTGTATGCTGTACTGAAAAATGGATTACGGCTAATCCTGATTTATACAAACACATTGAAGCCTCTGTAGATGAAATTAAAAGATTAGAGATCGTCTCTGAAGAGGTACTTCAAGCGATCGCTACTACGAAAAATCCTGATGGGGCAATCGCTGCGGCTTTTTTACCATCCCGTAAAGCTTCCCAAATTAGTACTTTAGGTTTAGCACTGGAAACTATTCAAGATCCAGGAAATATCGGGGTAATAATTCGCTCAGCCGTCGCTGTAGGAATTGATGGCATGTTAGTGAGCAACGATAGTGTTGATTTGACTAATCCCAAAATTATTCGCGCTACCGCAGGACAATGGTTTCACTGTCCCATGCAGACATCGACAAATATTGCCGATGATATTCGGAAATTGCAAGCCCAAGGGGTTAAAGCGATCGCCACACTAGCCAATGCCAAGAAAACCTATTGGGATTACGATTTCACTCAACCAACTCTAATTTTGTTAGGAAATGAAGGTAATGGTTTATCACAGAAATTAATTGAACTCGCCGATGAGTCTTTATCAATTCCTCAAAGCGATCGAGTAGAGTCATTAAATGTAGCTATTTGTGCATCATTACTACTTTACGAAGCAAAACGTCAGAGAGAAATGGGCAGAAAGTAGGGAAGTGAATCTATATCTAATAGGACTTTAATAGAGATTCATCGTTACATAGTTTTGCTAATCTTCAGGCAAGTATTGAGGATTTAAGACATCGGCTTGAGAAAAAGGGCAAAAGTCAGGAAATGTGGTCATATCTAATCCAGTTTCTTGAGATATGATCAATTTTGCATCTTGATAGCAATCTGCGAATACAGATTCAAAATAAGGCTTTAGGCTGGGACTTTTTTGAATGCTTTATTTAAACTTAGAGAATGCTCGGTAATTGATGCTTTCCTGCTATTGGTTTGTTTTTGTGGTTGGTATTTCCATTTTAGTAAATGCTGTAATACTCTAATCAAATTACTTTCTAAGGCATCCTTACGGCTATTTTCCATATCTTCAATTTCTTCAGCCAGATTTTCGAGATCCAATTTCTCAACATCTCCTTTGCATAATAGATTTACGGTTTCCTTCAGCCAGAGATTAAAATCCATTTCATATAAAGCTTTAGTTGCATTCATGATTTTGAATATTTGACATACTTGGTATATATATTAATCAAACTATCGGCTATTTTAGCCCAACTATAATTTTCGGCAATATATGGTTGAGCGCGATCGCCTTTTTGCTTAGCAACTTGTGGATGCTCGAAAAATTCTTGGATTGTTGCTGCGATCGCCACAGTATCCAATTGCGTCACATAGCCAAGATCGTGAGATTGAACCATTGGTGCGATCGCCACCCCATCGGTAATTAAAACAGGTGTTCCTGCGACGAGGGATTCTATGACAGCAATACCAAAGTTTTCAGAATGGGAAGTTAGGACAAATAGATCGGCTCCTTGTAGATAGAGATTTTTAAGTTCTCCATTAACGAAACCGACAAGATGGGTTCGATCGCGAATTTGATGTGTTTCGAGTAAGCTTTGAATCTGCTTTATGTAATCACTCTCGCCATTTCCCGCGATCACAAAAGCAAAATTTGAGTCTGGGAATTTGCCGAGAGCAGGGATAAGATACTCCAATCCTTTTTTAGGATGAATACGGGACATAAACAGAATAATAGGGATCTGATCGGGAATTTGCAGGATTTGACGCAGTTGATCTTGAGCATTAGCAATTAGCTCTGGTATATGCACTCCATGGGGCAATACGAAATTAGGAATATTTAAATTTAGTTGCTGAGATTCCTCTCTTTCCTGCTCAGCTGTAAAATGGAGTGATTGACTATGCAATAAATTAGAGCGTTCAATAATATTGAGATAAACTTGTTTGCGAAGTTTGCTTTGTTGTAATGACCATTCACAAAGCTGCCCCAAGGGGCGATTGATATAGGGTACTTTTTTGATACGAGCTATCGCCATAGCGATCGTGGAGGCATAGGAGAAAATGGCATGGACATGAATGATGTCATAATCGGTGATATGCTGCCATAGCCAAGCGGTTAATGTTCTCGAATAGGCAAATTCACGCACAGCATTCACATTAGGTGAGAATCTTGCAAAAAAACGAATCGGTACATTTCCATATTCCTCTAGCTGATCAGTCAGTTCACCTAGTGGGACATCCAATAGGTCTTTGCCATTATCGTTAGTAGTCGCGATTTCTGCATCAACGTTTTGCGATTGCAACGCTTTCACCATTTCGATTACTGCTTTGCTAGGACCTCCACGCACTTTTGCCACGGAAGGAATAATATGCAGAACTTTCATAGGGAGAGCACCTGTAACCAATTTTGCAAAACTACTAAGCTCCATCGTCGATACCATTGCTGAGGTGGTAGAGGAATATGATTTGGAATTTTGATGTCCATAGTACCTTTAAGCAAATCCTTGTCAATCCATTGAAAAAAGGGAATGGTAAAGCTTCGCTTAGGGCGATTAATAATATATTCAGGGATTTCGGGAATTGCCTAAGTTAATAGCTTTTTGTGATTTTGTAAACGGGTTGCTGCGGGGATTTGATTTATGACTTCAAATAGCGCCCGATCAACAAAGGGAACACGCAACTCTAAGCCCCATTTCATGCTCATCACATCGCTATCTCTCAATAATTGATTTCGCATATAGCGACTGAGTTCCAGATAAGAAACTTCATCTTGTGGGGTGGGAAATTGTGGAAAATATTGATTTTCACTAGTAATAAAAGTGACAATCTCATTTTTGATCTGCTCTCCAGCATCTTTTCCTAAATAGAATTGAACTAATTGATAGGCTTCCCAATGCGAAAAAACTCCACGTACTAAACCATAGGCATTTTTGATGGAGTTATCTTTAGTCAGAAATGCCCCAAGCCTTCGATATTTTGGGGACTGGGCTAATTGTTCTAAACCTTTACCAATAACTTTGGCGATCGCTTTTAAGAGAGCAACACGTTGCCTCTGTTCCACCATCCATGGTACTTGCCGAAATGTCCTATAACCGCCAAATAGTTCATCACTACCTAGTCCCGATAAAACAACTTTCATACCCTGTTGGTGGGTAATTTGAGAAATGCAAAATGTATTAAATCCGTCAATTGTGGGTTGATCGAGTGATCGCCAATATTCTGGTAACAGGTTATGAGCAAGATCAGCCGTTAGTAGATATTCAGTATGAGATGTACCAAAGTGATCAGCGACCTGTTTCGCGATTGCCCCTTCATTCCAAGCCTCTTCTTTAAATGTAAGGGAATAGGTGCGTAATTCATTACCTTGTATTTGTCGAGCAATGGCAACAAGTGCAGTTGAGTCGATACCCCCACTCAAAAATATACCAATAGGGACATCACTAACTAGATGATGCGTAACACTATTGAATAAAGCGGTTCTTGTTGTAGCGATCGCTTCTAAGGATAGTTTCGCTACTATTGGGGCATAACTTGGCTCTACAGAATGCTCTGCATAACGTACCGATGTGAAATTAATTTCCCAATATTTTTGATGATAAATCTTGCCATCCTGCCATCGTAAACTGCTACCTGCTTCTAAGCTTTTAATTCCGTCAATAATTGTCCAAGGCTCGGAAACTGAGCCATTAGTTAAATATGTAAATAAACCAACTGGGCTTAATTGTTTAGGGATGATACCAAGCGCGATAATAGCCCGTAATTCTGACGCAAAAATTAAAGTTTTACCTTGATACCAATAATAAAGAGGTTTAATCCCAAATGGATCGCGTGCCATAAAACAAACCTTCTCGCGATCGTCCCAAATTGCAAAGGCAAACATTCCGCGCAAAAGATCTAGGCATCTTTCGCCATGTTTTGCATAGAGTTTGAGAATTACTTCTGTATCTGTATGGGAAAAAAAAGTTTCTCCTTCTTTTTTTAACTGTTCTCTTAATTCAAGAAAGTTATAGATTTCTCCATTAAAGGTAATCCAATATCTTTGATCAGCAATGTGCATTGGCTGATGTCCATTTTGGCTTAGATCGAGAATCGCCAGCCGAGTATGAATTAAGGCTACATCTCGCTGTGGTGATAAATATAAGCCTTGATCATCATCCCCTCGATGCTGAAGGGCAATTTGTAATATGCGGGTATATCGCTCAGTTTCAGTTGGTAGTGATAAAGCTAAAAAACCAGCAATTCCACACATATAATGTTTCCTAGCTCCAAAATATTATGTCAAGTTTATGTGCTTTGACTCCGCTCAGCTAACTTCGACTTCTCTCAGTTAACGCTGGCTGAGCGTAGTCGAAGTCACAACTCCCTAACCTTGGCTGAGCTTAACCGAAGCCAGATTAATAGCAAGCCTCTTAATTTAGAAAACTTGATAAATAATTAGATAGATTCTGCTGAAAATGCTCAAATCCAAATTTGCTAATTACGACTTGTCGTAATCTTTGCGGCTGGTACATTAGAGGATGTTCATATTTACACGATAAAATTTTGGTAATTATTGTCGCAATTTCCTGTAAGTTATCAGGATTAATTAGTGCCCCAATCTCTCCTTGACACAAAGCATCGACAGCCCCATCTAAATTTCCTCCTAAGACAGCTTTACCACAGGCTAGAGCTTCTAAATAGACTATCCCAAATCCTTCTCTTTTGCTAGGCATAGCGAACAAATCACATAGATTATAGTAATCACATAAATCTTCGTCGGGGATGAAGCCTGCGAGAGTGACATATTTTTGAAGATTATTTTGTTGAATGATCTGGAGTAACCGATCGCGATCGCTACCTTTGCCCACAATGATGTAATGGATATCAGGAATAGATTGCCTCAGAATCGGTAATACTGACAGAATCTGATCATAGCCCTTGTATTTTTCGGAGGTGACAAGGCGGGATACCGTGAGGATAATTTTTTGCCGAGGGCTTAGCCCATATTTTTGCAATAAATGGGTAGGTTTGTCTCTAATTTCCCAAGCATGGGCATCAAAAGTATTATGTAAAACCCCCACTTTTTCAGGTGATATCACCTGTTGTTGACAGATTCGATCGCGTGTGAAGTTACTGACCGCCAGAATTAAGTCCGCATTCTGTAGTGATTTCTTTAGTAAAGGATTTTGAATATTCCACGCTTCGATCCCATGAGCGATCACAATATATCGTGTACCAATGATCTTTTTGAGGATAAAAGCGATCGGTGCAAAATTTAGGTGTGTCGTAATGATCAGATCAGGCTTTTGGGTGATCGCCTTACTAAGTAATTGCCAACTAAAAAATAAAGTCCTCAGATGCAATGGGATCGTTCCTGCTCCATAAATTTTTGCCTGCAAATAGCTGCTATCTGGAGTAACTCGCGGCTGTATGTCTTCCCATGCATCATTTTTGAGGAAAATGCTGAAACTGGAATCAGGATAAAGAGATTGGAGTGCTTGCAATAAAAATCCTGAAAATACTTGAATCCCTCCCTTGGTAGAAAACAGTTCAGGAATCCAGAGATGAATATGTTGAGATTTGGTCATATTCTCACTACAAAAAAAGGAGGTGCTTAGCATCTCCTTTTTTATATACTAAGACATCCGACAAAACTGACCTGAATGTAATTTAATTTCCCCCAGATCTGGTATCCAAGCAGCCCATTGCCCATCAGGATATTGACACATCAGCAACGCCTCATCATAGCTACTAGATGCAATCGGTTCTAGCAATGTTACCCAAGTAGAAGGTAAGGGTTGAAGACATTGTAGATAGTGAGACTGCTTTGTATTCTGAGTACCTTGATAAGTACGCATCTGTGTCGTGTTTGTCATTGCTTTCTCTCTGCGATTTGGTAGCAGGTTTACTAAATTAGTTATTTAAATTTTGTTTTTGGTAGTGCTGCAAAGTAATTTTTTTTAGTAATTGTGTTGCGAGTCCTTCGCGCCCGCAACACAATTACATTGCATGACTACCTTGTTTTTAAATAATTTTTTTAAGAGCCAAAGTGAATTTAGCCCTCTAAATTATGTCATGAGAAAAGTATATATAGTAATTTTAGTATTAAAAAATACAGAAATTTTATTATAAATTAAAACCTGACATATAGCTTTTACCAGTCTGGTGAAGTACAGGTTTGTTTCCCCGCTAAATGCGCGGAAACAAACCTATGTATCTCGCTTGCTTGAAAAATGCCATAGCATTTTCTAGGCGCTATGACATACTTGATCTTCGCTAGATATATAATTTCGTGCGCTTGAGTTGAGAATTACACTAAATATAGACTTTTATTAATGTCCAAATACGGTTAAAATCTTGCCCTAGTTTATGGATACTTGTTTTTGGGACTTGGTGAACTGAATGCGCGATCGCCTTAATTGGCAAATCAATAAGCAAATCAACTGGCAAGATATGACTAGTAAACATTGTCAAACCAATGGTGCAGAAATCTCCAACTTAGTGCAAAGGTTGAGCAAAGGACTGATGGGTCTATTTTTGCGGCTTGGCTTGCTGACGATCTTGATGAGCTACTTAATGCTGGGGCAAGGTCATCCAGTGCAAGCCCAGTCTGTAGATGAACTGAAGAACTATCAAAACTTTGTTGATCAACAGCGTCAAATTATTCAAAAGCAACAGGAACAAATTAATGCATTGACTAAGCCTGCGGAATCACGTCTGGCGGCTCTAAGGAAAAATGTACGGGTGACGGAGGGGCAAATCCAAGAAAATGAGAAAAAAATTCGTCAAGCTCGCAGTCAATTACAAGCTCTGAACACGAAGCTCCAAGATCTAGAATATGACCTCAATAAAAAGCGTGATGCTACTTCTGCACGTTTACGCTATTTACAAAGGCAACAGTTGCAACGCTGGTGGGTTACATTGCTCAGTAGTCGGGATCTCAATCAGTTTGCTGATCGCCGTCGGCAGATTGAGCGCATTTATAATAGCGATCGCAAATTATTGGCAGACTTGAGCCAAAAATCAGAACGGGTTGAAAAGCAACGTAATCAAGTAATTGCTCAAAAAAATGAGATTGAGCTATTAACCCAAAAATTGAAGTATCAAAAATCAAATATTGAGGCTGAAGCAGTTGCTCAACAAAATACTATTGAGCGCCTTAAGAGCGATCGTAAAGCCCTTGAGCAGGCGGAAGATCGTCTTGCCGAAGATTCGCGTCGCCTGTCACAAATCATTATAGCAAGAGTCCAGCCCTATTCTGGTTTAATCCTCCCTCCAGGTACAGGGCAATTGATGTATCCAACAATTGGTCCTGTGACTAGTAACTTCGGTTGGCGGGTGCATCCTATTTTAGGAACAGAAAGATTTCATGCAGGTATCGACTTTGGCGCAGACTACGGCAGTCTCATTTATGCTAGCGCCCAAGGTCGGGTCATTTATGCAGATTGGTATGGTGGCTATGGCAATTCGGTAATTGTTGATCACGGCAATGGCATGACTACTCTCTATGCTCACTGTAGTGAACTATACGTCAAAGATGGGGATGTCGTTGAGAGAGGTCAGCCGATCGCGGCAGTTGGTTCGACAGGATTTTCGACTGGTCCCCATTTACACTTTGAGTTACGTGCAAATGGTGAACCGATTGATCCTTCTGCTTATTTGTAGGGATTCACATATTCATTAATTGGTAGTCATGCAATGTAATTGTGTTGCGGGCGCTTCGCGCCCGCAACACAATTACTAAAAAATTACTTTGCAGCCCTACCTATTAATGATCAGCGCATAGTATCTATAGCTGTAGTCACTTGCATTATGGACTTGCGATTAATTAAAGTACCTGCGGCTTTGACTTTGCTCAGTTAACGTTAAAACTCGGTAAGACCTTTTTTCTCGTCAAGTCTCTTAGAACAAATCAAAAAACCAGAAGATGAATTACTCTTAGAATCTTCAAAACTCATCTTCTGGTTTGTTAGAAATTTTTAATTGATTTTTCAAAAATCAATTAAATTTCTGTATTTTTCTTTGCTTTCAAGTTTTTTCTAAGCTTGTTAAGTCCAAAGCCTAACCCAAGTAAGCCAATACCAAGTGAAGGATCAAAGTCAAAAGGAATAGACTGGACAGAAATATTTTGGAATCCAGCTACTGTATTTGTCGTAGTAGATGAACTAGGTTCATCTACGTTAATTGATACAAATAAATTACCACTACCTGAAAATGCTGCTTGTAAATCTGCTGCTAAAATCACCCCAGTTACATTTCTTTCAGAGACGTTCTGAAACTTACCGTTTAAATTCGTTGGCTGAGTAGTATTAGTTAGTGTAATGGGTGTTATGAAGTCAACTACGGTACTACCATCAGAAAGCTGCACGTTAAAATTGCTTGCTGCATTCCTGCCAATATATCCAGCAAAAATATAGTCAAACTTAATCGAAAGATCTTGGGTAAGGTCACCAGCACTTAGAGTAAACGATTGCGAGTTAACCCTAGTATTATTTCCTCTACTACTACTACCTATAGTTTGAGTACCTAAACCACCAACAGCCAAAAAGTTACCTGTAATAAAGAAATTATTAAAACCACCAAAACCATCTTGACCAGCTTGATTTCTATCAGATGTATCAAAGAGGGTGGTGTTTAAAAGTCCTGTAGGAGATGCAGCGTCATCAAAGACTCCGCTAGGTGTTGTAGTGTCAAGTGTGAAGTCAGATACATTTATAGGAGTTAAACCAATAGCGAAAGAAACTTGAGGCAAAACAGCAGCAAGAGATGAAATCGTTCCAGCGATAAATAAACTCTTTCCAATAGCTTTCATCATCATTAATTGGATTCCTGAAAAGTTAGGTTTGCATGTCCCTAAGTATGTCTTTGATAATGCTTAAAGAAGTAATTTAAGACTCAAGGCTATATACTGTCAACACAAAAATTTGGAGAGACAGTACTTAACATATAATCATAGGTAGTATGGTTCTGGCAACAGTAGAAAAGCTGATAAATGAGATCGTGATCTCCTATATCAATTTTATGAATTAAAAACTAAGACCATCAAGAATTTTAAAATTAAGAAATGGCTATGCCATTTCTTAATTTGGTGCTACTACACATCGGGCAGAATTGCATCTTGGAAATCAGTAGTATCTGTATTTGCCCCCGTAAAAATAGTTTTACTCAAATTTGCATTGTTAAACTCCGCACGATTGAGATCCGTACGGCTGAGGTCAGCTCCGATAAAATATGCCTCACTGCAATTTGTACCGCGCAAATCTGCTCCCAACAAATCGCAGCCACAGAGATTAGCGCGATAGAGATTTGCCCCAATTAAATTAGCACGACAAAGATTAGACTCACTGAGATTAGTATCGACAAGCGTTGCACCGATCAAATCTGCACCTACTAAGGACGCAACATTGAGACTACTGTGAGAAAGATCGGCTTCGCTCAGATTAGCTCGACTAAAATCAGTTCCCCCGAGGTTCGCTTCCCGTAGTTCGGCACGAATAAGATTTGCGCCAACTATAATTGCACCAATCATGCTGACCCCATTTAGGCTGGACATATTGAGCTTAGCAATTGATAAATTTGCGTGATCGAGGTTTGCGAGGCGAAGATTGGCTCCGCGCAAGTCAGCACCACTTAAATTGGTATTACTGAGATTCGCTTCACTTAGGCAAATCATGATGAGATGGGATGAGCTAAGATTTGCACCACTGAGAGTGATACCTCGGAGGTTGGCCATACTCAAGTCGGAACCACGCAAATTAGCAGAGGTGAGATTGACATTCCGTAGACTTGCTCCACGCAAATTCACCATACTAAGATCAATCCCAGAAAGGTCAACATCCTCTAACTGAATTTCACTGAGATCAACACCACGAATATCAGGATATTTTTCGCGCCATCTGTTCCAGCTATCTACGCCTTGATTCAGCAGCTTTATAAATTCGTCGATCGCCACAGTTAATCCTTACTTGTAAAGTGAGAAAACTTTAGTCCTCTCAAGTATATAGCAGACCTAAAATTATTTGTATATTTTTGGGTTTATAGAAGCTCATCCCGAAGATATACACATCTGTAAACCATTTAGGATTGCTATAAATCCTAGGTTAATACTTGCGTTCTTGGGGGGTAAAGCGATCGCGATCAATATTTTGTAAGCTCATATCAACGGGGCGATCGCTAGTTTTGACCTGACCGTTTTCTAAATAACCGAGAGTATGTTTCAGGTAATTAGCATCATCACGGCTGGTATAGTCTTCGCGAGAATGTGCACCACGACTTTCCTTGCGCGATAAAGCACTGGACATAATAATTTCACCAACGGTAAACAAGCTGCGTAATTCGATCGCTTGCATCAGTTCCATATTAAAAACCGTACTGCGATCATCAACTAGCAAATCATGATCATAGCGATCGCGAATAGTTTGGATTTTTTGTAAACCGTCTTTGAGGCGTTGATCATCACGGAAGATGCCACAATGCTCGGTCATCGTATCTTGCAATTGTTGGCGAATATCGGCAATGCGAGATGTACCTTGCTTGGCTAACATTCTTTTGAGCTTAGCCTCGGCATCGATCAGGTAGGGGCGCGACACAAGCTTAGTCATGGAGCGATCGCTGACATATTCGCCGATTTTTTCACCAGCACGTTTACCGAAAACGACACACTCTAAAAGTGAATTTGCACCCAAGCGATTTGCTCCATGGACGGACACACAAGCCGTTTCCCCTGCGGCAAAAAATCCTGTAATCGGCTGACTATCTAAGCCAAGTACTTGACAATTGATATTCGTAGGAATGCCCCCCATCGAGTAATGAACCGTAGGACGGACGGGCAAAGGATGTTCAATACAGTCCACGCCTGCGAGGCGCAAACCTTCCTCCCTTGCAAAGGGAATACGACTGAGGATTTTCTCTTTCCCTAAATGGCGCACATCGAGATATACATAATTACCGCCATTGATGCCGCGACCCTCCATAATCTCGCAAGCAATATTGCGCGATGTAATATCTCGGGGTGAGAGTTCCATCCGATTTTTGCTGATGGGGTAATTTGCCATAAAGCGATCGCCCAAATCATTAATCAAATAAGCTCCCTCCCCACGCACCGCTTCCGAAATCAGCACACCCACAGGATATAAACCAGTTGGATGGAACTGCACAAATTCCATATCCTGTAGAGGCAAGCCAATATTTGCGGTCAAACATAGTCCATCCCCCGTTGAGGCAAGATCATTAGAGGTGGTATTAAATACGCGCCCATAGCCTCCTGTTGCCATTAATACTGCCTTAGCCCGAAATACTTCTATGCGTGAAGTTTCTAAACTATAGGCAACTACACCCTTAACTTCAGTTCCATTTGTGCCATCTTCATAAATTAAATCCATGACATACCATTCTTGGTAAATCGTGCCACCGAGTCGCATCAGATTCATCACCAATTCATGTAAAATCGCGTGTCCCGTTTTGTCTGCGGCATAGCAAGCGCGACTATAGGTATGTCCGCCAAAGGGTCTTTGGGCAATCTTGCCATCTTCGGCACGGGAAAAGAGAACCCCTAAATGTTCCAAATCAATAATTACCTCAGGAGCCGATTGGGTTAAAACCTGGACAGCATCATGATCGGCGAGATAATCGGAACCCTTAATCGTATCGAACGCATGCGTCAGCCAGTCATCATTATCGACATTTTTGAGGGAGGCGGCGATGCCTCCTTGGGCAGCAACGGAATGCGATCGGATCGGATGCACCTTAGAAATCAAGCCCACACTTAGATTAGGATAATTTTGAGCGACAGACAATGCGGCTCTAGAGCCTGCTAATCCACCACCAATAATTAGTACATCGTGATCAATCATATAATTTTTAGAAAATATCGAAAACTAATCGAAAACTATTTTTTATCTGGATTGAGAATTATTTCCTTAACCACAGCTACCACAATCTGCACCGCCACAATCTAGACTGCCACAATCGCCACAACCACTGCAATCCATTCCCGATAAACAGTCAGCATGACCACAATTAAGATCAGAACAACTTAAATCAGGGCATTTCAATCTATCACAGTCCATCACATCTATACCATTGATACAATCAGCAAAATCAGCGCAATCATTAGAATTGCCACAGTTATTGCTACTTTCACCCCCCTTTGCCTGCGATCGCCTTTTTGAAGCCCATCTCGAACCACCAATATTGGGCTGGTCAGGATTTGGAGAATCTTGAGGTTCAGCACTAATATCAGAATCTTGCTCATCATTGGGTTCCCCTGATTCAATTGGCATCGTATTTGCTACTAGGCGATTAGCATAATATCGCCGCCTTGACTGACATTTTGTACGACGAGCTTTTAAGATTTCATTGGCTTCACGGCATTCCTGAAAGCGACCTTTGGCATTGGCGATCGCTACTAGAATGCCATCCTCGGCAATCACGCGCTTAAAATATTGTGAGCAAGACTCGCAACCATAGAGTACGCGATGGGCGCAAGAAAATCCTTTATGGGGTGAGATAAATCTCTGATAGCCAGCGATCGTCGTAACAGCGATAGTCCTTGTAGCAGTGCTTAAAATATTGGTAACTGGAAGCTTAACAGGGATTCTCTTTTGCATTTATCGCTACTGCTGATTACTACAATCAATTGGTTACTACAATTAACTAGGCTATGATACAAGAATCTTCAGGCTTCTTACTTAGTAACCTTAGAAGTGAAGGGTAGTCCTAAAGATTTATTGTTAGGACTTACGCAAACCGAATGAATTTATCAGGCTTGAGGTAGATATGTTGCGGGCAAAGCCCGCAACATATCTACCCATTGGGTGCTTTATTTCTCAGGTTTAGACTTTGCTTCGATCGACTCCAATCGACTCTTGAGGGATTGATTATCCTTACGCAATTGCTCGAGTTCTTCGCGCAGTTGCTTTAAGCCTGCATCCTTACCGATCGCCTTTTGGACACGGTGAACGGCTTCATCAGCAGCCCGTCGCACCCGACCATCGGGGGTCGAGTCGGAGAGCGATCGCAGCACACCAATTGCTCCAGCGCTATCAATTTGACCCAAAGCCGCAACCACTGACATTTGCGTTAAAAAAAATGTCTCTTGGGAAATCACCCGCAATCGATTGAGGATTTTCTCAGTTTTGGGCTTAGTTTGCGAATTACCAATGGCTCCAAGGGCGCGAATCGAAGCTAGGCGCAAGGATTGAGGTACATCGGGTTCCGTATATTTGAGGATGGTTTCTAGTGCTGCATCGGATTCCTTGATTTTAGCTAAACCAGCGATCGCTCCTGAACGAACCACTTCATTCCAACCTGCGCGTTCTTTGAGAATTGTCTGCAAGAGTTTGACCACTTTGGAATATTCCCGTTCATGACTCAATGCGGCGGCTAATTCACCCGATAATCTCGCGGCAGTGGCTTCAACTGTATAGCTCGGATCTCCCTTCTTAATGAATGGTTTAATCAAGTCCAAACTCTTCTGTACCTTGTTCTGTGCTAAACCACTGAGAACTGCATTTCTCACCTTCGCATTGGGATCTTCCAGTCCCTTTGCTAATGCTTCAAAAGCTTGATCGAGCTTAATGGAGGCAAGATTTTCGGCAATTTCCACACGCACACCCCAGAAAGGTTCATCGAGTAAAGCTTGACCGAGGGCTTTCACCGCTTCCAATCCACCTTTTTTCGCCAATGCTTCCGCCGCTTGGATACGTGCAAGGGGATCGGGGTCAGACTGCAATCCAGCCTTCAGTTCGGTAACACCATATTCGAGGGTGACTTGTTTGAGATAGTGATTCCCTTGATCGAAGCTAATATACTTGGGTTTAGTCTTTAAAGGGAAAAAGAAAGCCTGTTCTTTCTCAAATACCCGCACTTTGAAAACTTGCGATTCGGAAGCATCTTCAAACCCAAAACCAATGGGAATCTTTAAGTCAAAGAGTTCATCCTGAGTTTGGGAAACTGTGACCTTAGCCAAATTGTTATCCCCATCCCAGCTATAGCCTACCTTGTATTCAGGATGTCCACCACGGAAAACATATTGATCAAAGAGGAAGAGAATATTGCGCCCTGTGGCTTCCTCGATCGCTCTTAATAAATCAATTGTTTCCACGGTTTTATGTGCATTTGTCCGCACAAAATGATGAATCGCTTTCCAGAACAAATCTTCACCGAGTTCTGTACGTAGCATGTGGTACACACAACCACCCTTCTCGTAGATATGGCGATCATATAGCTCGATCGCTTCGCGATAGACATGAGTTACCATCGGACGACGATAGCGATCGCGATCTTCAGTCAAATAATTTCTCGCTTCCCCCAGTCGGTAATAGGCGGCTTCTTCGGCTCCATATTCATGTTCCGTCCACAGAACCTCAGCATAGGTTGCTGCACCTTCCTTGACCCATGCATGTGACCAATGCTTAATCACGACTAAATCGCCAAACCATTGATGCGCTAACTCATGGGCAACAAGGCTCTCACTAGAGCGATTATCCAATGCCGCTCTTTGATCTAAAACACAACGATCAGTCAATAAAGTTGTGGAAGTATTTTCCATGCCACCGAAGATGAAGTCAGCCACACAAACCTGAGCATATTTCGGAAAAGCGTAATCATAGCCATACTTCTGGCTAAAGAATTCAATCATGCGTGGGGTTTTGCCCATCGTTAAGATTGCTTCATCGACAGTGCGAGATCTGTCTACATAGTAGGTAACGGGTTTACCTTTCCATACATCTTTGACTTCAACAAAATCACCAATCGCTAAAGTCATCAAATAACTAGGATGCACTTCCTTTTGATACCAGTGATATATCTTCTCTTTTTTATGTTCCTTAACTTCAATTAATTCTCCATTGGAAATGACATTTAATTCTTTCGGTACGCAAATACGAATTTCGGAAGTTGCTAATTGTCCAGGGTAATCAAAGCAGGGGAACCAATAGCGGGAGTCTTCATCTTCACCCTGAGTCCAAACCTGTGTGGGTTTATCTGGTTGATGCTCCGTGGGCTGCACAAAGTAAATACCACGCTGGGGTTGCACAGCGGCATAGGCGATCGCAATCTCAATTGGCACACTTGCCTTCGTGGATTCATTAAGATAGATTTTCAAAAATTCGCCATCATAGTCAAACTTACTCTTAGCCTTGGCAGGATAAGGCTTAGCTTCAATTTGATCAGTAATTGCCACCGAGTCGATTCGCAAATTCACCGCATCTAAAGTCAAATCGGTTATGCCATCGCGCACAGGACGCAGACGGATTTTAGTAGTTCCTATAATGGTTTGTTGGGGAATATCCAGAGCTAAATCGAGGGCAATATGTTCTACCTGTCCAGGTCGATCAGGGTTATAGTGAGGCTTTGCGCCTGGAAGTTGAAAAGATTTATGTTTTTTCGATTTGTCACTTTCTCCGTCCCAAAAGCCCAATTCTAAACAGCTATTCCACGATTTGCGAGTCATAAACCTTTTTCTCTAAAAATTGGCTGTGATTTCACCATAGTATAGCAATCTTAAAAAAGTTAGAGAAATCTTACTTCACTACAGATAAGTAGCTAGACATAAGTAAACTAAAAAAACAGAGTTTTATTCCGCCCGCGTAGTGGGCGGAATAAAACTCTGGTGTTGAGCTACTTAGCTATATTGTTAAAATTTTCCGATTTACAGGTTATTGATTGAGGGATCAAGTATCAAATTGCTTCGCTATTTCCTGAATTGATGTATTTTCTGATTAAATTGTTGGGTTCTTATTTGGGAAGTGAATATGTTAGGGGCTATAAAGATCAAGTCAAAGAAATATTAAGTAAAAGTACTTAGTTGCGCTAACCTTAATGTAGTAGGACATATGCAAACCAAACGAATTTGTTGGGTTTGTAGTAGATGTGGTTCGAGCTTTAACTGCATCACATCTAACCAATCCGTAAGTCCTAAGTAGTTTTGTCAAATCACTAATCAGTCATTTTTCCTTAGCACATTTTCTGATGACAACCTTAAACCTTTTGCAAACTCCGAATATTTCTCCGCGCAGTCAGAAACCTCTAAAGATTACTGCTTTTGGTGATAGCATTATCTACGGCTATGGTGACCCAGTTAATGGAGGCTGGGTTGAGCAACTGCGACGGCAATGGATGGGGACAGCAGCAGGGCATGTTCTTTATAATTTAGGTGTCAGAGGCGATACATCCGCCCATGTCAATCAACGCTTAGAGCGAGAATTTTTGCTGCGCGGTGAATTGCGAAATAAAGTTCCTGATTTGATGATTTTGTCAGTTGGGGTCAATGACTCGGCGCGAGTAGCTAAGCTTGATGGCAAAAGTATTACAGACTATGATCGCTTCACCCTAGAAATCGCGAACTTACTAGACAAAGCGCAAAGTCTCTGCCCAGTAGTCTTCGTAGGTATGGTTCCCGTTGATGAATCACGAATGCCATTTCTTAATTGCTTACATTTCAATCACGCAGATCAATTTCGCTATAAAGAATTTACGAAATCAGCTTGCCAAATGCGCGAGATTCCCTACCTTGATGTATTTGATCTATGGCAAGAACGGGGGCAAGTTTGGATAGGCGATCGCATCTGTGCAGATGGCTTGCACCCAAATACAAAGGGTTATCTCGCACTTTTAGAAGATATTCGTAACTGGCAGCCATTGATGCAATTACAGCCTGTTGAAGCGTGAAGGTAATTTTGGGCTTCAACTTCGCTCAGCCATAAACCGATGGGTGAGCACAGCCGAAGCCACTCATATCTCATTTTTGCTTCTACAACCTAAAAGTCGTTCAACGTTAAAATACCGACAGCGATCTAGTCTGCTAGAATCAGGGCTAGGTATTTACTCTCCTATGTAGTTAATGCCCCACTTGTTGGACAACCCACTTGTAAGGAATCATTTAGAGCAACGTCACAGCCATGATGCAATCGGAAAATCTTCGTCAACGTGCCGCCGTTTTGGGTTTGCAGGTCTTTAGTAAGCGATCAGCCATTCGGCTTGGCATTGTCACGCAAATCTGGCTAGATGTTGATCAACGCCGTGTTACAGGAGTAACTGTGGCTGAGCGCTTTATCCCTGGTACACCGATTGGCATTGGTGACACATTTTTCATGGCTCTTGACAATATTGATTTGTTAGGTCCCGATGCGATTCTGGTTGATGATGAATCAGTCCTCGAAGATATTTTAATTACTGAGCGTTACACCAATTTAATTAATAACGAAGTAGTTACTGAGTCAGGGGAATTGCTCGGTAAAGTACGCGATTTTAAATTTGATCCTGAAACTGGGGATCTAATGTTTTTGATTGTGGCTTCGGTCGGTAATCCAATCATTCCTGCGAGTTTAATTAGCACCTACGAAATTGATGTTAATGAAATCATTGCCGTTGGTCGCGATCGCATTATCGTTACTGAGGGCATGGAAGATCGGATGACGCAGCTTAGCAAAGGCTTATTAGAGCGTCTCGGTTTAGGCAAAGCGCCTTGGGAAGATGACTTTGAGGATGACTATCTACCACCAACTACTACCATTCGTGATAATGCCCTGTCATCGGGAACCAGAAGTACCTATTCGCCACCACCCCAACAGCAGCGCCCAGTCTATCGCCAAGAACAATCATGGGATGATGGCGATAATTGGGCGGAGGAGCGCGTTCAAGTAAATCCACCTCAGCAACAACGCCGCCAAGCTAGAGCCGAATTCCGTCCTGAACCATCGCGTTCGATCACCCCACCACCAACTCCCGTTAATAATTACGATGATGATTATGACGACTTTGAGGATGATTACCCCACTACTTCCAAGTCTGAGTTTCGTAACGAGACCCAACAACAAATCCGTGACGCTTGGGGCGAAACTAAAATTCCTGACAAGTCCAAACAACGTATTGCCGAAGAGGAATTTGACGAAATCTAATGCTACCTCGTGACCTATTAAATCATGTTGAAAACCGCGATACCCTCAGCCGCTTGCTAGACTTGGGTGACCGTGCTGTTCAAACATGGGAAGTTGTATGCAGTGATTTTCTATCACCGCCCGAAATTGCAGAAGCTTTGCAAGTATTTGGCAAGATGACCGAAATTCATTGCTTGGGGTGGGGTGGTTATGAGCAAGCTGAACGCCAGAGATTAGCGATCGCTCGCAGTGAATTAACCCTCGAACTATCACAGGTCAGTCTCACACCCATCTCGATTTCAGGAAATTTTCTATTTGATACAGCCACCCATCGGGATTTTCTGGGTGCAATCCTCGGTACAGGGATCGAGCGCCAAAAGGTCGGTGATATTAATGTCTTAGGCGAAAAGGGCGCACAGGCGATCATTGTCCCTGAGCTAGTGGAATATTTGCAACTGCATTTCAATCAAGTGCGGACTGTTCCCGTGAAAGTCAATGTAATCGCTTGGGAAGAGTTGAAGATTCGTATTCCTGTTACCAAAGAACTCACTTCCACTGAAGCCTCATTGCGACTCGATGCGATCGCTTCTTTCGGTTTCGGGATGTCTCGCAGCAAAATGGTGGACTTGATCAATGGCGAAGATGTGCGCGTCAATTGGAAAACCATTTCCCAGCCTAGCTATCAAGTGAAAACAGGTGATCTAATCGCAATTCGCGGTAAAGGGCGAGTCACCATTGGCGATATTATGGTTACCAAGAAAGAACGCTATCGGGTACAAATGACGCGATCAGTTTAATACTTATAGGACTTACGCATTAGGTAGATGTAGTGCGGGCAAAGCCCACACTACATCTACCTCAATCCTAATAAATTCGTTCGATTTGCGTAAGTCCTAACTTAATTAATACCCAAATAAACCCAACAAAATGAGTGGGTAGTGCTGCAAAGTAATTTTTTTAGTAATTGAGTTGCGGGGGCGAATCGCCTGCAACTCAATTACATTACATAATTACCAATGAATGATGATGCTTTGCATCATCATTCATTTTACTTTTATATCAAGGAATAGAGCAATTGGAAGACGAGGCGAAAGGCTGCCATCAGAGCGATCGCACTAAATCCTGCAATTCCACAATATTGAGCAACTTCGATCCAACTAGGAAAGGTCTGAAACTGAACTTTCGCCAACATTTGACATCCCCAGACGGCTGCGAAACTTAGCAAGTTTACGAATACAAATAGATCTTTATTGTCAAGAACAGAACTTATTCTGAGCAGAATGATCCCTAGCAATACTGTAGCAAAAGCAATTAAATTAGCTGGAGTACCGATCGCCGCAATTCCAACTGTTGTACTTACTTGCCATAGCAACATCGCCTCTACACCTAACAAAAAAGCACCAATAAATTGAGTAGGAATTGAGGCAGATAGTAACCAAGGCGTTTTTGGCGATCGCGCTGCTACAGGTTTAGGGACTGCGGGTGCAAAATTAGGCAGGGGTGCAGGGACAGGAACTTGGATACTTGCCTGATGTGCTGGCTTGACAGGTGCTGTTACTGCTGGTTGTACTACTTGCACTGATTTTACTGGTGCTTGAGATCTTAGGGCTTGGAGAACATCTGCTGCCGAAGTAAAGCGTTCACTAGGAGCCGATTCCAACATCCTCTGTAAAACATGACTAAAATTAGGGCTGAGCTTGACAAAGCGCTCCCACTGCCATTTGTTGTAACTAACATCGAATAATTCATCTGGCTCCTTGCCCGTTAATAAAAAGAGACAGGTCACAGCAAAGGCATAGAGATCTGTTGAAGGAAAGACAGTATCGCCGCGCATTTGCTCAGGTGCGCCATAGCCAGGGGTAAAAATACCTGTAGATTTTTGACCTTGGGCAACTCCTGCCACTTGCTTCACTGCTCCAAAATCCAAGAGAAAGTAGGACTGATCGGACTTACGCACCATGATATTGGCAGGTTTGATATCACGATGGATTGAACCTTTATCATGAATAAATGTCAAGACAGGCAAGAGGCTATGCATAATTTCTAAAACATCTGCCTCAGCGATCGCCCCATGCTGCGTAACAATTTGTTCTAGGGTAAAGCCATCGACAAATTCTTGGACTAAATAAAAAAATTCATCCTGTCCTGACTGCACCTCAAAGTAAGCAAGTAGATCAGGAATTTGCGGATGTGTCCCCAAATCTTCTAAAACCGTTGCCTCGCGTTCAAACATTTGCTTAGCAACCACCATCTGATTACTCGTAAAACCGATGGGTTGCAATAGCTTCACCACACATCGTTTCATCGCAGGTGTATAGCGATCGCGAGCTAAGAAAGTTGCACCAAAACCACCTCTGGCGATGGGATGCTCGACAATATAGCGCCCACCCAGCAATAGGGGCATCCCGCAACTCGTACAAAACTTTTGGGTAATTGTTTTGAGAGTATTGCCACTATCAAGGTCAGCAAAGGAATTTAGAGGCTTAGTACAATTGGGGCGCGTGCAGTAAATATCCACTGTGCAAACGTATGAGTAAACATTTTTGGCATACTGTATTAGAGTCTACCTAAGTTTTTCCCTCCTGCACCCATGAGTTCCAATTTTTTATACCATCTCAACCATGCTCAACAAAAAGCAGCTAGCCATCTTCACGGTCCAATGCTAGTAGTTGCAGGCGCGGGGTCAGGAAAAACACGCACTTTAACCTATCGCATCGCCAACTTACTGCTCAATCATGATATTGCCTCAGAAGCAATTTTAGCTGTAACTTTCACGAATAAGGCAGCAAAGGAAATGAATGAGCGAATTCAATCGCTACTAACCAAAGAGGTAGCTCAAAGAGAGCTAGGTAAAGCTTTCAGCGAAATTAATGATTGGGAACAGGAAAAACTTCGCAAAAAGGTTTATAAGCGCTATATCAATAGCTTTGCCGAAGATGGTCTCTGGATGGGGACTTTCCACAGTATGTGCTGTCGTATACTACGGCTTGATATCGATAAATATCAAGATCCGAATGGGAGAACTTGGACTAAGAATTTCTCGATTTTTGACGATTCGGACGCGCAATCTTTAGTTAAGGATATTATCGTTAATCAATTAAAGCTTGATGAAAAAAAATTTGAGCCTCGTTCGGTACGCTTTGCGATCAGTAATGCTAAAAACAAAGGCTGGACTCCCGAAGAATACGAAAAACAGAGTGATGATTCTCCCTATCGCAAACGGGCGATCGCACAGGTGTATAACCTCTATCAAAATCAACTAGCTACGAATAATGCCCTTGACTTTGATGATTTAATCTTTTTACCCGTCCGACTTTTTCAAAAAAATCCTGAAGTTCTCAACTATTGGCATAATCGATTTAAGCATATTCTCGTTGATGAATATCAAGATACTAATCGCACTCAGTATGACTTGATTCGTTTGCTAGCTACTAATGACAACCAGCCGACTTGGGAGAATCGTTCCATTTTTGTCGTCGGTGATGCAGATCAATCGATTTATAGTTTCCGTTCTGCCGATTTCACAATCTTAATGGAATTTCAAGAGGCTTTTGGCGATCGCTTGCCTGATGCCCATACAAAGACCATGATCAAGCTCGAAGAGAACTATCGGTCTGTGGCAAATATTCTCGAAATTGCTAATCAACTGATTGATAATAATTCCCAACGTATTGATAAGATTCTCAAGGCAACTCGTCCAGAAGGCGACCTGATCGAACTATATCGTGCTGCTGATGAAGTGGACGAAGCTCAATTTGTAATTGAACAGATTCGTCGCGTAAAGTCAAAAACTCCTAGTGCTAACCTTGGACATTTCGCCATTCTCTACCGTACTAACGCCCAATCCCGCCCCTTTGAGGAAATGCTAGTGCGTTGGAATATCCCTTACAAAGTTGTAGGTGGCTTACGATTTTATGATCGCAAAGAAATTAAAGATATTCTCTCCTATTTACGCCTGCTATCGAACCCTTCCGATACCCTTGGTCTAATGCGAATCATTAATATTCCTAAACGTAGCATCGGCAAGGCAACCCTTGATAAGCTGCAACAGGCTGCCCAAGAACTCAGTGTCCCGATCTGGGAAATCATCAGCGATGAAACTACGGTTAAAACCCTCGCAGGGAGATCGGCGCGTGGTGTTCTCTCCTTTGTAGAACTGATGCAAAAATGGCAAGCAAAGGTATCTGTCACTCCTGCAACAGATATCATTCAAGGGATTCTTCAAGAATCGGGTTATGTCGATGAACTGAAAGCACAGGGAAATGATGAAGCCAATGATCGCCTTGCTAACTTGCAAGAGCTTTATAATGCCGCAGTGCAATTTGCGGAAGAAAATGAAGATGCTTCCCTTGAAGCCTTTTTAGCCAATGCTGCTCTAGCCTCTAGCCTTGATGATAGTAGTGAGAATGCAGAGAAAGTCACACTGATGACACTCCATGCAGCTAAGGGCTTAGAATTTCCTGTAGTATTTTTAGTCGGCTTAGAGCAGGGACTATTCCCCAGCTTTCGTTCCATTAATGACCCAATCGCCTTGGAAGAAGAGCGCCGTCTTATGTATGTAGGCATTACTCGCGCCCAAGAGAAACTCTTCCTCAGCCATGCCCAAGCCCGTCGTCTCTATGGTAATCGTGAATATGCCATACCTTCTCAATTCCTTGCTGAACTGCCCAAAGAATATCTCACAGGGCATGGCATCGATAAATTTATCAGTAAGGCAAGTCAACGTGCTGAAGCTACGAGTGTACGCGGTTCTCTCCGTACCGTTGCAATACCTAAGGTTAATGCAGTCAAGCCCAAGCCTAGTGTTAATTGGCAGGTAGGCGATCGCGTGATGCATGATAAATTTGGCGAAGGTCAAGTTGCAAATTTGCTAGGTACTGGCGACAAGATGTATTTGGCTGTTTCTTTTGCAGGGCAAGGTAAAAAAATTATCGATCCTAAAATTGCGCCAATTCAGAAAATCTAGACTAATCATAGACTTAGCCTGCGTAATGGCATTTGATGGAATCAGAGTGAGTCCTCGATAAATTTGGGCGATCGCGAAGATGAGTTCGCTAGCATTGTGTAAGCCCTTTTTTTCTTAAAAAGAACGAAAGTATGGATAACCTTTAGGCGTACCAAGTTCTTTTTCTAGCTCAAAGTTAATGATTCCCCAACGTGGTTCTTCCTCTTCGGGAGGACTAAACTCTACACTTAATCCATATAGACGTTGCATATTAGAACTGATCGCAGCTGTCTCAAGATAAGGACTAACGAGATCAATATAACGATGAGCGATCATAACTTTGATCGCCCGATAACCTTGGGTATATAGCCGATCTATATTTTCATGAATCTCAAACCTGATACCGTCGGGATGATTATGTTGCCGATACCATTCATCGTTCCACAGTCGCCACTGACGATCAGACTGCAAATGCACCAGATCTCGACCATTTGAACTAACTTCAAATGCACCATGTCTTGGGCAAAGATAGGTATCTGTCAAAATTAGCGCGGGAATAATCTGCTGACAATGGGGACATTTAATCTCAGAGCCAAAGATTGGATATTGTTGTGCCGAATTAACTATCCTCATGGTTAATACAAGTTGAAGATATGTTTAATATAATTTTAACATGACATCTCTATACCTAGGTTTCTGATTACAACGGCTTCGACTTCGCTCAGCCAAAGTTGGCTGAGCGAAGTCGAAGCTATACAAACTCAGTGGTACCTTTTTTCTCATCAAGTCCCTAAGTAGCTATACATAAATAAAGTCAACAATCGTATCAATTTTATTTATGGCAATCTTGCCTATGCAGATAGCTACACTTGGGATCTACACAAGTTAGAAGAGATCGATATCGATTTTCTCATTACTAAATTTGTGAAGATTAGGACTTACGCAAACCGAACGAATTTCTTAGGATTGAGGTAGATGTGGTGCGGGCGAAGCCCGCACCACATCTACCCAATGCGTAAGTCCTAAAGATGATAAATCTCAATAATTGGGAAGGGTAGGATTTATCGCCATTAGCGCTGCACAAAGCGCTAATGATGTTATCAAATCACTTTAATGGTATAGGATTTATTATTGCGATTAACACAAGCAAAAGCCATAGAATAAGTAATCGGCTTTAGCCAAATTTATTCTATGTTAAAAAAATTATGCGATCGCAATGGGATTGTTTACTTCAAAATCTTGGCTGTTGGCAAGGTTCTTTTGCTCGATTATCTCCTCAAGGCGAAATATTAGAAGATATTCCCAGTGAAACTAGTTTAGAACTGAAAGAAGATCAGCAAACAATGCGTCAAGTTGTGCGGCGCTTCTATGACGGACAGCCACAGGACTTAGTGCTGGAATACCGCACTTTAAATAAAAGCATAATTCTATTTGAAAATGGTGCTTTCTCTCAGGGAACGATTCAGTTTTCTCCAGTTACGAATTTTGGCGCAGAGTTAGGTTTAATTTATGGCAATCGCCGTTTACGCATAATTCTTCTGTATGACAAAACTAGTAAATTGGAGCAATTGACACTGATTCGCGAACATTTGCCCCATAGCAACACGCCTGAATATCCACCCTTAACTCTTGACGCTCTATTGGGTAAATGGGAAGGTGAGGCGGTTACACTTTCACCCAATTGGCTCATACCAGAAGTCACACCGACAGTAACGGAATGGCAACGTGATGGTGATCGCGTGATTATGTCTTTACAAATGTCAACAGCATTAGGTACTCAGACAAGTAGTTCAGTTGCTCACATCAATTCTCAGTATCCACAAATTTTAAAATTTGAGCAAAACCACATCCAAACCTTGTTTTTACCAAATGGTTCTTCTGTGACAGGTCCTGAAACAATCATCCCGCGACAGCCATTTCACCTGTCTATCTCTTGGTTATTAGAACCAAACCTCCATCAAAGGATGATTCGATCCTATAATCAGCAAGGGGGATGGGAAAATTTGACTTTAGTGACTGAGCACAAAGTGGGGTAGTCTGATTAGTGATTTAATTAAGCAACTAAGTAGCTATGTATAAATAACCATAAATCACAGAAGTTTAGGTTGCCTACATAGGGGACGACATAAACTCTGTGTTTGGGTTTTAATTATGCCGAGCTACTCTGTAAACCACTAATAACTGATGTTACGTGGAACAAATATCACCCTCACCCCCCTGCCCCCTCTCCCTTGATGGGAGAGGGGGAGCTAGACTAATTTCTTGTTCCCCTCTCCCTTAATGGGAGAGGGGCTAGGGGTGAGGGTCTTAGAAACTTCCACGTAACATCAGTAATTAAGTTGAGCTACTTAAAAGATTTAAGTGTAGTTAACCATT
>JADBWH010000033.1 GCA_020404105.1 Pseudanabaena sp. M53BS1SP1A06MG | reverse complement strand
TGGGATAGCGGAATCCGACATATTCGCCTTGTGGCAGTTCAGGGATGCACATTTCCAGTTTTCCTAGTTCGGGACAGGGCTGTGCCATGAAGCTAGAAAAGTTGATGCCGCCACTGGTAGCAAGGGTTAACCAACGTCTTCTTACTAAGTCTTCAATCTTTCGTACCACATAGGGATGTTCAAGCAGTTGTCCATAGATGTCATGTTTGAGGATTTCCGATAGGATTTTACCATCGGCTTCTTCTTCGCGTTCTTCTTCAGGTTCATCTACCTTCACCCATTGTTCGGTTTGCACTAGTTGGCAGAGTTGTTTGACATCGGATTGGGCTGCGACTAATGTTTCGGCTTTAAGTTGGGTAATCGGTAAGACATCATGGGCGATCGCATGTTGGCTGAACCATTGCCAAACGGTATAGGAGGTCTTGACGCTGCGCTTTTGGGCGAAGTTGACGATTCCTAGTTTCAGGCTGGTTACTTGTTGGATTCCTAATGTCGGTTTATGTCCTTTAAAACATGATAGTGGCATTACTAAGTCCACTCCTTTGGGTAGGTTTAGTTCTACTTGCAATGTCCCTTTGGCTACCCATGCGTTAGTTATTCCCGCCCGAAATTGGAATGGGGTATTTGCTGGGATTGCAAAGTCTTCGCTTTGTCGGAGTTGATTTAACAATTCATGGCAAAATCAGCCATGACAGTCATCGGTGCGATGTTCTTTATCTTGGAAGATCATATAAATCCAAGTAGTCTTTCTGGCTCAGGGTTTGCACCACCTTTTAACCATGCGATCGGAGTTTCTTCAGGCTTATCAGGATTGATCCATGCGATCGCTTTTAATTCCCTTAGTTCTTCAATTTCATGGGCAGCCTGTGTAAAAAATCTTCGAGCCGTCTTATCGTCTAGAGAAACAACTATTTTATCTGTAGCTAGTGCGGCTTCGATTAAATGGATATCTTTTTTAACTTGCGATCGCTGATTCTCTGTTAGGTTTTCCAAAAGGATATCAGCCATATATATTTTAGCTCGAAGATCGGAGTCTTCTAAAGATTTGATGCGGATTAACTTTCCCCTTCTTTCCATTTTACCTCGCCATGCCTGACCAAAGCGTGATGTATGATTATTCCATTCAGTTTCTAAAGCTCTTGTCAGAACTGCACGATGACAGATTTCAAGAACATTTTGCAGGAATTGATGGCAATGCTTTGAAGTTGGATGTGTGGCATTTTCATCTCCACTAGCATTTAAAACGGAAGCATCTATTACCAAAAGTTTAGAATTCTTAGTACTCATTCTGCTCCTTCCATCGCTTTTCACTAGCAGCTTCTAGATAGCGCCCCTCTTCGTCTAAAAACACATCTGAAAAATCCAAGGGAAAATCGGGATCGCCATATCCACCTGTTGCATTGAGAGGTGTAGAAGTTACTTGCGTAAAACCATGTTCATCGCGACTAAACCAGTGCAAAATTGCTTTGTCAGCCGATATCTTATCCTCAGCAACTAGGGACTGGATTCTTCTTAAAAGGAGATCGCTATGGGTTTCTAACACAACTCTGACCCCACGATTAGCTGCATCCACAATTATTTCGCCTAAATTCGCCTGAGCGCGAGGATGAAGATGAATTTCTGGTTCTTCTAGATAGACTAGTTGTTCTGGCTCGGCAGCTACTAAAGCCACTAACACGGGCAAAACCTGAGATACTCCCGATCCAACATCTACAATATTCACCATGTCATCACTATCGTTACTTCGAGTAACTCTCAACTCAATTTGAGTGTCATTCAGATTTTTTGCTTCAACTTTCTTTACAAGATTCAGAAAAGCTAAAGCGTCATTTAAAGCTTCAAGTTTAGCAGTATTTTTTTTACTCCAATAACTAATTAGACTACCGATATAGTTATCAAATGCTCCTGAATAATGTGGATGATTACTATCAAAAGCCAGCAATTTATACGTGCGTTCAAGGTTATTTCTCATTCCCTTAACATGAATAATCTCACTGATTTCAGTGGAAAATGCTGGAGTAGGATTATAAATAGGGAATCCTATTTCAGGTACAGTACAAATTAGATAGTAATAGAAATTAGTAATCTTATAGTTTAGTGAACCTTCTTTATGTATCTCATACGATCTTGTTGTTTCTGGAGGCAAAGCCTTAATGATTTCTTCTCTTGTCATTTCTGGAGAAAGAGTAACCTTATTAAAAGTTTTAACTAAATGTTGTAAATAGTCTTCAAAAGAGTAACTTGTCTCAACAGTTTGAAGACCCACATCGGGAATATTTTGAAACTTAAGTCTACAGAAACGATTTATGTCAATATCAATTTGTACTGTAAATATATCCTGCTGATTAGCCTTTGAAAAGCGAGAAAGTATTTGTTTTACAGACGTAAATCTTATATTCTCTCCATTTAAGCTTAAACCACCATAACTGTAGGGAGATTCAAGTGTTTGCTTCATGAGTAAAAGAGGTTGCATGATGCTAGATTTACCAGAGCTATTAGCACCCGCAAGGATTGTCAAAGGACGAATATCAATCGAACATTCATTTGCAATTGACTTAAACCCACTTATGGAAATTTTAGTAATGCCCTTTGATTCAGAGTTGTTCATGGCTTTTTATATTTGCTGATGCCTATTTTAACTCAATTGCAACAAATTAGATCCAATTCATGTTCCCTATCAACGGGTAAATGAGATTGTTAATCGTCGTCGCGGTATTACGCCTAGCACGGCTTTACGCTTGGCTCGGTTCTTTTCCACTTCGGCTGATTTCTGGATGAATCTTCAACAATCTTGGGATCTGTACCATGCTCAGCTATCTGAAAATGATGACCTCCAAACTATCCAACCCTTAAAAGCTCTGTCTGCTGGCTAATCTTATAAATCTATTACACTTAATCGCGATCGCTATACATCTCTATCAGGGGATCGCGCAATTCGTTCATGATTTCACAGGTCTGTGGATGTCGCATATTGGCTCTCTTATATATCAATTTCTAACTATGACGTACTGGAACAGAATAGAGCTTTAGTGTCTACGATCGCTTGACTAAACTGATCGTGCCAAATTTGTAATACTGCATATTTTTTCTCAGTTTCTTGTAATCCATGAAGAAAAGAAGATGGTTGATATTGTTCTGATTCAACTTGTTGATAGCGTTTAGAATACTCTTCTTCTATTTGATCAAAATAGATATTGTGACGTGATTGTAAAGTCGCTAAAAGTAATTGTGCTGATTCAATTGCCTTGGCTAATATTTTCTGTTTGTACCCATCATCTACAATTAAACTGCCAATATACGAGCCTAACTTACCCATTGCGCTAGCCGAAATTGCACCTCCAAACGGTAAGCCAATCACAAGACCAATACCAGCACCTACATACATTGCCATTTCATCTTTTTCAGGCATCTCGAAACCAGTAGAAATTGAGTCAAAAGGGATGGACAACTTGGAAACTGGTTCTTGAATTTGAATTTGAACTTCTTTTTCAATTTTAGCGATATAATCTGAACAAGCAACTCTCAGACAACTGTTAATCCTCCACTCTTCTTTCCAGTCCGATTCCGTACTGATTAGTGCCGTAATCGCATACGAACAATTATTAATAAAACTTGTATCTAATTTCAATATAGCATTACGACACTGCACTAACTTGTTTTGCTTATCGCGTATCAATTTTTTTCTATTGTCTTGATTTTTCTGAAAAGCTAGTTTTTCTTGCTCAATCAGTAATTTTATTTTAGAGTCTAAATTATTTCGATGTAGTTTTATTTCACCTTGTAGTTGTTGCAGCAGCTTATCTATTACACCTAGTCTAGAACTAGAAATCAATTGAAAAACTTTTTTACTTTTTAAAAACTGATCGAGCCATAACTCAAACTCAAGAATTCCATCAGTTGATTTTGCTAGAGATTGAATACCTTCTTGCCTAGCTAAGAGTGTATTTTTTGCTTCTGTAGCATAAACGCGGGGCTTACCTACAATTGAGTTTCCTAGAGAAAGTTTTTCCAAATCAGCAATAGCCCATTCGATAACTTCTGACGGATCTTCTTCTTCCTTATCAATTTCATCCAAACGATTAATGATAAAGATTAAATTTCCATTTAAAGCATTATTAAATAGTTTTGCTACTTTTTTATCATCTTCAGATAATATCTGTCCAGCTTTTAAAACCATCACAGCTAGATCTGCTTTTGCTAGTTCTTTGAAAGTGATCTGGGTAAGTTCTTTCGTATCTCTTAGTCCAGGGGTATCCACAAAGACACGATTTCCTTTTAGTATTGGGTGGCATAGACCAATCTCTACTAGTTGAATATCTTTTGGAGCGCTTGATTTACCTTGAGATATATCAAGCAACAGATATTTAGCAATATCTTCATAAGGAATTAGATAAGGTTTACGCAAATTCCCTCTTTCAAATACACAAGCAGCTTTTTGATGATGATAACGAATCTTTGTAATAACTCCCGTAGCACGATTAGCTCGTGAAGGTAGTAAATTTTCTCCCAGAATCGCATTAATCAAAGTTGATTTACCAGCTTTGAATGTGCCAAAAAAGGTAATGTTAACTGTCTGACGCTGTAAAAGCCGCCGAACAGTCAGAATAGATTTTTCGTATTTTGGCAAAAGATCTGGAATATTTCGCAAGCAGGGATCGTCAAAGAATGAATCAATCCGTTGAGATAAAATAGTTACACATTGATCAATGTAGTCAAATGTCATGGTTTGATTCAACTAATTACAAGGCTTTTTCCTTCAGTCAGTTTTTGAAATTCTTTTAAAGTCAATTGCCTATTATAGGTAAGTTCACAGGCTCTCATAAATAGTTGATTTACCTTAGTCTCAATGGCATCAAGTCTGGCTTTTTCTTTTTCAACAGAAAAGGTCATTCGCTGCTTTTGAGCGAGAACATTGTCTTTGCTTTGCCGAAATTCATCAATTTCGCTTCGTAATTTATCAATTAGCGGACTCGTCATTTTGGTGAGTTTTTCTTGAATCTCACTTTCTAGAGACTGACAAATCTCTGGCATTTTTTCGTCAAGACCATTGAAGAAATTTTTGCCAATTTCTTCAAGAACTTTTGCTTTAAATTCTTCTCTTTGTATATACATGATAGTTGCTTCGAGTGCAAGAAACACGATAAACGCTAGATTCCCAATAATTGGAAAAATGAAAGAGACGGCTGCTCCTGTTGCCGCTTGGAACATAGCTCGACTAAAAAAACTTGTCCAATCCCCTTTACCCAACAATGTCCCTGTAATTTGGCTAAAGTCAAACATCATCAAGCCAATATAAGACTGCCATATTTTGGCTTCTGTATTTTGCTCAAGGTTTAATGTGTCCTGAGCTTCGGCATGAATTCCAAAAAAGAAATCTTTTATTCTTTCTAGTTCTAACTCAAAAGCTTCTGTTTGAAGTTTCAATTCTTGGATCATTGCCTGAAAATCAGATTCTAATAAGTCGGGTACTTGCTCCGACCATTCTTTGAATTTTGGCTCTGAATATTTCTTTAGTTCACGTTCAATAGCTTGGTTAGTCTTCTGTTTTGCAGATTGATTTGACTCTTCATCCCAAATTTTGATCAGATTCCAAAAGTTACTTAGTGCTTCTGAATTAAATCCGAATATTTCATCTAGTGAGATCTGCTTTTCTGAGTCTTCTTTCCAAGTGCGGCGCATTGTACCAACATGATCTTTTAGGCTGGATGCTGCTTTTCCACTGATTTTACTAATGTAAAATTGAAGCGCTCTATCCATTGTGTTTTTACGAGATTCTAAACTCTCTAACCTTTGTTCGGCTTCTTTGCTTCGTTGTTCTAGATCTACCAGAGGCTCGTCTAGCGTAGTTTTTCTTCGTCTAACATTTTTATGTACTTCGGGAACAATCAAACTTAGCGACTGAATACTAGATTCAAAATAGGCAGTCACTTTTTCGTTACTTGCCAAAAATGCCTCTAACTCTTGCTCTAATGGCAACAATCCCGACATTTCTAATTGAGTTTGATCAGTTCGCTCCCCACTTCTGGCTGACAATGCCCCCTTAGCGTCAACATAAAAAACTCTTCGATCATAGAGATCATGATCAAAATCACCCTCATCATCAATAAAGCAATCCTCTATTCCCAATTTGACATATTCTTTGATGGCATCAACCTCTTCTTTATCCACCAAGTTGATTTTATTAACCACAAAAAATACATTTGTCAGCCGCCCGTTACCTAGATTTTCTGAGATAAATCGTCGCTCGTCTTCACTAATAATTTGTGTTGCATTCAAAACAAATATGATTGCTTGAGCCTGTTGCAGAAAGCGATTAGTAACTTTTGTACGGCTGCTACTTTCCTTGAGTCCAGGCGAGTCAATCAGCTTCACCCCATTAGCACATAAACTATGCTGGCAATCGATCTGAGCATAATCAATATTCTGGAAACGATCAATATATCCCTGCTTATTGAGTGTTTCTTGATCTTCTCTAGTAAGCTGATACTCGGACGTAAAAGCTTCTAAACTCATAACTTTTGGGCTATCTTGTCCCGTTTCATAAACTGAAACATTATTACTGTCGCCATTCACAAGCATAGTAACGATCGCAGTACAGGGAGTTGCTTTAGCCGCAAGAACCTTCCCTCCCAGCATCGCGTTTAAAAGTGTGCTTTTACCATGCTTAAACTCGCCAAGCACAATTATCTTAAATATGCCCTGCTGAATATCTTGGGCGCGAACAGCTAAGGCGTGTGCATTGCTAATAAAGCCTAGTCCAGACACAACATTACCGCCTGTCTCTAAATTTGAGGCTAGTCCACGTTCTTGACCAATCAGCAAGGATATATCCCGTAAAATCGCCGCTATTTCATCACTTTTTTCTTTGGCGGAGCTATAAGTACCTGTATTCATGAGAAATAGCTGTTTGTGTGGGTATGACTGGAGTTATTCACTAGATTACACGATTATCTGCATTTCGTTATAATGAATGTTTTTTCAGTTTATTTTTTGCTACAAGCTAAATCACTCCTCTACCTACAAGAAACAAAGATCATTAAGCAATCGTGATATAACAAGTCTTATATTTTTGCTGCAAAATAAAAATGGACATCTTTAATCTATTAGGCGAATTTGGTAAATTACTACAGGAAAGCGTTAGAGATTATATTTCTCTCAATACTCAGCTAAAACAACTAACAATTGAAAATAAAGCGATTCTCTTACTTTGCCAACAGGCGATCGCTAGAGTAAATCAGTTAACAAGCCTCAATCCCAGTGATACAAGAGGTTTGATCGCTGTCATCCAGCATGAAAAGATTACAATCAAAGTTCACTTTACCCCTGTTCAGATTCTTTTTAAAGGCGACATCATCGAAGGGAAATTAAAGCTACTGAGTAAGCCTGATATTGAGACTGATTCCCTAATTTATCGTCCGCTAGTTTTGATCTGGAAAACATTGCTAGGAGGCAAGATCGATAACAAAGCATTGCCAGAAAAAATGAGAATTGAAGGCGACATTATCTATTACGAGTTTTCCAAAGATCAAGTACCGCTTATTGATGCACTATTCCACAAAATTGAAGACAACTCAGTTCTAAATCTAGATTTAATCGAAGGGAGATTAATAATCGAGAGTCAAGTCTCAATCAATTGGCGTGACATCAATCTGCAAGAACTATCACAAATTTTCAATCTTTTTAGCAAGTCCAAATTAATACAAAAATAAAAAGCGGAGCTTCGCACCACCTCTTATTTTGTCGAAGCAATTACAATTTAGCCATACCCCTAACTACCTTTGCTCTTGTCTCCCCTTTTGGTTTTCAGCAATAACTTTAATGGCGCGATCGACATTCTGAGCATCTTTCACAGTCACCTGACTCTGAGCAATTTCTAACCCTTTTTGCACCAGCAATGGTACATATTCAATATTTCCTTGCTTCAAGGCTTTTGTATCTAAAGTCAACGTATCTGTAGACTGCTCCCACGTTGCCCGATATTTACCTTCATTTCCTTTACGCTCAAATACAAGATTCCCATTTTGAGATCCCACATATTCGCTCGGAGTAGCCAATACTTCCCGCCACTGCGATGCAATGTGCTGACTCAGTAACTGACCATCCTTAGACATCGCTTGCCGTGATTTTTCAGATATGCTCTCACCAGCAATGATTTCTTGGATGCGATCTACATATTTCTCGCTCTTACCCAGATATTGAGCAGTTTCTCTCCATGCTTCTAGTTTCTGAATATCAGCAACGATGGAATTTGTAGCACTCTCGATGATAGGAAATGGCACAATTTTACCATCGACATAATCTCCCAATGGCTGCAAGTGCATTCCCCATGTATTGCTATGTCCTTGAAATGTCAGTAATTCCTTAGCCCCATGCTTTTCCATACTCACCCATTGTTTCTGATATTCCCCATCAGTCAACATTTCCTGTGAGATTTTGTACTGCTTCCCTACTTGAAAGGCAACTTTCTGCTCTCCTGCATAGGCGATCGCGATATCTCCTTCCTTAAAGTTATAGGCAGCATAGGGTTCAAATCGCCGCGTAGTGTGAGATCTGCCATGTCCGCGCATTGCTTCAATACAAGTATCTACAGGCAATTGATTCACTTCTCCATGCATCTTCAGGGGATAAACCATCTGGATCGGTTTACCCATTATTTCTACTGGTTTTTCTGGCTTTTCTCTTTGGATAGAAGTGACAATACTAACTTCAGGAATTGCTTTGTCTTGATTCTCAGATTGGATTTCTAGGCGATCGCTAGTCTGAGTCATAGCTGAAATCGGAGCCGAAGTAATTGCTTCGCGATCTCTAACAGGATCGTATCGCACTCCCATCGCGGCGAGATTCTTCCACGTTAACTCTACTAAACTAGCCTTGACTGCTTGCCCTTCATAAAGATAGGTAATCCCATTAATCCTACCGCCAGATTGCACTTGAGCTTTAATACCAACCTGTTCGGCGGCTAACCTTTCCACAAATTCAGTCATGGTTGGTTGGTTCTCAGATGCTTGAGCGATCGCTTGTTTCAATGCAGGAATAATTGCATCAAGGTTGACCGCTTTCTGTACTCGCTCTGGTGACAGTCCATGCCATATTTCAGGCAGTTTCAGGGAATTGGGATCGAGTACGATGTCAGCATCTTTCTTAGTCACCGACAAATTAATATTTGCTGTAAACTGCGTACCGATTGGCATATAAGCTGCGTCGCTGTGCAGTACACCCATATTTTTCCAGCGATCGCCTTCTTGAACCTGTAGCACCCGCTTATCATAAATGGGACTGTCGGGGTTAGATTCTATACCCAGTCTGCATACTGCACTTTCATCTTGGGACCATTGTTTATCTTTCAGTTCGTTGGTTTCATACTGCAAGCCAATGATTTTGATTTTATCAACCCGTAGTTCTTGCAGTCTCGTGGTCACTATCTCAGTAAACATCTTGCCCGCGATCGCTCGGTTATTGTTATGCCACAGCGCCGAAGCTCTACTTTCTCGCTCTGGTTCTGGAATCACATCACGCTGCACTTCTAAATACTTTTCGGCATCGGCAAACTTGTCATCTATATCATTTCGGGATATTCCTAATTTGAACTCTAGTTTTAGATTGGCGAACATTCTGCCCGTTTCTAGGGTTTTGCCATAGGCTTCAATGGATGCTGGCGATATCAGTCCGATGTCCACCTTATTTTCTTGGTCAATAATCGCTACAGCTTTGTATGGATATAGCTTTTCAGTTTTCCAATCTTTGTTTTTGGCAACCTGAATATCGACACTAGCTCCTATTCTTGCCATGTCCCAGATTGGTGAGTCACCATCAGGATTGGTGCTAATCAGGCTGACAATTTCAATTTTGTTGCCTTTAGCGGATGTGGTGGTTAAGGCGATCGCGCAGATCTCAATTAAGCGGCGATTGATTGGATATTTTGATATTCGGATTCTTTAATCTGGCTAATCTCCCAATTATTTTGAAGATTTAGCCAAAATTGAGGGCTTGCTCCCAATGCACGAGACAGTTTCATGGCTAGTAATGCGTTAATATCTTTCTTGCCATCACAAATATCGTGAATGATGCTGGGTGGTATTTCTATATGGTTAGCTAAGGCTTCAGAGGAGATATTAATTTCTTCTAGCTCATCCTGTAAAACTTTTCCAGGGTGAATAGGCGTTAGGTGTAGTTGTTGCATGATTGGTTATGTTACAAGTCTAATGGTTTAACAAATAATTTATGGCTATCAATCATGATAGTCAATGATTTCTACATCATAAGCATTCTCTTGCAGCCATCGGAAGCAAATGCGATATTGATCGTTGATACGAATGCTGTATTGTCCTTGTCTATCTCCCTGCAAGGTTTCTAGGCGATTTCCACGGAGTTCGCGTAAGTCTTCGATTGAGGTTGCCGCAGAGATTCGAGCAAGCTTGATTTGAGCCTTTTGGTGTAATGTTTTAGGCAAAAGCTTTAAGCTGTTTTTTGTGACGCGACCATAGTTTATGTCTTCGGTTGCTTTATTCCGAAAGTTATAGATTGCCACTTACGCTAACACCGTTGTCAATCATCACTATTCAATCACAAGTTGGTATAGCGATCTCTATTACAGGCATCTGCATCTTAAAAATATCACTAAAAAAACATAAAATCAATAAATGCGATCTCTAACATAGCCTTTTGACAAAACAGCAATCAACATTTAAGCCAAATGGTAAACTGGTAAAACATTTATTATCCTCGTTATTTTACTGACAGTCGAAAATCATGGCATTTAAGAAAACATCACAATCCAGCACTTCGGCTGAAAATATCGCAGCCCTTTACCGTGACTACAAAAACCGTAAAATTCCCGGACCACTTTCTCATCAAGTAGATATTTGGCGTAAATATGAGGAAAAAGAGACAATTGATTATTCCGATGTAGCCTTGCAATTACCAACTGGTAGTGGGAAAGGTTTAATAGGTCTTGGGATTGGGGAATGGCGTAGACGTAAAAATAAGGAGAGAGTTATTTATTTATGCCCTACTCGACAATTAGTAAACCAATTAGTAGAGCAGTCCATTAACAAATATGGTATCAAGGTTAATTCTTTTACAGGTACACAAGCAGAGTATTCCGCAAAGATAAAATCAGAGTATATAAGTGCAGAATCTATAGCTGTAAGTACTTACAGCAGTTTGTTTAACACAAATTCTTTTTTTAAAGACTTAAATCAGCCTCACATCATTATTTTAGATGATGCTCACTCTGCTGATAACTATATAGCAAAATATTGGTCTCTTCTAATTGACAAAGAAAAACATAAAACTCTTTTTGAGATTTTCGTCATTGCTATTAAGGACGTTATATCCCCTAATCATTATTCCCGTCTCCTAAACGGCAGATCTTTTATAAATGCAGATTCTCAATGGGTAGAAAAAATACCAACTCCTTTTCTATCTCCTATTCTTTCCGAATTAGTTGCGATACTAGACGAAAATACCAAAGATAATGATTTACGCTATGGTTGGTTGGTCTTAAGAGATCATCTGTTTGCTTGTCATGTTTATCTAAGTTCTACTACTATCTTGATTCGTCCCAATATCCCTCCAACTATGACTCATCGACCATTTGCTAATGCAAAACAGCGTATATATATGTCAGCTACATTAGGTGAAGGTGGGGAGTTAGAAAGATTAACGGGAATAGAAAAAATAAAAAGAATTCATTTAGATGGTTGGGATCAGCAAGGAATTGGAAGACGTTTATTCTTTTTCCCCGAATGTAGTCTCGATCAAAAATCTTCAATTAAGCTTGCTGTTGATATGACTCAGAAGGTTTCACGTTCTTTAGTCTTAGTACCCGATGATAGAGTTATCACACAATTCAAAGCAAATATACCCAAAGAATCTAAATATAAAATTTTTAATGTAGAAGAAATTGAGGCATCCAAGCAACCATTTATCTCTAATGATAAAGCTATAGCAATAGTTGCAAACCGTTATGATGGAATTGACTTGGTAGATGAAGAGTGTCGTCTCTTGATTGTTAATGGTTTACAACGCTCCACAAATCTACAAGAGAGATTTCTTACTGTAAGAATGTCAGCTAATATTATTTTTATAGATAGGATCATAACTAGAATTATTCAAGCTGTTGGACGTTGTACAAGAAATGATACAGACTATGCAGCAGTTGTTATCTTAGGAGATGAATTAAATAATTGGCTGCAAAATCCAGAACGTAGGGCATTATTTCATCCAGAAATCGGAGCAGAAATTGAATATGGTATAGAGCAATCAAAAGATATACCTTACAATGAATTTCTTGAAAATTTAGACTTTTTCCTAGACAATAAAGAAGATTGGAGTGAATTGGATGAGGGAGAAAAAGATATTATTTCGCGTCGAGATTCATTAAATAAAAAGCCTCTAGAGGGTGTCCCTAAATTGAGTGATTCAGTAACTCATGAAATACGCTATCAGTATGCGTTATGGAATGAAGAATTTGATAAAGCCGTTGCAGAAGGACGTACAGTTTCAACTAAGTTAAGTGGTAACGACGTTCAAGGATATAGGGCTTGGTGGTACTATCTAACAGGCAGTGCAGCTTGGTTGGCTTCGACAAAAGGCATGAAGTCAATGGAAAGTATCGCTCGTGATTCCTTTAGTCGGGCGGCTTCTGCTACTAAAGGAATCACTTGGTTGAATGACCTGACTCGCTTAAATTCTCAAGAATTTACACCCGATCAACTTGATGATTCTAGACTTGCAATACTTATTGAAGGTTTAGAAGCCAAATTAATATCATTTGGCATAGTCAACGATAATAAATTTGAAGAAGAAATAAGAGTGATTACTGAAAAACTCTCTAAAACTGGCGAACAAGAATCTACTATTTTTGAGGATGGTCATAAAAGATTAGGAAGTTTATTGGGATATGAATCTGATAACGTTGAAACTACAGCCGCACCAGATCCTTTTTGGATACTCAATGATGATTTTTGTATAGTCTTTGAGGATCACTCTCCCAAAAATCCTCACACATCTTCAATTGGTGCAAACAAGGTTAAACAAGCTGAGTTACAGTATAGATGGATTAACGACAATATTTCTTCACTACGAACAAATTCAGAGATTATTTCTGTAATGATTTCATCTTGCAAAACTATTGATTATGATGCCAAAACTTTTGCCTTAAATACTTTCTATTGGAACTTAGAAGATTTTCAAAATTGGGCTTTAGAAGCTATTTCTGTTATTCGCACTTTGAGACGAAGCTTTAGTGGTGAAACGGATTTGGGTTGGAGAGAAAGGGCTATGCAAGCATATAAGGACAAAGGTCTTGATCCCTCCTCATTTGTGAAAATGCTTAAGACTACAAAACTCCATGATCTTCCATTACTAAGCAAACAAAATAGCAATGATAAGAGGTTAACCAATTGACAGTTAGAGAGCAACTTAGCAAAGAACTTGAACAAGCCCCCGACTCATTAGTAGAAGAAATTCTTGACTTTTGCCTATTTGTCAAACAACGCCAGCAAGCCAAAGTTAACCATCAGGCAACTGAAACCAAAACAAACGGAATTCTCAATCTATTAGAGCGCGTCAAAGAAATTCAAGCCCAAGTTCCCACCGAAGAATGGGATAAACTTCCCCATGATGGCTCAATCAACACTCAAAACTAAAAAATGTTAGATCCTTCGATCAACTGCTCAACATCAGAAGGAAAATCACCCTTCTCAACCATCTTCCCAAAAAACCTATAACAATCATTCTTCCCACCCTCATTCCTTGGATATCCCAACCAAAGAATCACATTTCCATCCATTGACCTCTATCAATCTATTTCAACTCCCTCAGTAAGCACTGAAATCCTAGCATCCATCTCACTCGTATAAGAGACTAGATTCAAAGGATTTTTCTTCGCGTCATTCCACAGAAAATCAAGAAAGCTTTTTAGCATAACCGAATTTTCTTCAGTAACATTTGTCGTTACCGTAACGCGATCGCTGAAAATATTAAAGCCCAAGGAAGTCCGCCTTTTTGACTGTCCCAAGCTTAAATTTTTGGTTAGCTTTTTTAACTTCATATTTTTGCTGCCTACACTGCGACTTACAATTTATGGCTGTCAACATACTTATATCATAACACCATGCCACTATCCTCCCTCAATCAAAGCACTTTATCAAATATTCGCCTCATTGCGTCCGATGTTGATGGCACTCTTACCCAAAATGGAAAATTCTCTTCTGATTTCATCTCCACTCTTATCGATATACAATCAGCAGGAATTAAAGTCCTATTGGTAACTGGTCGCTCGGCAGGTTGGGTCAGTGCTTTGGTGAATTATTTACCTGTTGCTGGGGCGATCGCGGAAAATGGAGGGATATTTTTGCATCCAAATGGAACTCAAGATTTGCTCTCTTCGGTTCCCAATTTATCTAGACATCGCATTCTGCTAGAAAATACTTTCCATCACATTAAGCAGCTATTTCCAAATCTTCATCCTTCTGCGGATAATCAGTTCCGTATTACCGATTGGACTTTTGATGTCAATGATTTATCAATCGATGATATTCAAGCCATCTCTTCCCAATGTCAACAAATGGGTTGGAGTTTCACTTATAGCAATGTCCAATGTCATATCAAACCAATCCATCAAGATAAAGCTACTGGCTTGCTCTCAGTTCTAAACAACCATTTCCCTGAACTCAATTCGCAGCAGGTTCTAACCGTTGGTGATAGTCCCAATGATGAGGCGATGTTTGATTCCGATCTATTTCCCATCTCAGTCGGCGTAGCAAATATTCGCCATTATCAAGACAAAATGCTGCATTTACCCAAATACGTTACTCAAGCTTCTGAGTTTGCTGGTTTTTCTGAGTTGGCAAAATTATTACTACAAACGTAAAAAGCGGCGCATCGCACCGCCTCTTATTTTTTGGCAAGGACTTACGATTTAGCGATCGCCTCTGATCAATAACAATTGCACCAGTTGCAATGCTGCATAAATCGCTGTCGCTACATATGTCCATGCCGCCGCATTCAAGACACTCCGAGCGCCCCGATTTTCTTCACCTTGCAAAATTCCTAGCTCGTCAATTAGTCTCAAGGCGCGGCTTGATGCATCAAACTCAACGGGTAAAGTGACGAGGTGAAACAGGATCGCTCCTGCAAACAAAATAATGCCAATGTTGATAAAAACAGTACTCAAGCTACCCAACGATGTCAAAAATAATCCCGCCATCACCATCATTGGTCCAAAGTTTGCACCGATATTTGCCACGGGTACTAACGAGGCGCGGATATTCATAAATTGATAGCCCCGTACATCTTGCAATACGTGACCACATTCATGGGCAGCTATCGCGGCGGCGGCTAGGGATGACGATGCGTATACCGACTCCGATAATCGCACTGCTTTGGCGGATGGATCGTAATGATCGGTCAGTTGTCCTTCGACTTGCTCAACGGTGACATCATCAATCCCCATACGTTGCAAGATCGTCTTAGCTACCTGTGCGCCTGTCATCCCTAAACTCGATTGAATTTCGGCATATTTTTCGTAGGTTGCTTTGACGCGATGCTGCGCCCAAAACATCAAGATCATCCCTGGAATTAGGATTAAGTAGGACGAGTGAAAATACATAAACTCTTCTCCTTTAGTCATGTCTATGACTCATTATCCCCTTGCTCTATGAGCCTCTGGCGGTAGTGAAAACACTACTCTCAAAGCCTATCAAGTCATTGTAGTCAGCAAAGCAGGAAAATCCCGAAATACTATGAATACTGAAATCACGCATTGCTGCAAAACAGTGTCCCAGATGACAGTTTCGTGACTTGGCAGCCAAATTGAGGCTGACATTAATAAAATTTTGATCTTTTATAGATCACATCTAGAGCGATCGCTGTATGCTTAAAGCACTGTTTTTATTTGTCAGGAGATCACTTAGCTCGTTTTCCCCTTCAGACACAAAAAAGCCAGTGATTGCACCCACTAGCTTCTTTGTAAACCCGAAGGTTTTATTAAATTCAATATCCAGGAATGGACAGATGTTGCTTTGAGATGGCAATTTTGTTCAGCGCTTCTCTATATCTTAACGCAAGATACAAGTTTAGCAATAGTTTTCTATGGAAATTTTTAAAATTCAGCAAAAAACTATAATTGAAGCGTTGAAATAAACACAAAAAATCTGCTCATTTCCTGATTGAAGCCCCTACAACCCTTACAATCAGGACAATCTAGATGACATTAAAATTGCGAGACTTGCCACAGCAGATCGAGAAAGCGATCGCCCGTGACAAGCAAAAAAGAGGTCAACGAGCATGACCTCACAGAAAGATCGTGTTTGTAATACTATCGATCCCAAATTTACGACCAAAGGCTTAGAAGCAAACACATTAACCACCACCGAATTAGCAGCGCAAACCTTTGCGAGCTTTTTCCCATATTCGTGGAATTTTATCTATGCCAAAAATATAGATCGGACGAGCAAACCAGAATGGAAAACCGAAACGCGCTATCCGATTACAGGAAGGCGATTGTACGACTATTGGGCAGATAACGAAACGCTGATCGGCGTAAGATTTGACAACCAAACCAAATATGCCCTCCTCGACATAGACAAAGGCAGTCCCTACCACCCCAACAACAACCACGAGAAATTTAAAACCGTACTCCAAGCACTAGAAGACATAGGACTAGTCAGACCGCTAATCGTGCAGAGTTCGCATAGCGAAGGACTGCATATCTACTATCCCCTATGGCAAGAAGTACCCAGCTTCGGCATCGCCTGCGCGATCAAAGCCAGCCTGCAAAAAAACAACTGCGAAATCGCCGCAGGAGTAATCGAAACCTTCCCCAACACAAAAAAATACGACTCAGAATACAACGGACATCGACTGCCCCTGCAAACAGGCAGTTACCAGCTCGACAACGACCTCCAGATCGTCGGACGAGATCTAAATCAATTTGTCGAAACATGGCTGACCGTACAAGAACATCAAGACATTGACCTATTAAAACAGGCGATCTCCGAAGCCAAAGCCAACTATCAACCACCAAAAGACAACCGCAAACCAATTAAATGGCGAGAAGACCTAGAACAGCAAATCGAAGAAGGATGGACAAGACAGGGACAATCCAACCAATTGTTATATCTAATGGGCAAATACGCCCGCGTCTTTTTAGGCTGTGAAGAAGACGAAGCGATCGCCGAATACATCACCAAAACAGCAAAAGCCGCCGCAGGATTCCTGAGATTTTGCGGCGATATCAAGAGACTCGACCAAAAAGCCAAAGACATCGCCAAATGGTGTATGAAGCATCATTTCCCCTGGGGAAGCAAAAAGGAAGAACAAACAAACGAGCAAGGTGAAGATACAGAAAACAAAAAAGCCCAGAAACAAGCAGAAAGACTCGAACGCATCCGAACAACCGTAAACGAGCTAAATAAAACAGGAGAAATGCCAGAAACAATCCGAGGGATGGCACAAGCGATCGCCAAAAGCGCAAAAGTATCAGTAGAAACACTATACGAAAACAAACAGCTATGGCATCCAGAATTCACCGAATCGCGTAACAGCACAAATACAAACAAATCCGCCCCATCCTCCATAGCGATCGCCCCCCTGATCGAACAAGCCGAAACCCATACAGAAAGGGCTGTTACAGAAAAAGCCCTATATAAAGCGTTAGGCTGCTCTGAAACGCCCCTGCGAGGGCAAGAATTGCCAAAATTTGCCGACGTTGATTTTCAAGCTCCCACTCACTCGTCAAAGTCGTCGCAAAAAACTAGCGATCCGATGTGGATCGAGACTCATGGCAGGCTAAGTCAGCCAAAAAATGAAATTTCTAAGGTCCCAATCTCTCAAAATCCATCTACCCGCACGGCTAATGCTGACTGTTTGCGCTCTTATGAACCACCAAAATCCGAGCCTGTATCGGTGATTGGAAGCAGGATTGGCTATCTGAAAGCTTTACTAGAAACGCCTATTTTGCGTAGGAGTAAATCTGCATCGGAAATTGCTAGCTTGCAAGCCGAACTGGAAAGGCTAGAGCGAGATCGGCAGATAAGCCACAGTCCCTAATGTGTGTAGATACAGGATACGTGGTGTGGTTCGTTTCTAAGAAACTAGCTCGAAATCGAGCGATCGCTTTCAAGGTGGTGATGTCATGTACTTTTTGTCGGATTTTGATCGCGCAGATATTCAGATAGTTTTTTGGATGAGTGGATTCAGTATGGTCTGACGCTTTTATCCTTTCTTTTTAGGGTAAAAAAACAAGCTTATACTTTGTATGGGATAATGAGAATTGTTACCCATTTCCCTAGATAAACAAAATAATTACACATGATGTGTAATCTGCACCCGATTATCTCAGTTTAAAATTTATGTAATATATACAACAATTTCTGGAATAATTAAGTGAAGTAATTAAACCATGCGTTTTTTTGACAACGCAAAGATCATATTGATATCTAAAACTAAATTACTTCGAGGTGATTATTATGCTGACAGAATGGACACTAGAAAATTTTAAATCTGTGTATGATAAAACTGCACTTGAACTGGCTCCTCTTACAATCTTTTCAGGCGCAAATAGCTCTGGTAAAAGTACAGTTATTCAAAGCATATTATTAACAGCTCAAACACTTCAAAATACTGTCTATCCTCGTCCTGTAGTTCTTAACGGACATATAGTTAAGCTTGGCGCATTTAATGATGTAGTCTCAAGTGGAGAAATTACTAAGAATATTCAAATTGGGTTTAAAGTAAAACTACAATTTAATGAAAAAACTTCTAGAAGCCTCTCTATGCGTAGACTTCTACCTTTTAGAGAAATTGATGATGAAATTGAGTCAAATATTTACTATCAATTTAGTTTTTCTTCAAGTGGAAGTATAGATAACAAACAAAATCAACTTCAACCTTTACTTGAGAACTCACGAGTAAAAGTGGATTTCTCAAAAGGAAATGATATTTTACCAAAACTCAGTGAAGAGATTTATTTAGAAAGAACTACAGAAAAGATAGAAGAACGTATCAAATTATATGAATTGTCAGACTTAGAAGATGATTCTCAGACTAATTCACTTGCATATGAAGTTACTGTATCACCTACTAATTTTGCTTCCAGACGAAGACCAGAATACTTAAGAGTTAAAGATAATGAATCTCATAAATTTGCTGGTGCATCTTTAACACATTTTTTACCTAAGAGCCTTTCTCTAATTTATGACTCTGTAGATCTAAGAGCTAAAGAAATCCTAGATGCTATAACTTCTGTCGAACCCGAAAAGTTTTATATAATGAGTCGGTTTAGAGGATCAGCCTTACTTTTAAATACAGATATTCATGAAGCCTTAGAAAAAAATGAGAGCTGTAAAAAAATTTACCTTCAGATAGGGAATAAATTTCTTAATAAAATTACTGCTGCTAAGAACTTCTCAAAAGCAAAAAAAGCACTAGAAGATTTAGATAGAAATTTTGACCTAACAAATATTTATAATTTCTTGGGATCTCTAACAGCTTCACAAAAAAAACTAATGTCATCTCAAATAGCCGAAAAATATGACGATTTGATGAAGGCAGTAAAAGGTATAGATCAACCAGTTTTTAAACTGACTGAATATTCATTGCCAGATTCAATTGATTTTGCTGTTAGCTATATACAGACTTTTTTTAATCAATATGTAAAATATTTAGGCCCTTTACGAGATGAACCTAAGCCAGTATATCCACTTGCTGGTGGTACAGATTCTAAAGATATCGGCTTTAGTGGTGAGCATACAGCAGCAGTTTTAGATGTTCATAGCCAAACTCAAGTTAATTACATACCTAGTAACTTTTTTGAAATTGATATTACAACCGTAGATAGACCTTCATTTGTTAAAGCATCATTAATCGAATCTGTATTTGATTGGCTCAATTATATGGGAATTGCCAGTCAAGTACATACAGGTGATCTTGGCAAGCTTGGTCACGAATTAAAGGTCTCAACTATTGGTTCTCATAGACTACATGAGCTGACACATGTAGGGGTTGGAGTTAGTCAAGTGCTTCCTATTTTGGTTCTAGCATTGCTTGCAGAAGCAAATTCAGTACTTATTTTTGAGCAGCCAGAACTTCATTTACACCCTAAAGTTCAAACTAGGTTAGCTGATTTTTTTGTATCTATGACAATGTTGGGCAAGCAATGTATTGTAGAAACACATAGTGAATACATGATAAATCGTTTACGATATAGATCTGCTAAGGCGATTGATGATAGCATATCAAAAAATGTGATTATCTATTTTGTTGAGAAAATCGAAGAAAAGTCATTTTATCGCCCTGTAAGAATTAATAAATACGGCGTAATTGATAAATGGCCCAAAGGATTTTTCGATGAAAGTCATGACACTGCCTCTGAAATCCTTAGAGAAGGAATGAAAAAGAAGAAATTGGAAAGGAACTAGTTTTATGATTAGTTTATATATTGATCCAATTGTTCTGTCTTGTCCTAAAAATCAAAAGGAGCAGGAATTTCAAGAATATATCAGTCTTCTTCTAGATATTGAATTGCTATCTTCTGCTAAATGGGTTTCTATTTATACATCTTGTGATTCCTATACGCTCCTTGAACAGACAGATAGTTATCCTGTTTGGAATGATTTAAGAGCATACATCGATAACTTTTCAATTGATTACGTTGATCCTCATGATATCAACCGAATTATTGAATATTTGATAACACACACTATATCGATTGAAAAATTACTTGAAGAACACCTAATTATCGAATGTCCTTCTTTAGAAGACATACAAATTATTCCTCAAAATCTTCTTGGCACAAGAGAAAAGGATTTCTTGGAGTTTCATAAATACTTTGCAGTTATAGTTGGGATATTGTCTCTTTTGAAAGTGAATAATTTAAAAAATGATTTTCTAGTTACAAGATCTCTAAATATTAATTGTCATACTAATTTGGCAAAAGACAGAAGGATTTTAGTTAAACTTCAAGGAAAAATAGAGAGTTGTAAAGATTTTTTAACTCAATGTAGTTTGAGTATGCCAATTTCTTTGGATCACGAGTTGTACTATTGCACCAGCAAAGAAGGTGTTTATTTGTCGATAGATCCAGCTATAGTAGGAACTCAAATTAGCTTAAATGAAGCTGATTTTAAAGAAATGGTTGACATATATGTTTTTCGCAAGAAGTATGGTGAAGGGCATCCATCTTTTGAGGTCGAATCTCTTAAATGGTCAATTGGTAAGAGTTTTATTAACACTGCTTCTGAATTGGGATTCTTAACAGAGACTATAAAGTTTGAAAGACTCTTAAGGACTTGTTGTGAAACTCTTCTTGAGGAAAACATGGCTGATACACATGCACTTCGCACTAGTCGAGGAGGTGGAACACCTCAACGGGAAAGGATATCTGATAAAGCTAAAGCTTGGAGACGTGATATAGACTGGGATTACCACCTTCACTACTGGAAAACCTCCAATCATGTTGAACTTGCAAGTGTTGTTATTCATGAAGATTTTACTATTCCTCTATAATGATTAGACTTCTTGGACACTGGATAGTTAATGTGGGGATGGATACTGCAACGTCCATTTTATGACAATGAAAATACGCAAAGATGTTTGCCGCGATTATTTTTATCTGCAAGGCTCTGTTAGCGATCTCGCTTGATGACGACAAAAGGCGATCGCCGCTTCCTCCCTTACTCAACTTTTGATGCTTGAGGCGATCGCCATCCCTCCTATTAACCAATCAAAGCCTCCAACTGCTTCAACAAAGCCTCCAACTTCTTTTGCTTTTTCGCATCCTTCCAAACAGGCGAAGACTTTGCCGCCTTGAAAGTAGACTCAAATCGAGAACGTAGATCCGTTGGTTCACTAGCTAGAGACTTTTGAGAGCTTTCCTTGATCCTGCTCTTGATTTCATTTAAAGATAGACCATCAGCGATTGCCTCATCTAATAACTTCTTTTGAAATGCTGCATCCTTAACACCAGCAATCAGCTTTGCCTTAGTATATTCAATCTTCCCCTCACGCAAAGCCTGAACCACAATCTCCGAAAGCTTCAGCAAAGGCAACCGATTCGTCACAAACGACTGCCAACTCATCTGCCCTAATTGTTCAAAAATTCGTTCGATCTGCTGGATTAGGGTTGTATTACCAAGCTCATTGTTATTGTCGTCACTACTGATAATAACGTTATTATCAGTCTTACCTAGATCACTCTTATCATTGATAATAACGTTATTATCAACCTCATCAAGACTGTCAGAATTACTAAAATCTGTTTTGTTACGGTTATTTTGATTAAATAATAGACGCAGTAAATTAGGGATCTCATCCAACGGACGCGCAAGCTCAAGAGCTAAGAGATCGAGAATCCCCTCCGTTTCTTCAATCGGGTTGAGGTCTTCTCTCTGGAGGTTCTCGACCAGCGCAATTTGCCAAGCCTCATTATTATCTAACTCCCGCACAATTACAGGAACAGCTTTTAACCCTGCTAACTGCGCCGCCCGATAACGACGTTCACCCGCAACCAGTTCATAACCACCCGCCGAACCAGGACGCACTAGTAGAGGTTGTAAAACTCCATGCTGCGCGATCGATGTAGCTAAAGTTTGCAGCGCCTCTGCATCAAAATAGCGGCGTGGTTGCTTCGGTGGTAGATGAATATCAATAATTTGAATTTCAACCTCAGACTTAGGGCGATCGCTAGGCTCAGGAGATTCATCAACTTCAGGTGCAAGCCAAGGGGCGCTAGGTGCAGTGATACGTCCGCTAAAAGGCTTTGTTGTTTTACGGGTCATGCCAGTTTCTCAATATGATCGATAATTTTGTTCATAATCTTTACAGCAGGATGCTTAGCTTGTAAAGCTGCTAGAGGCAATCTCTCTTCGCTAGCATCAACGAATGCTGTAGCACGGGGAATCGCATCAAATACTTTACCCCATGCGGAAAGTTGCTCATTCATTGCTTCAAGGGTACGAATGTCTGCGGAGTTGCGACCATCGTAGCGGGTTGGTACAAACCCAATCACCTGTAATTGTTTATTAGGTTTACTTTTAACATAGGTGAGAGTCTGTAATAACTCATCGGTTCCCTCAAATGCTTTGAGATGAGTTTCTACAGGAACGAGAACATGGGTTGCTGCAACCAATGAAATATAGCTTAGCAACCCCAAACTTGGAGGACAATCGAGCAGAATATAATCGTACTGCCCCTGTACCAACTCCAAAGCATCTTTGAGCCGAAAATCGCGTAGGGAAGCGCTGACTAATTGCATCTCTGTAGCGCTTAAAAAACGATTAGCAGGGACAAAATCCATCCCTAATAAATCTTTATGAATTGGTAGCGCCTCTTCGTCAATAATCGCATTAGCAACTGTCTTAGCTAACTCAGAAGGAACTAACCCGACAAACTTAGTGAGAGACGACTGTGGGTCCATATCCACCAGTAAAACTCGGTGATCGCGTTTAGCTATTTGGTAGCCTAAGTTATGGGTAAGCGTAGTTTTCCCCACGCCACCAGCTTGATTAAAAATAGCTATAGTTTTAGTCACAAATACTTTTAACCTCTGAAATGATTGGAAGTATGCCAATAATTTAACATTAGCTTGGTGTAAAGCTAAACAAAAAAGAAAAAAGAGTTGCGAGGCGAAGCGTTGCAACTCTTTTTTCTTCACTAAGCAATCCAAATCTCGCTTGCATTATAAAATTCTCCCCGTTGCTCAAGCTTGAAATCACCCAAAAGTAAACCCAACCAAATCTCCACCATCGGCAATTTCAAAGCCTTTTGCAAATCTATCAAACGCATAGGAGAAGAATTATTGTCAATACAATGCGCGATCGCCTCAATCCAAGCTGAAACATTCTCAGTGTGAGCGGTACTAATCGCTTGTTCAAACTCCTCCTCCAAGCTAAGCAAACTTTCCTGTTCTAAAGCTTGAATCAAGACCTCCTTATCAATTGTGCCAACAATCGAATTGCCATTTTTTGCATATTCAGGAGCCTTTCTAGGTAAACTCTGCAAAGGCTCAATAAACTGGTCGAAATCCACCACCATAGACTGACGCACATAACGATCAAAAGCATCATCAGCCATGATCGGCTCGCCCTTTACTGCACGAGAATGTAACTCCTCAAATAAAAAGCTAGAGCGATCGCAAAACAAATCTGCAATCTGACAAACTGCCTCTCCAGCTATTCGTAACTGCGATCGCGTATCGAGATCAAACAGAGTCAAATCCAAAAGCTTAAACACCATTGGCAAATTCGCATCTTCAGGAGTCTGTCTTGCAGTCGAAAGGACATCCCATAAATCCAACTCAAGCTGTTTAACTTTCATTGTCACACCGAAAATTAATTTGAATGACAAGGGCAAGGGCGCAAAGGACAAAGCCAAGGATCGAGACGTTCTTGGCTAGCAAATTTCTTAATCCCATAATTTGACTCTAGCAAAAACAATACCTTCTGCACATAAGTATGCACTTGTGTCGCCACCATTCCCGCACAATGAATCGGTGAAACCGCCGCAAACTTTTCCTGCCCTTTCCAGACTTGAACTGCGATCGCATGAATTGGTGTATCTGTTCCCGACTGTCGATAAACCACCAATACCGCCCAATATACTGACGCAAATTCATCAGTATTTACAACCAAATTTTCTTCGGAATCACCACGTTTGCGAGAGCGAATCAGATTACGTCGATCGCGATGGCGTGCATAGGATCGGCGACTATAGCAAACCGCAGGATTCCAACAGCGATCGCCATCATTGCCATGAAGTTCTTGAGCCTGAGACGCAGAGAGCATCGCACACTTTTTACACTTTTCGGGGATACCTTTAGTCATGTTTGGGGGGAAATAATTTAAATAGAACTGATTAAAGCTTTCCGTTAGATGTGAGGATGAAGTTTAGGTATCGTATGCTAGAACAGCAAATAATTCATTAGGTATACAATACAAATATGGGAGTACAAGGAAAACTGGAATTAACCATCAAAATTAATGAACTTCCTAATGATGTGTCTATCGATCAAAACGGTTGGAAATCATTTGATGTAGATTGTGATGGTCAAATCTTTAGCGTTACAGTGAAACCCAAAGTGTTTAAGAAGTTGGAAGATGCACAGGCTAATTATCCGCAGTGGGTAGCGGCTATCGCAGGCAAGATGGGTGAAGCTACTGAGACAGGATTTGTATTGCTTGAGCCAAATATTCAAGTATTTGAGAAAAAGCCTAAAGAAGCCAAACCTGCTGAAGTAGCAAGCACCAGCTAAGAAAGCTATAGAAAATATATGCCCAATCCATCGGATCGTTCTATTGACTACGCAGCGATCGCCCGTTCAGTAATGAAACCATCGGGACAGAAGCCTGCGTGGTTAGTCGAAGGTCAGGCTATATATGCTCCTAGTCACGCTCAAGGCATTGGGAAAATAACAGCTATTTTAGGCGATCGCCTAATAGCCAAATTCCCCAACTAT
>JADBWH010000032.1 GCA_020404105.1 Pseudanabaena sp. M53BS1SP1A06MG | reverse complement strand
TTGTTAGTTCATTATAGATACGTGAGGCGTTTTGGGTCATTTGTCCTATGCTCCTTTTTCTTCAAAAAACAGCATACGCCTCTTTTTTACTCAAATTCAATCTCTGTATACTTTCTTGCTACTTTTGTCAGTCAATCAGGTTTATCAATGTTTATCTTGTCTTTTTTAACTCGAAAGCTTATAAAAGGTTAAAGTTGTTTGTCCATATTGGCGGCGATCACTACAAACCAAAGAGTCCATTACATCAGGCAGTGGACGTAAACGATCACACTCAGCAATGACAATGGCATCATCGGTCAATAAAGGAGATAAGGCTTTGAGAACTGGTTGATACAGATCACTTTGGTAAGGTGGATCAAAATAAACTAGATCAAAAAATTGGGGTTGTAGTTTTGGCAAAATCTTCACAGCATCACCCTTGATCACTTGCACGATCTGTTCTGAATTTGCAACTTTCTGCCAGTTTTCCTTTATAATTCGACAAGCGATCGCGGATAATTCAATGCCTACAACTCGATTTGCTCCCCGCACCAAAGCTTCGGCTCCCATTGCTCCTGATCCTGCACAAATATCTAGCCAATTTGCACCATAGATACGACTTTGCAAAATATTAAAGACTGCTGCTCTCACCTTACTTGGTGTTGGACGTGTAGATAGTCCTGTTGGAGTTTTAATTGCGCGATCGCCCTTAATGCGAATAGACATAGATCTTCGATCTAGATTAAATGATTAGAAAAAGATACAGCCAATTGAGGCTTTAAATAGTACAGAAATATTTTTGTAAGTATTGTTTTGCGCCGCTTTCAAAAATATTTATAGATTTTAAGTAGGCACAAAGCGTTGCAGACCATTAAATTGATCAATTGGATCTTCTTTCGGTAGAGTCGCTATACTCGGTAGTCATGCAATGTAATTGTGTTACGGGCACAAATCGCCCGCAACACAATTAAGTTGAGCTACTTACTAAAAAAATTACTTTGCAGCACTACCGCTATACTGCACTCATCACATGATATTTGCGAATTAAGATGATGTATACATGGGGAATACCTAAAAACTTGGAGCAATAGCGTAATAAATTCAAAGTTAATCTGGCGCAACATCGGTAAAAAATACAGTAACAATACGATTAGCCTGTGTGATGCCTGAAGGTATTTCTGCTGTCATACTTGTCTAATGACCAAAACACCTTTGAGAATATTAATTCTAATCCCAATTAGTATTGCTATAAGCAGCCTAACATTTTTGTAATTGAGTTCTTAGTTAAATTACTTACAGGCTACAACAGTATAGATATATGATTCCCAAGATTTATCTAAACTACCAACAGTTACAGCCAATTGTTTTACAGCGTGAGTTATTGCAATATCAGCGTAGTTTGCTGGTGAATGTGGGGATCTTAATCGCTCTAGTGATAATTGGAACCCTAGGATATCACTGGATTGAAGGATGGAGTTGGTTTGATTCTCTATATATGACGATCATTACCCTTGCCACAATTGGCTATGGGGAAACCAATCCTTTACGTTTAGAAGGGCGCATATTTACATTGACTTTGATTGTGATGGGGGTAATTAGCATTAGCTATATCGCAGCACAGTTTACATCAGCAATCGCCAATGGTCATATTTATAATATTCTTCAGGCAAGGCGACAGAGAAAAGTTATGGAATCACTCGACAAACATTACATTGTTTGTGGATTTGGGAGAACGGGGCGACAGGTGAGCGCCGAATTTGCAGCTGAGGGGAGCATTCCATTTGTCGTGATTGATAGCGATCCTGTGATGATCGATCAGGCTGAACAGGAGGGCTATCCAGCGGTACAAGGTGATGCGGCTCTTGACAATACCTTAATCCTAGCAGGAGTTGATCGTGCTATTTGCATTGTGGCAGCACTGCCATCTGATGCCGAAAATCTCTACACCGTATTATCAGCCAAAACCTTAAATCCTGACATTCGGACGATCGCGCGAGCAAGCACTGAAGAGTCTATGAAAAAGCTGCGTCGAGGTGGAGCTGATGAGGTCATTTCCCCATATATTACAGGTGGTAAGCGCATGGCAGCAGTAGCATTACGTCCGCAGGTAATGGATTTTGTAGATGGCATTATTGCAGGCTCAAATCGCTCCTTTTATATTGAGGAATACCGCATTGATGAGCCGAGTTATGTTGGGATGTCCTTAAAAAAAGCGAGTTTGCGATCGCAAACGGGAGCTTTAGTATTAGCAATTCGGCGTGCTGATGGTGATGTCATTGCAGGACCTGATGGAAATACCGAAATTTTGCAGGGGGATGTCCTAATTTCGATGGGAACTCCTGAACAACTTCGCGCTTTAAACAAACTGCTCAGTCCTTTATCTAAAAAACAAAATGTTTTACGTCTACCTCGTATTAAGTAGCTTAGCTCTAGATTTAATTTTGCATCTCTCTAATTAACTGCATAATAACTTGGCTATCCTCAGCGTAGGGGATATGTTGTAGATAGTTTTCGAGATCTATTCTTGATTCGGTAAAGCGTTCGAGCTGGTAACAGATTAAGCCTCGATCACGCCATTGAGTTGGGACATTGGGGTTCAACATTAGCGATCGCTCAATAGACGCTAATGCTTTGTTGGTTTCATGGCGACGCAAATAAATTAGTTTTAAATTATTAAGTAAACGGTCAAGAATGCGGCGAACGCTGACAGGTTCTAGATATTCTGGCTGAAGAGGAACTCTTTGCCCGTATAGCTGCGCTAATTTATCCTCGCAATCTTCGGGAAATAAAATGTCTCCTTGGTTGTAGGGATCAATAAAAATTTCGAGATCGGGATGTTGAGGACGAATTATAAAATGTCCTGGAAAACTAATTCCTTCGATCGGAAATCCAAGGCGATCGCCTATTACCATATAAATAATTGATAATGATATAGGAATACCTAGGCGACGATCTAGAACATCATTAATGAAGCTATTACAGGGATTGTAATAGTCTGTATCATTGCCACGAAAAGCTTTTTCAATAAATAGGTATTGATTGATCTCTTGAACTATCCTGAGAGGATAATGGGTTTTGGAGAGACGTAGCTGCAAATCATCTGCCATCTGTTCCAAAATTTCTCGATAATGACCGAGATCCATCTTGGGATATTCTTCCCATGCAATCGCCAATGCTCCTTCGAGCAAATGGGTAATGGTCATCTCAGAATCAGGTGTATGGGCAATCTGCCAAAATTTTTGCCTCGCTGGGGGAAGACTTAACACGATAACTAAGTAATTGATTGAGAATTAATTGAGTGTATATACTTGACCGCTAAAAAGAATGCGGGTAATACCTTTCTGTACGAGTTTAGGGCGCGTAACATGAATGAGATCGCTAGGAAATTTGATCACACGCTGATTATGGTGTGAAAAACGTCGCGCTACTCGATGGTTATCAAAAATGGGGATGGTCCTGGACAGTGACTCTTCGGGAGGGATTGCACCTAGATCTTTAAAATCCTTAAGAGGACGAGTGATAATCTCGGCAATGCGATCAACAACTATGTAGCAAATCACGGGTAAATCAGCTTCTTCTAATGGCAAAATCTCAAGGCGATCACTAGCACTGTGAGTACCATGCAAATCAGCAAACATTGTTAAGCTAGATTCTGTATCATCTTCGGAGAAATCTAGCTCATCTTCACTCAGGTCAAGATTATCTTCATCGACTAGATCATCTTCGGATTCGTCATCATCATCTAGATCTGCATCATCTAGATCTATGTCTTCAAATTCGCCTACTGTCATATCGAGATTGTCGTTTATCTGCTGGTCATCCATTGCGATCGCCGTTTCTTCACCTTGCTCAAAGTTGTTAGTCTCATTGGGAATAATTGACAAATCGTCAGGAATCAATGCAAGTTGATTTACCTGAAAACTGCCAAGATCGTTATTTAATCGCGATCCTCTTTTCCCTTTAGCCTGTTTTTGGCTTACTAATTGTCGATATTCCTCAGCAGGAATTAGCTCCTGTAGCAGTCGTGAAACTGTACTCGTACTAATGCCAAACTGCTTCGCCAAGTAAACAGTTGTCGCGTCAGAGTCGCGGTAAAGGCGAAGTATTTCTTGTTTTTCATCCAGCGCAAGTTTAACAGCCATTGATTTGGGAAACCCAGAAACCGCATCTACGAACCAATCAATATCTTAACTCTTGAGCGTATGGATTAGAGTTCAAATATGTAATGCATTTAGTAAAAATCTATAGTCTACTTAGCCTTAAATATTTCGTTTTTACTTGGCTATGAAGTATATTTAGCTACTAAGTTGTTAATATTCTAATTTCCTAAATCCTATAGCACTGCCTTTGGCGAGGAAACAAACCTTTACTTCACAAAACTGCAAAACGCTGTATATACGTTGGTACTCTACAGTAATAATTTCAAAATGCAATCATTTAAATTATGAGAACCCATACATGCTCTACACCCCCCCTTGGCATCTGACTAACGGCTTGATGATGACTCTATATGTAGCTTTAAGAGTCAGCCAAAAGTGGGAAAACTTTACAGTTGAACCAGAACCTATTTATCAAGAGCATATTTTTATAGGTGCAAATGGAGTTCCCATTTTTGGTAAATATGCAATTCCCGCCAATGCGAAAGGAACTATAGTAGGAACCTATGGCATTACAGGCGATCTCGATAATCAATGGTTTCTCAAAATTCTCGGTCGCAAGGCTTTTGCCAAAGGATATGCCGTAGTTTTATTTGATTGGCGTGCCCATGGCAAAACCGCCGAGCTTTCTCCAACATTGACATCGGATGGAATCTATGAAGGTGAAGATTTTATTCGTATTGCTGATACTGCAAAAAAAATAGGATGTCCTTCACCTTTTTGGCTAACAGGATATTCGCTCGGTGGACAATTAGCGCTATGGGGAATTAATGCTGGTGAGACAATCTCTAATTGGGGTAGTGATTTGGCAATTACCTCTACGGATATTGCAGGTGTTGCAGTAATTTGTCCTAGTGTGGACTCTAATCGATCGCTTACTTATTTGGTAAAAGATGAATTAGGGAGATTCTTAGAAAAAGCGATCGCTCGTGAACTAAAGAAATTAGCAAGAGGTATGGCTAAAATGCATCCTAAAGCAATTGATCGAAAGGCAGTAGAGAGAGCTAATAGTATTTGGGGATTTGATCACGAGTTGACCATTGCCAAGTTAGGATTTTCCACTGTCGAGGAATATTACGATGCTAGTTGTCCTTTGTATTTTATGCCACACATACAAAAGCCAACATTCATTCTCTATGCCCAAGACGATCCGATGTTTGACCCATCAATTGTGGCTGACTTAGAAAAAATTGCTCAATCTAACCCTGCGATAAAACTGATGGTCACCAAATATGGAGGGCATGTTGGTTATGTAAGTAGCAAAAAATGTCAACATCAATATGGCGATCATGATCGTTGGTGGGCATGGAACCGCTTCTTTGAATGGATTGAATCTTCATAATTTTTGAAAAGTGCCGCTTCGTAGTACTTTCTCAAAAGTTATCTAATTTTCCTAATAGCAAAAGACTAAATCAAAATTTAAGAAATTAAAGTTTTGGTTGAATCCTGCTCACTTAACTGTTGACTAATAAAATTCTCTAAACTCTTTGACTGTGAAAAAATACGATAGTTTTCCAAACTTATGTCAGTGAAGTCATTTTCTAGATTCTTCATTTTCACTAAACTGTAGTCTGTATCTTTATCAAAAATTGCTAATGTGACATTTAACATATCTAAAAAAACAATAAAGCATCGGCATTCAACTTCATCATAGCTACTATAAAACTTGATTAATTCTGCGATGTAACTTTCTAAATACAAACGACTCTTAGGACAGATCAGTACAACTTTCAGTAATAAGACTACATATCTAAGTAAGTTATTGCTTTCTAATGACAGCTGTAAAAGCTCAGATGGCTGGCGGCGCTTATTTAACAGTAGATATCGTAAAACTTGATTGCAAGCTACGTTAAATAAGTTAACCGTCATAAATTGGTCATTTTGATGTTCATGAAAACGACTAAATTTTTGGACAACTGTTAGGCGCATAATTTCAGGAATCTCAAAGTCATTTCGTGAAATACCTAAATAATCGAGTAGATAATCTTTAAATTCTGCAAAAGTCACGTCATCAACTTGGGCGCGGAATCTCTTAGCTAGCGACCTTAAGTCTTCATTTCCGCGCTTATTCAATATTTTTTTAATTAAAATTAGCACCCCATCTCCTAACGTAGTCGGATTTTGACGCTGACTAGCAGATCCCGTTTTAGACTCAATCCGAGCTGTATATAGAGCTAAATCAAATTTAAATTGCTTTTTGATTTTACGAGCCAAAGTTCCTGCATATTGGCGTTGCTCTGTTGACTTATTAAAATCTGTATATTCAGAGATTAGTAAATAAGAGGAAAACCTTTCACTCCAATTGTGATAGTTTTTGTTTACACCTGATCGTCCTGATAGCGATCGCAAAGTTTTATACTCATCGGATTGAATAAAATTTTGCAACCACTGCCTTAGTTTCTTAAGTTTATTAATCTTTGTAGGGAGACTAATAGAATGAGATAAAAATAGATCAACTAATTTCTGACAGGCACTAATGTTACCATTGAGTGCCCAGTTGTTATTAAGAATATAGCAACAGCGCAAAAGTATATTTTTAAACTCATATTCTTTGTTATAAAATATAATTTCGCCTAAGGCATTATAGACCTCAACATTATCAATCTCTCCATAATTAATAAACAGTCTTTCAAATTGCCTTAAAATATCTTCAACTTGATAATGCTTAATAATTGTCAAAAAGAAACTGTAGATATGCTGTTGGGCTTTCTCAAGACTACCCGAAGTTATATCTGTAACTTCTTCTTGAAAATATTCAGATTCATATTGGTTATAAAACTGTTCCATACCGATACATTCCTAAGCAACAGTAAAATATCTTAAACATTACGGCACTTTGCACTTATTTAAAAATATTTCTATACTACTCAAAGCCTCTTGAGGCTTTAGGTTTGATCAATATTATACTAATCAACAAAGGATGTCTTGATGGATTGAAGCAAAAATTCATTTAAAAGATTTTTTTATTGTATAGGAGTTATACTAAAGTTTTTATGATACTAAAATAGTATATGTTTTGCAAAAGTTTAAGTTTACTACTTTTTAATTTTGACGCTAGCTATGTGGTTATGACAAAAAACTTCGCTAAATTTACTACTAGACAGTGATGGCATACTGCTTAAGATAAGTAATATAGCCACCTTACAGTAAATAAACAGGTATTTACTCAATCAATGTATTTGCCTAAAAAATTTGCAATGATGAGTTAAACTAGCAAGAGAGAAAAGGAATTCCAAGTTCTTTATAATAAGTAAACTTTACATTGAATCTAAGAACAATACTACTATCTCAGTTACCTAAATATTACTAGATTAACTGGGAGTTTCTAAGAAGAATAAATCAAACTATAGCGATCTTAAATGGTTTGTGGAAGCTCACCTCTTCAGGATGCGCTTCCACAAACACCAAAATTTGCAAATGATTTAGGACTGCTTTAAATCTATTACTATATCTAACATTCCTCAGCAATCACTAAAATTATTGCAAAGTTTCAATTGTACTTACTGCAAATTATTTTAAGTCCCATAAATTTGCCAAATAAGGTACATAGACGTTATATAAGCTGTATAACTTTGCTATCACTAATCTCAAGAATCTAAACTAAATATTAAGATGCCAGCTTTTAAAATTTTTGATAATGATATTGATTTTGAAACCCTACAAGAATACCTCAGTTGTGAAGCGATCGCAGTTGATACGGAGACGATGGGTTTAATTCCTAGGCGAGATCGCCTCTGTTTAATCCAAATTTGTAATGATGCTGAAATTGTGAGCTTGGTCAGAATTGGGCTAGGCATCAAAGAATCCCCCAACCTGAAGTACTTAATGGAATCACCTGAGATAACTAAGGTGTTTCACTTTGCCAGATTTGATGTCGCCATGATGGAAGCCCATCTGGGAATTGCCACCCATCCGATTTTCTGTACGAAAATTGCGAGCAAATTAGCAAGAACATACACTGACAAACATGGACTAAAGGAACTTGTTCGCGAATTAGAAAAGGTAGAACTTGATAAAACCTCTCAATCATCGGACTGGGGTAATGTACAAGCACTATCTGAGGATCAATTGAAGTACGCAGCTAATGATGTTTGCTATCTTTTGCCTGTATATCGCAAACTGATCGATATGTTAATGCGTGAAAATCGCTACGAATTAGCCAAGGCTTGCTTTGCTCATATTCCTACAATCGTATATTTAGACTTGCTCGGCTATGCAGATGTGTTTGCCCATTAATCGTAACTGTACTTTTTGCGACTACGATAAGAGCCAAAATCATAAAAGATTGTTAGTTCATTCACAGCAGTCAATTTATTTTGCTGTATCAAGATTACGAACTATAACTCATTTATGCAAAATCAAATCATCAAAGGATTTCGAGCTAGTTTTTTAGATGTGATCGCCGATCCATTTTATGCCCCAGAAGCTAGTTGTATTCGATATTTTCCTGATGGTTTGTTAGTGCTCGAACAGGGCAAGGTTAAGGAGTTAGGGAATTATGCAGATCTCCAAGATAAATATAGAGATCTGCCTATTACTAACTATCCTGGTCGCCTGATCGTTTCTGGATTTATCGATACGCATATTCATTTTCCTCAAACAGAAATGATTGCTTGCTATGGTGAGCAGTTGTTGGAATGGTTAAGTACCTATACTTTTCCGACTGAACGCAAATTTGCTGATCGCAATTATGCTGCGAAAATTGCCTCGATATTTTTGGATGAGTTATTACGAAATGGCACAACTACGGCTCTAGTCTTTACAACTGTATTTCCACAATCGACGGATGCTTTTTTTGAAAAAGCACAGCAACGTAATTTACGAATGATTGCGGGGAAAGTGATGATGGATCGCCATGCCCCAGACTTTTTGATCGATACTGCCGAGTCATCTTACATAGAAACAAAGCAGTTAATCGAGAAATGGCATAAATGCGATCGCTTACTCTATGCAGTCACCCCTCGTTTTGCCGTAACGTCATCCCCAGAGCAGTTAAGTAATGTCTGCAAACTATTGACTGAGTTTCCTGATCTGTATTTGCATACGCATCTATCAGAAAATGTCAAAGAAGTTGCTTATGTTGCGGAAGTTTTTCCTGAGAGTGCTGGTTATTTAGATGTTTATGATCAAGCGGGTTTGGTTGGAGAAAGATCGGTTTTTGCTCATGGGGTACAGCTTACTGATCAGGAATTCGGGAGACTATCTGAGGCAAAAGCAGCGATTGCTTTTTGCCCAACTTCAAATATGTTTTTGGGAAGTGGGCTTTTTAAAATTGAAAAGGCAAAGTCACAAGAAACTCCTGTAAAAGTAGGGCTAGGTACTGATGTGGGGGCTGGAACAAGTTTTTCAATTTTAAAGACTACTTGCGCCGCCTATCAAGTTGCTCAGTTGCGATCGCAAAAATTATCCCCATTCAAAGCTTTATTTCTTGCTACATTGGGCGGCGCAATAGCCTTATGCCTTGAAGATAAGTTAGGAAATTTCGAGGTTGGGAAGGAAGCTGATTTTGTAGTACTGAATCTTCGCTCGACACCAATTATGGCTTTGAGAAACAAACCATTCGATCTAGAGAATCCGCTCACCCTCTCAGAAATATCTGATCAGTTATTTGCCACGCTGATTATGGGGGATGATCGGGCGATCGCTGCCACCTACATTATGGGTGAATTAGTCCACCAAAAATAAAAGGCGCGTAGCGCCATTTATTTAAAATTCTGCACTTTGGGGAAAACGTGGAAATGGAATTACATCACGGATATTGCCCATACCTGTAATGAACTGTACTAAACGCTCAAAACCTAAGCCAAATCCAGCGTGTGGAACAGTGCCATAACGACGTAAATCAAGATACCACCAGTAATCCTCAGGATTGAGTCCCACACTGCGAATTCTGGCTTCCAAAACTTCAATGCGCTCCTCACGCTGCGAACCACCAATGATCTCACCAACCCCAGGCGCAAGAATATCCATAGCTCTTACGGTTTGGCGATCGCTTGACGATTCATCATTTACACGCATATAAAATGCCTTGATGCCCAAGGGATAATCCATTACAATGACGGGCTTTTGGAAATGCTCCTCCGCCAGAAATCGTTCATGCTCCGATTGTAAGTCCAAGCCCCACGACACAGGAAACTCAAAAGTTTTGCTGCTTTTTTCGAGAATCGCGATCGCTTCAGTGTAAGTAATCCGCTCAAACTTTTCATCGACGATCTTGCGAGCATTTGCCATCACCTGATTATTTACCCGCTCTTGGAAAAACTCCATATCTTCGGGGCAAGTTTTCAAAACATAATTAAAAATATACTTGAGGAAATCCTCGGCAAGATCGGCATCGCCTTCAAGATCGCAAAAGGCAACTTCTGGCTCAATCATCCAAAATTCAGCAAGGTGACGCGATGTATTCGAGTTTTCAGCACGGAAGGTGGGACCAAAAGTATAGACATTGGAAAATGCCATAGCCATGATTTCTGCCTCTAGCTGACCACTGACAGTCAAGAAGGCAGGCTTACCAAAAAAGTCTTGCGAAAAATCCACAGGCTTGCCAGATGTCGCCAATTTATTTAAGTCAAAAGTAGTCACACCAAACATTTCACCAGCACCTTCACAGTCGCTCGCAGTCACAATTGGTGTATGCACCCACAAAAAACCACGCTCTTGGAAAAATTTATGGATGGCAAAAGCACAGGCATTTCTGACCCGAAACACTGCCCCAAATATATTGGTACGTGGTCGTAAATGGGCGATCGTCCGTAAAAATTCAATCGAGTGACGTTTTTTTTGCAAAGGATAAGTTTCAGGATCGGCAGTACCAAATATAGTGATCGCTGTAGCCTGCATTTCCACCCTTTGACCTTTTCCCATAGACTCCACAAGAGTCCCCGATATCTCAATGGATGCACCTGTAGTTATTTGTTTAATTTGCGTCTCATAGCCATCAATTGTTTGAGGTAAGACAATTTGTAGCCCTTGTAGCGATGAGCCATCATTTAACTCCAAGAAGGATATTCCCTTACCTTCTCGCTTAGTCCTCACCCAACCACGAATTGTGTAGGAGCCATTAATCTGACCACCACGTAACAGGTCAATAATTCTTGCAGATGTCATACGCTAGAAATAACCGCTAGAGATAACTGTGAATAGGTTATGGAGCTATGAAATTAATCGGTGAAATTAATGATTACAAAGCTCAGGCAAGTATCCTAGCACTTCAGAGCATGACATCGATAGAAAATCCTAGATGTCCCCATTTAGAAAAAATTTCCTAGTAATTAAAGCTTGACATTAGCTTACAAATTAACTTGAAAATAGGGTTAACAGGCTTAGTTTTGATAAGCCATTTCACGAATTAGTGGTAGGCGATCGCTAATGTAGAGACTGAGATCACTTTGCTGGTGAGAATCAAGAGCAGAGCGTTGTTTGACTTGATCAACTAACCATCTCATGAGACCGTCGTCATCAAGATTCAAAAGGTGATTAGGGTGTGCTTGGTTAACTGAGTCCCAGAAAAGGCGTATAATAGCAGGTGACATGTTTATTTACCTTAACCTTAATATTTTCCTAACATTCTATTAGGTTAATACATTTCTATGTTAGTACTGTCAAAATTCACACAAAATGAAATAAAAAACACCTCCCCCAAGATTGATTGAGATAGCTGACAGTACCAAGATAGCCTAGAAATCATGCTGGCAGAGGTTTTATGATTTTAGTGTCTCAAGAAATCTCTACAAATATCTACACAAAACCTGTCTTTAATTCAAACTAAATTCGCTCGTCTTAAGTAGACTCGATCAGCGATTGTAGAGATCCCTGTATATAGCATTTTTCAAGCAAGGGATCTACATAGCTTGTTTTCCCCGCATTTGGCGGCAAAAACAAGCTGTACTTCTCCAGACTGGTAAACGCTAGCGATTTGTAATGTCATCAAAACATAGATTTTTATATTAGGAAGTAAGAAGAGTGACACAAAGAGTCACCATTCCTAATATAAAAAAACTGCTATCTTTAGCACTACCCATTTTTGAGAGGTATCGTTAGAATTATGGCTAGGCAAGTAGAAATTTGGAATGATCGCGCAGAAATTGCCAATCGAGCATTAATGCTATGTCAAATCGCCTATGATCAGGCAATCACTAAGGGTGAAAGATTTACCATTGTCGCCGCAGGTGGTAGTACCCCTAAGGTTTTATATGAACTCTTAGCCTGTAAGGAATGGGATTGGTCAAAGGTACATGTTTTTTGGGGGGATGAGCGCTATGTCCCTGTCACAGATCCCCATAGCAATGAGGGCATGACCCGCCAAGCATGGCTCGATCGCGTAGTTATCCCTGCGGCAAATATTCACGGGATACCGACGGACAAAGATGATCCTTCGATCGCTGCTGCCCAATACGAGCAACATATTCAAGAATTTTTTGGAGTGAGTGCAGGTGAGCTTCCTCAATTTGATTTGGTTTTACTAGGAATGGGTGACGATGGACATACTGCTTCGTTATTTCCCCACACCCCAGCACTGAAGGTTGGCGATCGCCTTGTCACAGTTGGCTCAAAAGATGGGCAGCCAAGGATCACCTTGACAGTACCGCTCATTAATCGGGCTAAAGAAATTATTTTTATGATTGAGGGAGCAGCTAAAGCTAAAGCTCTCAAGGCTGTGCTAGCACCTAATGGTGATGCCAATCAATATCCTTCACGTTTAATCACTGGTAAAACGATTTGGCTATGCGATCGGACTGCTATGAATCAAAAACAACCATAAATGACTTAGGTAATGCTAACAATTACCTGAGTCATTTATGTTGTTTCCCAGTCTAGCTAAGTACAGAGAATTGTTTGAAAAGTGCTATGAGACAATGATCACAAAGATTTTTGTTGACTTTTATTGTCAAAATTTATGTCAAAGCTCAATCCCCAACAATACGAAAAGCTCAGGCGTGAAACTAAATCACCTTACCGTGGTCTACGCATATTTATATACATTGCTTTTGCAGGCTCTGGACTAATTGGTGCAATTGTTTTTTTAGCAAAGTTGATTGCAGGCAATGGAGAGCTAGAAGCCAATTTAGGAAACCTTATGCTCCAAATTGGTGTCCTAGCTTTAATGATATGGCTCTATCGAATTGATCGCAGTAAATAGAGCCTCTGAACTATATCTTTAATAATACAAGTACAACAACTATTCCTTTAATTTGGAGCAGTGGAAATGCCATAAAATGCTTGATCCCATCAGTGACTTTAGATCATGTTGTTATGATGTTTGAATTTTTAGAAATTTACTTTAAAATCTAGTTTAAAATGTAATAACCTACCCGACTACTTTAGTAACTAGTAATTTTAAATAATTCATAGTTTTTGAGTAACTATCAAAATGTATCTATAGAATTTCTTAAATAAGTTATAAAATCATCGATACCAAATTCACTCGACAATCAGTTTATAGATCACTGAGCAAAGCCCTATCACTCACATTTGATTTGGGATTGCCTTGGTATCGAAAGCTCTTATAGAGAAAATGGATTACATATAAATAAATACTACTTAGAATACCAAGTAATTATAGCTATTTCTAATGGGCTAATTACATAGCCATTAGAAAGCAAAAATTATTGCTATAATCAAATTGTTTGTTTTCTAAATTTAGTAATATTAAAGTTTCATATTAGGTTTGGGACGGCTTGATATGCAAAGTTGCAAGAATGCCATTGAAGCATTGGTGATTAAGGAAATCAATTTTCAAATTTCGCACCTACCACAATATCGACGAGACCAGATTAATGTCAGCGAAATTGCAGCATATGCACTCAATCGACTACCTCCAATGTATGCAACATCCAAATCAGGATGGATGCGACAACGCCAAAAAGCCGCGATAGAAATGCGCTCACAGATAGAGTCAGCCGTGCGTCGCGGTCTGAATAGCATTAAGCCTGATGCTTTGCGAGATTCCCGACCTTTACCATCCCAAGAAGATACCAATCATGCCAGATCTCTTGCCGAACTCCAACACATTTTAGGAGCTGAAAATGCTTCTTGGTTAGATATTCCCTCAGCATTGGAAAATGCTTTGATTACGATCAAGCTCAAGAGCTTAGTTAATAATACTCATATGGTGTTGGGTAAGCGTGATGTGAACGCAGGCACAGATGACAACGTTGTTGATCGAAAACTTCCTGAAATTTCTTGGAAAGGCAGACAGACAAGAAACGAAACAAGTTTGGATCAAGATACTCAAAAGGCAAAAGATTTCCAAACATATATGGTGGACGTTAATTATCGGTTCAGTAATGTTTTAGAAAAGCTAGTCCTTTCCCTTGCCTATCATCAAATTCAAAAGCTACATCCTGCGATCGCGGAAACGGTTGATTTAGGTGAAGTCACTGCCTATGTATTAAATCGACTCCCCACGATGTATGCCACTACAGAGAAGGGATATCAAGAATTACGATTTCGGGCAAGGGATGTTTACGGTAAAGAAGTAGTTGAAATCCTCAATGAGGCAATCACTATCTGTGTCGAGACCCCAAAATTACACAAATCGCCATTGCCTCTCGCACGTTTTGAAGCAGAGCTAGAGGAAGCCCTAGAGCAAATGCGATGGATTCTACAACGTGATGATATTGATTGGCGCAATGCTCCGTTTATCGTTGAGGAATGTTTACAAAAAGCTGTGATTAATAAGCTTCAATGGCGCAAACGCAAAGACCATAATAAAGATAATTAGCATCATGTCTAAATTAGTGTCAGCTTTGGGCTATTTGCCTCGTGCAGAGCATAATGCAAATAGCTAGATCGCAGATCGCATTTTTGTCCACAGGTTTTTGTATTGCTGGATTGTAGGCTGCGACAATGGCGTGAGTATTTCACTCTTCGCTAGCACCTCTTGCGGGAAAAATTTGATAGGATCAGCTTTGACACTCGCAGGCACTTGATCAAGTTCACTAGAGGGACTGACGGCATCGGTTAAAGCAGTAACTTGAGCCGCGATCACAGGGGTCAGGCAAAAATTCATCCATGCGGCGGCTGAGACTGGCGCATCTCCCGTTGGCATTACCCACATATCGCTCCATAGTGATGTTCCTTCTTGTGGAATTACTACTTTTAGGTTAGGGTTTTGGCGTTGTGCTTTATACATATCGCTCGTCCAACCGACTGCCACTAAAGAATCATCCGCTAATAGAGACTGTAAGTAGTTATCGGACGTATAGGTTAAAACTTGCGAATGGAGACTTTTAAGTTCTTGGGTCAACCTAGCAAAGATTTCCTGATTTTCTGCTAAGTTTTCCTGCTGATAGGATTGACCAATTTTTTTTAAGACAAGCCCAATCACTTCACGAGCATCATCGGGTAAGGTCAATTTCAGCTTCAGTTCTGATCGCCAAAGGTCAGCCCATTGCGTAATCTCAAATTTGAGTTTGTCGCTACGATAAGCGATCGCTGCTGCGCCCCAACGATAGGGAATGCCCCAGACTTGATTGTTACGAGTTACACTTTTTTGCCAAATGGGGCTAAGTTTCTGCCATTGGGGAATTTGGGCTAATAAGTTAGGAGCAATTGGCTTTATTAATGACTGTGTGATCGCTAGATCTAACCAAGCATCACCAAGGCTCGTCAGATGTGGAGCTTTATCTGGAGAATTTGGATAGTTTTGTAACTCTTGCCAAAGTTTCGATGGTAAATTCTCAGCTTTGAACTCTATATTGAGTTGCGATGCAGTTTCAAATTGGTTAATTACCTTGCTTGGAATTGCCCCCAGTAGTCCTGTAATTTTTAGGCGATCGCGTTGATCAAAAGAATTCACTAATTGACATCCACTAATGGAGGCGATCGCTGCACCACCTAAAACTAGAAACTTACGTCTATCCATGAATCTTCTGAACTTACAGCACATTGAGATTTGATGACAGCGATTTATGCTGTACCAACTCAATTTAAACAGAAAAAAGACGGGGATGCTAAGCATCCCCGTCTTTTTTCTGAAGGTATTTAAGCTTATTTCACAAATGGGCGCATCAACAAGTAGCCAGCCCCAAAGGAAGTTAGCACGATCGCAATAATCGTTAAGGTCAAAACCCATCCACTTAACCCTGTGGATTCACTAGCCTCTTCAGTTGCTTCATTACGGAGAGTTCGAGTCGATACTTCTTCTCTAATTTCTAGTTTCGGTAATACTTTAGGAATTGGTGCAGGATTCGGTGCGGAAGTTGGTGCATCAAAAGCAACAAAAGAACTATCGTAATACAAGGTATCTCCTAAAACTGGTCCACTAGCAGCTTGTGGTGCAGACTCCGTAGCAAGTTGCCTAGCTCTAGAAATCGCTTCTTGGATCGCATTGGTTGTTTGCTGTACCGCAGCCTTGCGAGGGCTTGCTGGAGCAGGTTTATCCGCAGTACGTGGTTTCGCCGCAGGTGGGCGACCCTGTGGATTGCTACGAGATGGAGCAGGATTAATCTGAGAAGAAGCCCGAATACCTGCTAAAACTTCTGAGAGTTTAGACTCTGGCAAATTTGATTGGGTGAGAATCGACTGCACTCGATCCGTAGCTTGGGCGATCGCTTCAAACTCTTGCAACAGCATTTGATTTTGCTTAGCTAGCTGCTCATTTTGTAACTGAAAAAAAGATAGCTTTGCTTGAGTCGATTGCAACTCTGCAGCCAGTTCTCGATACACAGTCACAGGTACTGAAGCCTGATAACTAGATGGAGCGGTCTGATAACCAGACGGAGGATTTGTTGGTTTAGAGACTGAGTTGGCTTGCATAGGTGATCGCACCTTAAAACTGTAAAAATTTAGTCGAGACTATAGCATATGATTTACATGATTTAGCAATTACGATGATTGTTTTTCTTGTACCTTTACACGAAGTTAAAGTCTTTCAGCTTTTTCACAGATTTCATGTTTAAAAATGGGACATCATTAGCAAAACTGACCTTTGCAAGTTTCGTTTATGCGATCTATGGCAAAAATGTATGGTTAACTTTTAGGACAGATTTGATGCAGAAATCACCAGTAAGCTGGAAAGAAATATGGCGTTTTCCAATCAACCAAACTATGAAATTTGCACTTTCGCAAATACTTACGCCAGCACTTCGTGAAAGATTGGCATCTATGAACTGTGACCAATATGCTCTTATTACAGTTTAGTACTTCACACTACTGCCGCAAAGCTAGGCTTGCGCTTGGCTATAAACAAATTCCCTATCAAGTCGAAAATCTGACTCCGGGGTTACATATTTTCAGGGTTAAGCCATTGTCAGGCAGGAATACTGTACCCGTTTTACTGCCTCAACAAAAAAAATGTCCTGCTGTAGTTGCGGATTCTACCGAAATTATTCGCTTTCTCGAAGTTTATCAGTCCAATCCCCCACTTTATTTTGAAGATGATTTGCTACAACAAGAAGCATTACGATTGGAAGATTATTTTGATGAATCCATTGGTACGGCGACAAGGTTTGTGTATTACCAATTTCGTGCTCATGAAGGTAAGTATATTGATCCTTCGTGGATGAGTCAGATTGTAATTGCCATCGTCAGATCGCAATATGGCATTAATGCAGGCTCAGCAAAATTGGCGGCACAAAGAATCGATGAAGCGATCGCTTTATTAAGTAAATTTTGGCAAGATGGTTATTTAGTAGGTGATCGCTTTAGTGTCGCGGACTTAGCAGCCGCAGCATTATTGTCTCCCTTAGGCTTAATTCCTGCTTATCGTCTTGACTATCCTTGGCTATTTGAACGCATCTCTGAAATTCATCAGCTTTGTCACGAACCTTTACCGAAAAACTGGGAAGCTGGGCTTAGACAAGTCCAAAGGGATGTTTGAAGTGTAAAAAAATTACAACATAAGGACTAATGACAAATTGGTGTTAACTTATTGGTGTTACTTTAGAGAATATCCAAAAGCTATCTAAAAAACTGTATCCTTCATCTGCTCAGCGTGAAAACAAGTATTTTTTAGATTTCTTAGAAAAGATTAGTGCGAGTAGTCATATGGCTGTTAATGTTAGTGAATCTTTGTTTGAGCAGATTCTCGAATATCTCCGAGCAAGGACAGAGGTAAGTGATCGCGTTGCACAAAATCTGCTTAAAACATTAGAAACCCTGATATCCAGTAATGCATCCTCAACGGCTAGCAGCAAATTTTATGGTAAGCCATCGGAGGATCTCACCTCACAATTTGGACAAAAACTATTTGATGCATGGAAAGAGTTAGCGGATCTCCAAGTTGGCGAAAATTATTGGAGCTATCCAGTCATGTTTGAAGATCTTGCCGAAATTATGGAAATATCCGTTGATCATTTTGTTCAATATCTTGCTAATGTCCAGATTGGGAGTTTGCAGCTTATTCAGGGCAGGGGATATAACTATCAAGTCAATGGACAACAAGCCGCATCACTAACCTTTCATTCTGCACCTACTCCCAAAAAAGCGGAAATCCCCAGTTTTTCTGATCGGAAACAGGATGCAGCTACGAAAAATAAAACTTTCAAGGTTGGCGATCGCGTTTGTGTGAATGACAATCGTCAGCAATATGCTAATCATAAGGGGATTGTTGAGCAGGTGATTAGTGTTAGCTGCCGTGTCAAGTTAGATAATGGCTGGACAGCATTTTTACCAAATCATTGCTTGGATCATATTTAAATTTCAGGTATAGCTATTCATATATGAAAAATATCACCTTTGAAGAAGCGATTGCCTATACCGAAGATTTGCTGTCGCGCCACAATCTCGATGATACTCAACTAGAATTACAAATTGCCGAACTTGTGCAAACTACTAATGGCGCACGTGGTTTTTTTGTCTGCTTATTGACAGGCGAATGGCAACTTGCTGATGCCCCTAATGCTAGCGTCATTCGTGCCTTGCAAGCGCATCCTCATGCGATCGCAGAACTCCTTGTCAAAAATTTGGTCATGTCCACAGCCATGGCAATTACCCACCACCGAGCAGAAAATTTGGAACAAGCGGAAGGTTCCAATCGCGTGTCTAAGCGTACTGCACTTTTAATTGAGAAGGTTGATCTTCCCGAAGTGCGGACAATTGCAACACAGGTTTATGATGCAGCACTCACTAATACTGGTGAATATGTTGCTTTTCTCGAAAAATGGGGATATGACGTTGAGCAAAAACAAGCGATCGCCAATGTATTAGCTCAAATATTAGACCAAGTAAGCGCCAATGCTTGAAGCAGACACCGTCGATCCTTTATTTGCTGAAGCGATCTTCCAGTTTAATAATGGGGATTATTACGCCTGTCACGATACCTTAGAGGCGATTTGGAATGATGCTTGGCAAAGTGATCGGGCTTTTTATCAAGGGATTTTACAAATTGCTGTCGGTCTGTATCACCTCCAAAATCGCAATTGGTATGGAGCGACAATTCTCTTAGGAGAAGGTACAAGTCGCTTACCTGCATATCTTCCAGATTATCAATCGATAGATGTCGAGATGTTACTGGAAGATAGTTTAGCAATCTTACGATCTGTGCAGTTAAGTGGTAAAGAAGGAATTGGTGATGTTTTAGCAAGCATGGAGCAAGGCGATCTGAAAATCCCTAAAATCTAAACAGGGTGGTCTGAAGTTCCGCATCTCTTAATTTATGTTTAGGACTTACGCATTGAGGTAGATGTGGTGTGGGCTTCGCCCGCACCACATCTACCTCAAGCCTAATAAATTTGTTCAATTTGCGTAAGTCCTAATGTTGTAACCAAATAAATTAGGATCAGCTCCATCAAGCTTAATATCCGCTAATCCATATTCAGCCCAACGTCTTGTCACCATATCCGCCACAGTAGGATCACTCTCCAAAGGATCACCCCAATCGCGATCGGTTTCAGGATAGATTTTCGTTGTAGCATCAATGCCCATCCGCCCGCCTAGCCCTTCCTTCTCACAGGCAAAGTCGAGGGAATCAAAGGGATTGTCGGGCAGGATAAACACATCACGAGTAGGGTCAACCTTGGAACTCAGCGCCCAAACCACTAAACGTGGATCGCGAATATTAATCGTATGATCTACAACAATCACAAATTTGGTATAAGTAAACTGAGGCAAAGCACTCCAAAAGGCAAGGGCAGCACGTCTTGCCTGTCCAGGGTAAGCTTTTTTGATGGAAATAATCGCGGCTTTATAGGACAAGGCTTCCATTGGCAAAAAGAAATCGGTAATTTCCGAAACTTGTTGGCGGAGGATGGGTGTATAGATGCGATTTAGGGCGATCGCCATCATTGCCTCTTCCTTGGGAGGTAAGCCACTAAAGGTGGTGAGATAGATGGGATCTTTGCGATGGGTCATGCAATGAAAGCGAATCAGAGGCGCTTGATCATTGATACCGCCGTAATAACCCATGTGATCGCCAAAAGGTCCATCGGTTCCCACTTCATGGGGGGTAATCGTTCCTTCCAAAACATATTCGGCCAAAGCTGGCACTTCTAAATCGATAGTTTTGCATTTAGTAAGCTGCACACCTTCATTGCCATAAAGTCCTGCAAAAATCCATTCTGATAAATCTATAGGAATTGGTGTTGCGGCTGCCATGATTAAGACAGGATCAACACCGATCGCGATCGCAATTTCCAGTTTCTTACCCGCCTCTGTCGCCTTGCGTAAATGCCTCGCACCACCACGCACAGACAGCCACTGCACCGTCATCGTATTTTTGGACTGCTGCTGCAAACGGTAAACCCCCACGTTCGGAATTCCGTTTTCCACATCTTTAGTAATGACTAGCGCCAGTGTCACTGCACGACCACCATCCTTAGGATAGGGTTTGAGAATGGGGATCTGATCAAGATCCACTTCATCGCCTTGCAATACCACTTCTTGACAAGGAGCATTCCCAAAAAGTAACTTCTGGGGACGGGATTTGACCACATCAAAGAGAATCTTCCCAAACTCGATCGCCTGTGAAATTTTTTTCGGTGGTTTCGGGCTTTGTAATTTGCCTAATTTCTCACCTAGAACTTCTAATTCCAGTTGTTCTTTCATCCCCATTGCCCAGCAAACACGCTCGACTGTACCCAACAAATTTACGGCAACTGGTACGTTATAACCCTTGACATTCTCAAATAGCAGCGCAGGACCACCTGATTGTAAGAGACGATTGCTAATCTCGGCAATCTCTAACTGAGAATCAACAGGGGCTTTGACACGATGTAGTTGTTGGCGCTCTTCGAGCAATTTGAGAAATGATCGTAGGTCACGGGTCATAGGGCTATAGGGAATTAGCAATTAGTCAGTACCCTATTGTAACTAAATGTTACGTTAATTACCCATAGCCAAAGAGAATTGCTCCAATCTTGAATGAAAATATTTAACAATCACGATTGGAAACTAATCCATCGGGCAAAACTGTTTTACATAGCTTGGCTTTGGCAAGTTGCGATTCGGATATAGTTGCACTAGTGAGATCGGCTTCGGTCAAATCGGTTTTATCAAAAATTGCATTGGTAAAATCACTGAGTAACAATTTCGTATGCTTGAAATTAACATAGCTGAGATTCGCTCCACTCAGATTAGCGCGACTCAGATTTGAGAAAGTAATGTTAGAGCCGATTAAATTAGCTCTACTCAAATTAGAAGATAATATATATGTATAGTCTAGATTGCTAACAGGTAAATATGCCCCAGTTAAATCACAAACTTGGCAGATTTTTGTAGTTTGTAACTTAACAATATGGCTAGGGTTGGCGGCTATTGCTGGTAAGGGAAACAAAAGCAAAATGATAAGTAGCGCGATCACCGAATAGATGCGATATTTCATAGCTAAAGTTCTCTTAAAGTTTGATATTGGAGATATTTTGAGTTGTGGAATCTCGACCCCAAGGATCGCTCTTCCGCAAAATTTTTTGATTAAAGCGTACATCATCATATTTAATCAATAGTCACAATGACGGGAGTATGATCGCTTGGTTGAGTCAGTTTCCGTGGCTCGACATCGATTTCACAAGCAGTCGCCCTGTCATAAAGAGATTCCGTCAAAAATTGATAATCAATTCGCCAGCCACGATTGCGCGAGAAACCTCCTGAACGATAATCCCACCAGCTATAGTACCCACTATCTGCTTTAAACTTCCGAAATACATCCTTAAATCCCAAATTCAAGACTTCCGTTAGAGCCTCTCGCTCAATATCCGTAGACATTACCTTATTTTCACGTCCTTTGGGATCATAAATGTCGATGTCAGCGATCGCCACATTAAAATCGCCGCAAATCAGGATATTGGCATTTTCGCTGAGCAATGTTTGTAAATATTCCTTTAAGAGCTTCAGCCAGCACAACTTGTACGCATATTTCTCACTATCGACTTCCGAGCCGTTAGGGACATACATATTCACAATTTGGATATCGCCAAACTTAGCCGCAATCAAACGTTTTTGTTCATCTAGGCTAGGCTCAGCAATTTCTCCCAATACCGATGCAAAGCCAGTTTGAATATTTTCTAGAGGCGATCGCGAAATTATGGCTACCCCGTTATAAGACTTCTGTCCATAAATATAGGTTTGATAGCCTAAATCAATAAAGGGCTGATGGGGAAAGTCCTCATCAATGACCTTGGTCTCTTGTAAACACAACAGATCAACATCAGAATTTGCTTGTAACCAATCACAAACATGATTAATCCTTATACGCACTGAGTTGACATTCCAAGTTGCGATTTTCATTAAATTCCCTACTGTTGCAATATGGCACAATGTAAACAGCCTAATATAGATTCTGTAAATTAGATTTTGTAAATTTTGAGTTTGCCCAACATGATTTCTCACAACTACATTGCTGAATTAATTCGTACTGCTTTACCTAATGCCAAAGTTCAGGTTGAAGATCCTAATCATGATGGTCAACACTTTACGGCGATCGTTGTTGCTGATCAGTTTGAAGGTTTATCGATGATTAAGCAACACAAATTAGTGTATGGTGCAATTCAAGAACATCTCGATACTGGCGCAATCCATGCCTTACAACTAAAAACTTATAGCATTTCTCAATGGGAAAAGATGCAGGTTCAAGTTCTTTAAAAATCAAAACCTAATCTAGAAGGGGCAGCGTTGCGAGTAGCCACTTTTAGATTAGGTTTTCATATTCTATTCTTAAGCGATTTGCGTAACTCTTGTAACACATAGAAATAGAGGCAGTCATGCCCCATCTTATCCTGATAAATAATAGAATTTACGCATCTAGTTAATGCGGTACGGTCTTTGCCCATGCCACGTTAACTCAAAAATCATTAAGTTTGTTAGCTTTGTGTAAGCCCTACAGAAAAAGGAAGCTTGTTTGATAGGCAACATTTATAAGACCAAATTGGCTATGGCGATTGATTTCCAGAAACATGCTGACTGAGATTTGACAACTACCATTTACTAATTGCATCAGTTAGATGTAGAGCAGCCGCCTGTACTGAGGCGATCGCTCTGGTATAGCCTAAACGAGTGGGACCTAAAACACCGACTGTGCCAACGGGCTTATCATCACAGAGATAGGTACTGGAAATAAAAGTACAGTTTTGGATTGGCTCGATGGAAATTTCTGAACCGATGGAGATACTCACGGAATTATGTGCAGATCGTGATTGATCAACAATTAACGCCATTAGGGAAGCGCGATCAGCTTCGAGAAGTTGCACAATATTCTGAACCTGTTGTAGATTAGAAAACTCGGGCTGACGTAATAGTTCTGTTAAGCCACTAATAAACATTTGCCCTAAAGCTGTGCGATTACAGAGTTTCATCAACTGCTGCAAAGACTGCTGTAATAACACCGCATATTGCAGAAACTGCCGATCTAGATCATCCCATTGCAGTGCACTACCAAGTTCTGTCCAGCTTTTATCTCGTAAATGTTCATTTAAAAAATTATTGAGAATATTTAGTTCACCTTCTAAAACTTCAGGTTGAGTTTCGCTAGGCAAGTCCATCGTCACCGAGGCAGTGTGGTAAGTATCGCTAACAGCGATCGCCATAATTTTGCGTTGATCGACCATGACTAATTGCAAATGCCGAATTCGCATAGTTTGCATATTCGGAGACGTGATCACAGCGATACAGCCACTTAAAGTTGCTAAAATTTGGGCAACATCGCGTAGCACCCCATCAAGGCTAGACTTACCAAGTCGATCACTTTTACTTGCCATAAACTGATGGGTGCTGTAAGTTAGCTCACTACTAGGATCGATCAGTTCATCAACATAAACGCGATAGCCAGAGTCTGAGGGTACACGTCCAGATGAAGTATGGGGTTGATATAACAAACCACTGCGATCTAATGTATGCATTACATTACGGATCGTGGCAGGGCTAATGTCAAAGTCATACTCTGAGACTAACGCCTTTGATCCAACAGGTTCTGCCGTTTGAATATAGTGATCAATGGTTGCCCACAAAACTTTTTGTTCGCGATGGGTAAGTTGTGTTTTCATAGTCTCATAGGGTGAAATTATGTTTAAAAAAGTACTAAAAAGCAGAAAAAAAGATTTTTTGATAAAAATTGAAAGTAAACTGCCAAAATAAATTTCCAATAAAAAATAATGAAAATAAGTATTGGTAGTGCTGCAAAGTAATTTATTTAGTAATTGTGTTGCGGGCGCTTCGTGCCCGCAACACAATTACATTGCATGACTTCCCAAGTATTAAATACAGCACTTTGCGCCTACTTAAATCCCAGAAATATTTTTAAAAACGGAGCTTTACGCCCTTTTTAAAAATATTTCAGTACTACTCAAAGCCTCAATCGGCTGTAAGTGTTAAATAAGTATTAAATTTTTATTGTTAAATTAAACTCCTATAGATATTAAGAGTTTAATTACTTCATACACCTAGATTCTAAAGAAATCCAGTATCAAGTTGTATATCTATTGCTATTTTTGGAGATTGGTAAGGCACAGAACAGACCCAAATCCACTAAAATTGTGACTTGGTTTCGCTACAATAGCCAAATGCCTCTTGAAGAAATAGATCAAACATTTAATACTGTAGTTTCTATTCACATTGCAGTTCTTGCTGTACTGGCTTAGACATACCTCAGCTTCATCTAATATATTCACTATTGAGTTTGGTAAGTAACTAACATCTGCATGGAAAATCAAGAGCAAGCTACGGCAGTTGAGCAGCAATATCTTTGGGCAGTCGGACTAGATACCGATTCTTTCCCACCTGCATCTTTACTGGGTAATCGCTATCGTGTAATATCCTCACAAATTGTTGTGGATACCGATGCATTCACTCTACCTGAGCTACCACTTGAATTTCAGACTTATGTAGTATCTTACCTGAAGCTATCACGATTGAGCCTGCATCTGCCTCGTCCCTATGGTTTGCTGCTACTGGGTGAAGAGCTAAATCTTGCAGAAATATTTTTATTAGAAAATGTTCCGATTGATCGCCAAGGTAATCTTTGTCCAACCTTGGCTGAGATCTGGGGACAAGCCTGCGCTTTACGCCAAATTAATTTGCTCTGGCAAGTCCTCAACCTCTGGGAACCACTTGCTGAACAAAATATGACTCGTACTTTGATCGAACCTCAGTTGGTGAGGGTTGATGGTATGTGGGTGCGCCTGTTGGAATTGCAAGCGGATGTATCGGCGGTGCATATCTCGCAATTGGGAGACATTTGGGTGAAGTGGCTGGATCAGGCTAAACCCGAAATTGCCGAACCGATCGCTGAATTTTGCTACAGTTTGGCTCGAGGTGAATACGATGTAAATAGTGCGATCGCTTATCTCGATAAATTGACCTTAAAGGTGATGCAGAATCAGTTCTTCACCGTGCGCGTAGCCAGTGCCACTGATGTAGGACAACAGCGCAATCATAATGAGGATGCTTGCTATCCTGACATTAAGCGCCAAAAACGAAGTGTACAGGCTGAGAGTTTACGTGATCGTCTCGCGATTGTCTGTGACGGGCTTGGTGGTCATGATGGTGGTGAAGTCGCCAGTTCACTAGCAATCAAGACCCTCGAACAACAACTCAAAACACTCCTTAATCAAGCTGAGAATGATCCAGAATTCTCATCTCAGGGATTTATCGCCCAGTTAGAAATGGTAGCTCGTGTTGTTAACAATCAAATTGTAGCAATTAACGACCAACAGCAACGCCATGCCCAGCAACGTATGGGAACCACTTTGGTGCTAGCAGTAATTCCTCGCCCTAATGGGCAACCTAGCAATGAAGTCTATGTGGTTCATGTGGGTGACAGTAGACTATATTGCATTAGCAAAGATAATTTACGTCAAGTCACCCTTGACGATGACGTAGCAACTCGTGAGACTACCTTGGGCTATAACTTCTATGCCTATTCCTCACAACGCATTGATGGCGGCGCGTTGATTCAAGCCTTAGGCACTAGAGGCTCTGACATGCTAATACCAAGGGTGCAAAGATTCTTTATCGACGAAGATTGTCTGCTACTACTTTGCTCTGATGGGTTAAGTGATTTTGAGCGCGTTGAGCAGATCTATGACAAATATTTGCTCCCAGTGTTAACTGAAGACAAACCTCTCAACCTCAGTTGTCAAAATCTCATTGATCAAGCCAATGAACTGAATGGGCACGACAATATTACGGTTGCCTTGATGCGTTGTCGGTTTGCACCTGCCGATTCTAATGAGGATCAAGTAAGCGAAGATGAACAGTTAACTTCTTCTGAAGGGGCTGAAGATAATGTGGATTCTGAAGATATTTTGCATAACCCCAATTCTGGCAATACAGTAGCAGGTGCTTTAGTAACCACTACTAATGCTGATAAATCGGAATCTTTTGAACCCATAGACGTACCTGATAATTTGAGTGATAGTGATCTGGAATCAGCAAAAACTACACTAGCAGTGCCCAGACAGACTAACAAAGCTTTCATGATTATTTTGATCTTGGTTGCTCTCTTATTAGGTAGTGGCTTAGCAGCTTTGCAGTTTCCACAGGTAAAAGATTGGATTCGTCAGCATGTACCTGCTAACTTCAAAAAGTTTGTGTCCCCAAATTCCTAAGCCCAATTCCTCAATGATCGATTGCCTTTCTTCACAAGCGATCGCTACTGCTGATCAGATGCAAGCGATCGAACATCTGATCTTCCAAGCAGGAATGCCTGTGGCAGCATTAATGGAAAAGGTGGCACTACGGATTACCCAAAGACTAACAGAGCTATATCCTACTCAGAACTATAGGCGCATTGGTATCCTAGTTGGTTCTGGACATAATGGAGGTGATGCCTTAGTAGTAGCGCGAGAACTGCATCATCAAGGGCGACAGGTCAAGATTTATAGACCATTTGCCAAATCTAAACCCTTAACGCGAGTACATGGATGCTATGCCAAAAGCTTAGGAATTCCCTTTGTGGAGCTAGAAGCCTTGCAGGATTGCGATTTGATTGTTGACGGCATCTTTGGATTTGGATTAGAACGGGATATCAATGGGGATGTTGCGAACGCGATTCATACAATCAACAACTGGCAAATTCCCGTTCTCAGTATTGACTTACCATCAGGGATTCACACTGATCGCGGTGATATTATGGGAGTGGCGTTACAGACAACCCATACCTTCTGTTTAGGACTATGGAAGCGTGGTTTACTCACAGAAACTGCTACGCCCTATGTTGGCAAACTGGAAAGAATTGGGTTTGACATTCCTGAGCAATTTATCAATCAGGTATTAGGGGAGGAGCATTCTCTTTGGCTTATAGAACCACAGATACTCCACAATCGTCTTCCAATAGCACGTAACCCTATCGCTCACAAGTATGAAATTGGACATTTACTGCTAGTTGTCGGTTCTCAAAAATATGGCGGGGCGGGGCTCCTTACGGCGATGGGTGCAAAAGCAACTGGAGTAGGTATGTTATCGATCGCTGTTCCCCATTCTCTAAAACCACTGATTCTTGCCCAAGTTCCTGATGCCATTGTGATTGGTTGTCCAGAAACCGCATCAGGGGCAATCGCCGAACTACCAAATCTTGATTTGGCGAAATATCAAGCGATCGTCTGTGGTTGTGGACTATCTCTCGAAGCCAGACCAGTTGTCAAGCAAATTATCGATAGCGATCTCCCCTTAGTCCTTGATGCCGATGGTCTAAATGCTTTAGCCTTTCTGGATAAAACCGCAGGGCTTGACCATTTACAAAGTAGAAAAAATCCTGTGATTCTGACCCCTCACTGGGGCGAGTTCTGTCAGCTATTTCCTGAATTACGCACAGTGGAACGCATAGAGGCTTTACAGAAAGCCGTAACCCTAACACAATCCACCATTTTACTTAAGGGCGCAAAAACAGCGATCGCTTTCCCTCACAACACCTCATCACAGGTATGGATCAATCCTGAAAGTACTCCTGCCCTTGCGAGAGGTGGTAGTGGTGATGTCTTAGCAGGTATGCTTGGGGGGTTATTGGCTCAAGGTATGGCAGCTAATGATGTGGCGATCATAGGAACACTATGGCATTCCCAAACCGCGATATGGCTTACGAAGCAACGCACGGAAATGGGGGTTGATCCTGTAACCCTTGCCCAGAATCTGTTACCTTTCATTGGTCAAAAAATTTATCGTTAACAAACTGAGCAATGGTCAAAGATGAAATAAAGATTGTGATATGTGGCAATCATATGTAGCAGTTATAGCAGCCTTAAAGTTGTGAACTATTGGCTTCGATCTTGCGTAGCCAGCAGTTTATGATTAGCTGAACGAAGCCGAAGCCGCCCTCATCGCTTTTTAGGATTGCTTGCACTTTCAATCAGACGGGGAAAAAATGTGCTTCACTAGACTAAAAAAACAATGAGTAACTAAAATCATCTCCAAGACTGCTCTCTATTTCCTTAATTAATCTATTTAAGTAATTTCAGTGTTTGCACTGCATCAAATACGTTATTTCTTTCTCAACTTTAATTGATTTAAGCTTATCTAAATTAGTCTTTTTTCTGATAATAGAATAGATTTGTATACTATTTACCTTGACAAAAAATTACTAATACAGTTGCTTGTATTTAATTCAAACGCTTACTCGCACTATAGCGTTTTTCAAGCAATCAAGGTACTTAGGTTGGTTTCCCAGCCTTGGATAGGGAAACCAACTTGTACTTTACCAGACTGGTATCTGAAGAATTAAACGCTACATAGCAGGCTAAGAATAAATTAAATATACTCAATTTTGGAATAGTTCATCGTTTATTACTATGTTTTTAATAGAAAGAAATCTATATATTTGTTAAAAGATTTGAGATAAATTTGTTAGCTAATTTTTTATGCGAAATGTGTCAATATATTAACAATATAATATAATCTTGAAAAAGTAGAATGTAACTGCACTTCCCTGTTTTTGTAATAGGCAAACCTTGAAGTATTAATTGCAAGTTTATGAGCGATCAAACAGAAAAATCAGAAAATACTAGAGATCGCGAAGATCAGACCGAAGATATTCAAACCAAAATAGCTTTCAGACCAAAACTACGCCACATTTTAGGAATGTTATTTTTGGGTGTAGTACTTAGTGGAGCTGCTGCGAGAACTTGGCAAATCATTGGTCAGCAAAAAATATCTAATGAACTGATAGCTCAAGATGCAAACTCAGCAATACCTCTATATGATCGTAATGGCTTTCCCAACTTAATTCCACCGCCACCTGATGATGCGGAAGTGTGGGAATGTGATGTAGCGATCATTAGCGGATCTCTAGGAGGAGTAGCTGCTGCTTATCACTCGATGAAAACTGGGGCAACAACCTGTTTAATTGAATTAACTCCTATGCTCGGTGGACAAGTGAGTTCCCAAGGAGTCAGTGCGATCGATGAATCCTTACTCATGCGCTATCGCCAGCAGTTTCCTCTTAGTTGGACGCATTTTAAAAATATTATTGCTAGTCAGCCTGCTTTACCCAGAAAATATTCGTACTTAAAACCTGGGAGTGTAGTTGCAGATACTAATAGTTGCTGGGTGGGAAATCTTTGCTTCACTCCCTACTCTGGAGAATTAGCCGCTGAAGAATTTTTGCGTGAGTCACAGCGCTCTGCACCTAAGAGTCGATGGGAAACACAAGTTGCTTTTAAGGGAGCCAGTTTCAACGATAAGGGCGATCGCATTACAGCGATCCATGGCGTGAAAAGGACTCCTCGCGATCCAAATTACTTATCTCAAGGTCGACTATCTCGCGAACTAAAAAGCTGGTTTAACTGGAACTCTGACGAGACTTTCGATAAAAAAGCAATTCGTTTACAGGCTCCCGCAGGCAAGCAAATGATTGTGATTGACTCCAGCGATACAGGAGAGTTAATTGCATGGGCAAACTTACCCCATCGTCTTGGTGCAGAAGGTTTTAGCACAACGGGTGAAGTCCATGCCGTAGCTGATAACCCTGAATGTACTCAAGCATTTACATTCCCCTTTGTTCTGAAAATTGCTGATGACGGAGGGCGATCACTTAAGGAACTTCGCAAAGTGCAGCCAGGTTATTCGAGGGAAGAACATCGCAAGGACTATGACTTGGGCAGATTTCCTATGTTTGAACGCAATAGTGTGTTCAACTATCGCCGTATTATTAGCCTAAAACGGGACGATCCCTTTAAGGCAATCCCTGCTAAAGGTGATATGACCGTCGTAAACTGGAATCGTGGTAACGATTGGGGTATTATGAACCCCCCTTTGATTTTGACGGATAAACAAATCCGTGATTCAGGACAACAACAAAATTGGTTAGGCGGCTTGAATACCACAGCCCTCAAGGATGGTGAAAATCACGCATTGCTATTTGCCGAATGGCTGATGGATAAATATGCTTCACCTGAGTTTCCCCTTCGCTTGATGTCGGGACCTGATAGTCCTATGCCCACCCACTCTGGTTTGAGTATGTATCCTTATATTCGCGAAGGTCGGCGCATTTTGGGTCGTCAAGCCTATGGACAAAAAGAATTTTTCATGCGTGAGCAAGATATTCGCCGCGATATGATTGGTGGTCGCAATTTTAGTCCCACTTCAATCGGCTTAACCCATTATGCAATCGATATGCATGGTTGCCGCTATCGCAACTGGGAACCATCGAAATCACCAAGTGCTGCACCTGCTAATGAGGATAAAGTTCGTCCAATTACTCTTCCTTTGGAGAGCTTGATTCCTCAACGCATTGATAATTTATTGATGGGTGGTAAGGCGATAGCAGTTAGTCATATTGTTAATGGCGCAACCCGTATCCATGTTGGCGAATGGGCAGCAGGCTCAGCCGCAGGTGCAACCGCTGCTTGGATTGTCTTACAAGATGATCCATCGTTAACACCTCAAGCAATTCTGGATCGCGGCAAAATTAGTGATTTAAAAACTCATTTGCGATCGCAAGGTTTATTAATTGAATGGTAAATTATCAATGCGGAGCTTTGCGCCGCATTGATATCAAAGATCTTGTGATTTGCTAAAAATAGCCATAAATACCTGCTTAAAAGTTAGTAATACCAGTCCCAAGGCAATTACGGCAAAAATCATCGTTATGCCTGAACCAAGCGCCAATAGGATGGTGCGGACGAGGGTAGACAGACGATTCGCCAGAGTATTGGTAGTTTGCAGAGGTGCAGTTGCTAACTTATGAGCTACCATATTTGTAAATGCGTAGAGCCCAGTGGCTAGCGTGGCAGCGATCGCTGCGCCTGTGAGATTTTTAAATGGTGATGGTGTCTCGTTAGACGGAGATGGGAGTTGAGCTTCTTCAGTCATCTTCTTGAGTCATAATGAAATGTCTGAGACATTTTGCCTATATATGGCAAAATGTCTCAAGTAATTTGTAGATTTTTAGGTTTGTGGAGGTAAATACCAATGTGGTACAACTCCACAAACTACTTAGGAAGGTTATATAAACTAAAGGATAAGTAGCAACGCTGAGCTTTACTACTTATCCTCTAAAATTTGTGACCTAAAATCACAGAAAAATCACCTAAACAGGTAGAAAACTTAATATCTTTGACCAAAAAATGATCTAAGATATCCGCACTCAACACAAAAATGCTAGTCCCACTGGAAACAGTGGGCTTTCTTTTATCATTGCACAAATGTTTGTGTGGTGCGACAACAAATTTAGGTTATTGTTGTATGTTTATTTCTTCTCATGTCTTGCATAGTCATCTTGAAAGCGAATAATGTCATCTTCACCCAAATATTCACCATTTTGTACTTCAATTAGAATTAGCGGAATAATACCTGGATTTTCAAGTCGATGTGCGGTACATTTCGGTACATAGGTCGATTGATTTGTACTGATCATCGTTTCTTTGTCCGCACAGGTCACTTTGGCTGTACCCGATACTACAATCCAATGTTCACTACGATGATGATGCATTTGCAAACTGAGGCGATGACCTGGTTTGACTTCGATTCGCTTAATCTTGTAACCACGCCCCTCCTCCAACGTAGTAAATGATCCCCAAGGTCTCTCTACAGTAATATGGGCTGATTCCCCATGAAGATTGGATAGACTGGCGATCACGGAATGAGCTTCATTTACTGGTGACATAATTGCAACTTAGAAAGCTGAACTGCTCCTAGAATAGCACTAAGCCCAATAATCATAATGAAACAAATCACAGGTTAATTCGTTACTAATTTAGCTTTGATTATTTGCTTATTACTCAAAAATATGTGAACGATGTTGAATTTTGCAACATAATACTTACCAAATTTATACTTACCAAATTTATTAGGTTTATCGGTTAAATTGTTTATGCTTGAATGCCTACGAGTCGGTAATCCTGCACCAGATTTTGAAGCAGATGCAGTCGTCGATCAGGAATTTACCAAAATTAAACTTTCTAGCTACCAAAAGAATAAATATGTTGTTTTATTCTTTTATCCCCTTGACTTTACGTTTGTTTGCCCCACCGAAGTCCTTGCCTTTAGCAATCGCTACGATGACTTTACTAAATTAAATACGGAAGTAATCGGTATTTCTGTTGATAGCAAATATGCTCATCTTGCATGGATTCAAACCCCACTTGCAGATGGTGGTCTGGGCGGTGATATTAAATGTCCCTTAGTATCTGATCTAACTAAGGCGATCGCCACAGCTTTTAATGTGCTTGATCCGTCTACAGGTGTAGCTTTTCGAGGATTGTTTATAATTGACAAAGCAGGAATCGTCCAGCACACAACGATTAATAACTTAGCCTTTGGACGCAGTATTGATGAAACGCTGCGTACCCTGAAAGCAATTCAACATACCCAAATCCATGAAAACGAGGTTTGCCCAGTTGATTGGCAAGAAGGAATGACGGCAATCAAAATTCGATAGTGCTGCAAAGTAATTTTTTTAGTAATTGTGTTGCGGGCGCGAAGCGCCCGCAACACAATTACATTGCATGACTACCCAAAGTTTTTTAATTACAGACTATTGAGATTTTGATTAGTATTGAAATATTTTTTGAGTTTTAAGTAAATGCTTAGTCTAAACTCAAATTTGGAGGTAACAAAGCTAGAAGTTGATACCAAGTTTGATAAAGCAATCATGTATCGTAGCTTTAGAATTAGAAGGTAGTTAAGCTTAAATCATGTCTAGCACTGCCCCGCAGCAAGATTTCTCTAAAAAGCAAAACTTCATACTATTTGCACAGCATGGATGGGCGGATACATACCACGATATCTATTACCTAGCTCAAGCATTAGTAAATGAAGTTTCAAGCACTAATATTCCTATCTATACACCTGATCTAGGTTGGATTAATACTTGGTTAACAATCGCCCCATTAATCGACAAAGTTGAACGAATTGCATTAGAGGCGATCGCCCAATATCCTGATCTCCCCCTACGCATTATTGGTCACTCAATGGGCGGCTTAATCTGGCTCGAAGTTTTAAATCGTCATCAGGAATGGTGGCACAAAGTTCACAGCCTAGTGCTAGTTGGCTCACCCGTCGGCGGCTCTGATTTAGGCAGATTATTCGATCCACTGCGTTTATTTCCGCTAATTGCCCGCGATCTTGGTAAAAATCGTCGCTCGATTGCTGAAGCGATTGCCGTGAAGGTTCCAACTCTATCAATCGTGGGTAATATTGGCAATTATACAGATGGCACAGTACCCATAGGATGTTCGCAATTTAACCATGCTAGTTTGGTCTATCTCAATAATTTGCGCCATCCCACTCTCAAAAATCATCCCAGAGTTGCTACCGCAGTAAGTCAATTTTGGTCAAACCCGACAATTGCCACAGTCCCAATCAATACAACTTCTCTGTTAATTGCCAAACTAAGAGCGATCGACCTCACCGAAATTGATCATCAAAACTTTGCTGATGCCAAGGTAATCCAAACCTATCCAGATGGTACAAAGCTCTGGACATGGAAAAATTCATTACAGGTGATGCATGTATTTGTCAGCGAAAAAGTAACAAACGCGCAAGGTTCATGTGATCAATGTATTTATAGTGCCTACACAGGATGGAGAGACACTCCCAAATTAGAGAATATACTCCAAACTTTATAAAAATAGGACTTACGCAAACCGAAGGAATTTCTTAGGATTGAGGTAGATGTGGTGCGGGCTTTGCCCGCACCACATCTACCCAATGCGTAAGTCCTAAAAAATTTAAAATAAAAATATGTGTTGTTCCGCGCCCCCATCCCTACCAAAATTATAGTGTTTACCAGTCTGGTGAAGTACAGGTTGGTTTCCCCGCCAAAGTCGGGGAAACCAACCTATGTACCTCGCTTGCTTGAAAAATGCTATATTAGAGGATTAGACTTTTAACTGCTTCTTTTATATTTTCTTGTTTGATTAAAGATTCACCAACCAATACAGCACTTGCACCACAATTTTTTACAAAATCTAAATCTTGACGGGTATAAATACCAGATTCGCTTACCCAGAGATATTTATTTCTAGTGTCTGGATCTAATCTATCCATTAAAACTTTGGTCTGCTCAAGTTCAACAACGAAATTTTCTAAATTGCGATTGTTAATCCCGATTAAGCGCACATCAGGAATTTGTAAAACCCGATCTAATTCCTCTTGAGTATGAACTTCAACTAAAGCCGTCATCCCTAACTGATGAATTAAGGCTTGTAACTCAGACAAATCGGCATCAGTGAGAATTGCGGTAATTAATAAAATGGCATCCGCCCCATGCGATCGCCCCCAATAGATTTGATAGGGATCAATAATAAATTCTTTGCAAAGTAACGGTAAATCAACAACCTGGCGTACTAATTGCAGATTTTCAAAACCCCCTTGAAAAAAATCTGCATCGGTCAATACTGAGAGACAACTTGCTCCGCCAATTTCGTAAGCTTTAGCGATCGCTTGTGGATTAAAATCTTCTCGAAATACACCTTTGCTAGGTGATGCTTTTTTGACTTCGGCGATCAAGGCAGGATGGGTAAGAGAATTTTGCAATCTGCCATAAAAATCTCGTGCTGGTTGCACATTTACTAGTTTCGCTTTAACCGCATCTAGCGACTCGTTGGCGTACATTTGCGCTACCTCACGCTCCTTTTGCCAGACAATTTTTTCTAAGATATTTTGGGGAACGTCAGTGATAGAGGCGATCTCATAACCTTTGTGACGGGCAAATTCAGATTGGCGGCGTACTTGCATGGACGAAAATAGCTCTTTCGGTGAAAGGATGATAGGAAACAGTTTTTAGCATAAATCAATTTATGGAAAACCTAATCTAGACAGCACTTTTGTAAATAGATTTATAAATAATGAAGTTTCTTTATAAGCAAAGAGGTCATTTTTCGGTATATTTGCCTGTGTAATGTGAGTTGAGCATAGTTTTTATGAGCGCGATCGCAAACTCTAACCAACCCGAAGACAAGCCAAAGACTTCGAGAGTTCAAACTTATTGGCGAAATATTCCTTGGAAAAAGTTAACTAGTTTGGTAATGGCGATCGCCCTGTGCTTTTACCTCACAGCTTGCGGTGGTGACAATAAACCCGTAGTTAAAGCCCCTGTCAAAAAAGTTGAGACAGTCACTACGAATATTGTCGAAGTTTCACCACCTACAGAGATTCAGCGTTTAAGTCGGCTTCTAGATGGCTACGAGCCACAGGTAAGTATAGTTAGCCCTAAACCTGATGAGGTAATTAATAGTGATCAAGTCGCCGTGAAATTTGATGTTAAAAATTTGCCGATTTTTAAAAATGCTGACTTTAGTCTAGGTCCCCATATCCATGTGACCTTAGATAACCAAGAATACAAAGCTCTTTACGATCTCAGCCAAACCACAACCTTTGACAATCTCTCTCCTGGAACTCATACAATTCGAGCTTTTGCCTCTCGTCCTTGGCATGAAAGTTTTAAAAACAAGGGAGCCTATGCACAGGTTTCCTTTAATGTCTTAACCAAGACTGGCGAAAATACTCCCGATACCAAAATACCTCTGCTTACCTATAGTCGTCCTGTCGGAACCTATGGAGCAGAGCCAGTCATGTTGGATTTTTATCTTCAAAATGCACCATTGCATTTACTCGGAAAGGATGAACCAACTATTGATGATTGGCAAGTACGTGCCACGGTTAATGGTCAAAGTTTTACCTTTGATCGCTGGGAGCCAATTTATTTAAAAGGATTGAAGTCTGGTAAAAACTGGGTCAAGTTGGAATTGCTCGAAGATGATGGCGATGCAATTCCCAATGTGTTTAATAGCACAGCTCATGTGATTAACTTCCAACCCAACGGTACTGATACCCTATCCCGTCTAGTGCGTGGCGAAAAGATTGCTAATATTGAAGCGATCGTTGATCCAAATTATGTAACACCCACTCCTACCCCTACGTCAACTCCTACCGCCGTTCCCGTAACGCCTGCCCCAGTTGTGACTCCTGCTAAAGTGGAAGCAACGCCTCAATCTGCATCACCTGTGCCAACAGCTACATCTCAATCCACAGTTAAGACAGAAGAAGTAAAACCTGCTGATAAGTCTGCTCCCACATCGGTAGAGCCTGTCGTTCCTGTGGTAAAGACAGTAACTACAACCGTTACTCCTACTGTTGCTCCCACCAAAACAACGCCGATCGCGCCAGTAAAATTTTCCCCAGAGCCTACTAGGGTTTTACCTTTAACAACATCTGCTAAAGTGACTCCAATCCTAGGCAAGACAACACCTGTAGTAAAGACCACATTAGAGCCTGTAAAATTTAAGACTATACCCTTGGTCACTTCCACACCTACTGTAGAGACTGCTAAGGTCAAACCTATTGTTAAAGTCAATACTATTCCCACTCAAGCTAAGGAACCAGTTAGTCAACCAGTAACCCAAGAGCCAATTTCCACAGAAACAAAATCTCAGTCAGATTCCAAATCTGACGCAGTATCTGAGGATGTTACCAAAGGTACATCAAATAGATTGAAGAATTACCTCAAAAATTTTAATTTTAGACGAACAAATTCCTCAGAACAGACTGTAACGAAATCAGAGGTAAAATCTACTGAGTCAACAAAAGCAAACACAGATGTTCAACCTGAAGCTAAGTCTACAGATAATGCTCCAGTCGTAACCGATCTTTCGACTAGTTCTACAACTCCTGTTAAGGTGTTAACTAAGTCAGTCAAATAAATTCCATAACAAGCACATAAAAAGCGACGCAATTCGTCGCTTTTTATGTGCTTGTTATTAAAACTCTTAATTTTAGGACTTACGCATTGGGTAGATGTGGGTGCGGGCGAAGCCCGCACCCACATCTACCCAATGCGTAATAAATTCGTTCGGTTTGCGTAAGTCCTAAATTTGTAACGTTTATCAGTCTAGTAAAGTACAGATGGTTATGTCCACGCCGAAGGCGTAGACATAACCATCTGTACTTCGCTTGCTTGAAAAGCGCTACAACATTGTTATGTAATTTCTGAGGAAGCTGATCGAATGGCGGGATTAGACTTTTTCTGAATATCTAATACTCGATAAATTTCTGTCTCTTGCTTTTTACCTTTGAGGGCATATTTACCCACAAACTCAGTCTTAAAATTATTATTTAACCTCTGATGGGTATCTTCACTAATCAAAATATGGTAGGGTCCACCATCCACCTCTTTGTTAAAACTTTCGAGACGAGCAGCGATATTCACTGCATCTCCTAAAACTGAATACTCTAAGCGTTCAGAACTACCTAAACTACCAGCAATCACATTACCAGAGTTAATACCAATACCTGTTGTTACTGGTGGTAATCCCTGTGCAACCCAAATATCATTCATTTCTGCGAGTTTACGGGCGATCGCTAAAGCTGCCTCAACTGCCAATTGAGCATCACGGGTACGCTCAGTTTCATTGATATGGGGAATTGGGACACCAAAAACCGCCATTACTGCATCGCCGATATATTTATCGACCATGCCACCATGGGCTAACACTTCATTAGCGATCGTACCGAGATAGCTATTGAGCCAATTCAAGGTTTCTCCTGGAGCTTGAGCTTCGGCAGTCGTACTAAAGTTCCGCATATCAGTAAACAATACTGTTACATACACCTCTTGTCCTGTAATGCGTCCCTCTTCCATAAATTTATCGCGATTACTCCAAATGATATCTACAAGTTCTTTGGAAACATGGCGCGAAAAGATTCCCATCAAAACTTTGCGCTCGGATTGCTGAATGGCAAGTTGATAGGACATGACTAACACATTTGCTAAAATCAACCCCAATAATGAAGGAAAGATAGGGAGCCACAATGCTTGAGCAAAGGCAATATAACTACCAACAGTTAAACTAATCGAAAGAGTAACTAAAAGCCCAACAGTTTTGAAAGCATTAGGACTAAAGGTTGCAAGTCCACCGCCAATAATTGCCCAGACTGCTATCCAGAGGTTTTCAAAAACATTTGACCAAACCTGTATAAATTGGCGATCATCTAATGTAGCGCTAATTAACTGGCTGACAATATTGGCATGGATCTCCACTCCATACATCACCTCTTCATCAGCCGTAACGGGCGTAGCAAAGCTATCTTTGAGACTTTCGGCTGTTACACCAATCAGTACAGCGCGATCGCGAAATTGATCTGGGGTAAATTTTCCATCAATGACATCACTTGCCCTGATATGTTGAAATGACCGTGGTTTACCGCGATAGCGGATCATTACTTGATATCCACTATCATCTTCCTTGCGATATGCTCCATAATTTGCAGTCATTCGCGGAATAATCTGTTTTCCTGCCATAAATTGAATTGCATCTGGATTAAAAGCTATTTGCTTACTATGCAATTTTTGTAAATATAGCTGGGTGATTTCCAGAGCAAATGAACCATAATCTCCAGCAATAGCAGAACGACGTACAACGGCTCCTTTATCTATAGATAAATTGACATATCCATGACGACTGATTTGTGCGAGATCTTTAGCAGGTTCAATTTTACTTTTACCACCTACAGATTCAAAGGTTGTATTAACGACATTTCCTGCATTTTTAGTTGCCTCAACTAGTTCATTTCTACCATCCAGAACAGGAAGATCAAGATATTTATCAATACCGATTACTGCGGGTTTCGCTGATGCAATTTGATTAATAAGTTTGGCAAAAAGCCGATCAGAAAATGGCCAACGAAATCTTTGAATATCGGCTTCAGAAATCTCCACTATGATAATACGTTGATCGCTTGGTTCGTTGATTTGCGATCGCATAAAACTGTCATAACTCAAAAGCTCGATCTGCCTAAAAACGCCATTGTCCCGTAAGACTAGAACTCCTAATGATACTGATAGAGTAATCAAACCAGCAATTAGTTGCTGATGATTACATTTACAGAAAGCACCAAAATTAACTAAAGGGGCGGGGAGTTTCATTTTGATTGCCGATTGCCAAAAAGCGCCTTGTGCTTGTTTTTATGAAAAATTGAGGTATTTACTTACCACAATAGCACCTGAATTTGATTGTTAAAATAGCTCACTTTCCCTCACAAGTCGTCATTAGAATCGCAGTTGTGATTTTGCTATGGCAAACCTAAATAAGTTTGTCAGTATGATTGGATTCAGTTACACTCAGACATCCATCATTATTGCTAGTTAAGCGCAAACGAATCCATTTACATCTCATTTAGGATCAATGTTTTTACGAATATCTAATCTAATCTAACTGCATCCTTCTATACCTATACATCAGCGAAATAGCTGTATTTGCAATAAAAAAAAGAGGATGATTTGATTACCACCTCTCTTTTCTATTTGCTTTTTTACTTAATTTACTGCAATTTCCAATCTGGAAGTAAATAACGCGAGTTCGGGATAATTTGAAACAGGCTTTGAGATAGGGTTTTCTACGCAACCCCTCTCTCAAAGCCCAAAAGTAAAAGCCTTGCTTAGCAAGGCTTTTACTTTTGGGCTTTTAAAACTTGCCAGCTTAACCTGAACTCACGTTACATAGGAATTACATATCGACTTGAAAATCAGGTATTCCTAAAAAGCAAAGGATTTATTGTGGTAAGGATGGACGACGCGAAGCGCTGCCCATCCTTACCTATTTAGCAATACCGAAAATCACTATAGCAGTCCTAAATCATTTATAGATTTTTGGGTTTGTGGAAGCTTACCCCGAAGGGGTGAGCTTCCACAAACCATTTGTGGTTGCTATATGTTACTTCCAGTTTTTAGCAACAACTTCAGCTAAGTCAACAACACGTTGGCTGTAACCCCACTCATTGTCATACCATGCAACAACTTTTACCAAGTTACCACCCAACACCATCGTGAGAGAAGCGTCAACAATAGAGGATGCGTCAGTACCACGGTAATCGATGGAAACAAGAGGTAGTTCGTTGTATTCCAAAATACCTTTGAGAGAACCTTCAGAAGCAGCTCGGAAAGCTTCATTTACTTCTTGAGCGATCGTATGTTTTTCAACTTCAACAACAAAGTCAACTACGGAAACGTTAGGTGTTGGTACACGCAAAGCAATACCATTTAACTTACCAGCCAACTCAGGAAGTACGAGAGCAACTGCTTTGGCTGCACCTGTGGAGGTTGGGACGATGCTTAAGGCTGCAGCTCTAGCGCGGCGAAGGTCACGATGGCTAGCATCAAGCAGGCGTTGGTCACCAGTGTAACTGTGGGTGGTGGTCATTACGCCCTTAATAATGCCAAAGTTTTCTTGGAGAATCTTGGCAACAGGAGCTAAACAGTTAGTGGTACAGCTAGCATTACTAATGATGTTATGGATATCATGGTTGTACTTGTCTTCGTTTACACCAACCACAAATGTGCCATCTTCATTTTTACCAGGCGCAGTGATGAGCACTTTCTTTGCCCCTGCACCGATATGTCGGCTAGCCCCAACCTTATCAATGAATACACCTGTAGACTCAATAATTAGATCAATATTCCAATCTTTCCAAGGCAAATTGTCAGGATTACGATCAGAAACAGTTTTGATAGTTTTGCCATTGACAGTAATCGTAGTGTCATCTGCACTAACATCTGCATCAAACTTGCCAAGCATGGAATCGTACTTCAACAAGTGAGCATTGGTTCTAGGATCAGAAGTATCGTTAAGTCCCACTACTTCTATGTTTGATTCTTTACGACCTGCCCAGCATCTGAGAAAGTTACGTCCGATGCGTCCAAATCCATTAATTGCTACCCTAATAGTCACTGCTTATTGCCCTTTATATAAATTTAACATTTAACTTTAATCTGATGCTTATGATACCGAAAAACCGTACCTAATTTATTTGCTGTTCTATCAAAATTTTAATGAAATTTATGTGCTAACACATAAGACCACTTGATTTGCATTTTTGAAAGTTAGATTTGAAAATTAGATTTGTGACTCACATCTTAACGATTAGTTACACCAAACTCCTGGAGCAAGTCATTAACTTGGCTTGAGATTAGGACAAATTGGTCGTTACAGGATAGAAAAAAGGCGAAAAAGACAACTATTTTTGAGCGTCACACTTGTCACTAGCCGTACAGAGATAATCAAGTTTTATCTATTCAATCTCAAGATTCGCCATCCCCAAACCATCAGTTCGCCAAACCATCGGATGTATTGACTCATAGCCGCCTTAGTGGTGTCTCTAACATTCTTGATCACCTTTTTGCTTTAGCAATGTGGAAATTCCTTGCCTTTTTCCTTGATATTCTCTGCCCATCTCTTAACTAAACCAGTAACTGTAAAATAGGAACTAAGTTTTGAAAAGCACGGCAAAGCCGCGTCATCAAAAATTCACTTCTTTGTCTTTACAATTGGTTACAAATGTGGACACGATCGCAATTAGCTCTTTATTACTAAACATATTGTTGGGACTACTTATCCTCATGTATATCTTTCGCATCGTGATGACATGGTATCCCCAGATTCCCCTCAAGCAATTTCCCTATAGCCTGATTACATTTCCTACGGAACCTTTGTTATTCGTGCTACGGAAATTAATCCCACCCATCGGCGGCATTGATATTTCACCTGTAATCGGTGTCGGTATTTTCAGCCTTTTGCGGGAAATGTTGCTTGGTCAGCAAGGCATTTTGACAATGCTTCAATAGAAAGGCGGCGAATCGCGCCGCCTTTCTATTTTTGGGTTTTAGCTATAGCTAAGAAAACTTGCTATAATTACAGACTGTGATTATTTCAAGAGCGTAAGTTTTGATAGAACGCTATACGTTACCCGAAATGGGTCGGTTATGGACCGATCACCATAAATACCAAACTTGGTTGCAAGTTGAGATCGCTGTTTGCGAGGCTCAGGCAGAACTAGGATATATTCCTGCTAACGCCGTCGAAGAAATTAAGGCGAAAGCAAACTTTGATACCGATCGCGTTAATGAAATTGAGTTAACGGTCAAGCACGACATGATCGCGTTTTTGACCAACGTAAATGAATATGTAGGTGATGCAGGGCGCTATATTCACCTCGGCTTGACTAGTTCCGATGTGCTAGATACGGCTCTCGCAGTGCAATTAGTTAATAGTTTAGAAATCATCCAATCCCAGCTAGAAGAAGCGATCCAAGCGATTCGCTACCAAGCTCAACAACATCGCTACACGATTATGGCGGGTCGGACGCATGGTATCCATGCCGAGCCAATTACCTTTGGCTTTAAGCTGGCTGGCTGGTTAGCAGAAATGTTGCGTCATCGCGATCGACTTTTAGCCTTAAGTAAAAATATCGCTGTCGGTAAAATTTCAGGTGCAGTGGGAACCTATGCCAATGTTGACCCCCGCATCGAAGCGATCTCCTGTCAAAAATTGGGACTACAGCCCGACTCTGCATCAACGCAGGTAATTTCTCGCGATCGCCATGCCGAGTTCTCGCAAGTACTAGCACTGATTGGTGCATCGATCGAGCGCTTTGCCGTCGAAATTCGGAACCTTCAGCGAACCGATGTCCTCGAAGTAGAAGAACATTTCACCAAGGGACAAAAAGGCTCATCAGCAATGCCCCACAAACGCAATCCCATCCGTTCCGAGCGTTTAACAGGTATGGCGCGTTTATTGCGTGGCTATGCGACAACGGCTCTAGAAAATGTAGCGCTATGGCATGAACGTGATATCTCCCACAGCGCGGCGGAACGGGTATTGCTTCCTGATAGCTGCATCCTCACGCACTTCATGCTCAGAGAAATCACGGACTTGACCAAAAATCTGTTGGTGCATACCCACAACATGGAGCGCAATCTCTATTGTTATGGTGGTGTGGTATTCAGTCAGCAGGTGTTGCTTGGACTAGTCACTAAGGGCTTGAGCCGTGAAGATAGCTATGCGATCGTCCAGAAAGCTGCCCACCTTGCATGGAATAAAACCGACGGTGATTTCCGTAAGTTAATCAGCGAAGATGAAACCGTAAAGAAAACTTTCTCTGATGAAGAGTTAGCTGCTTGTTTCGATCCCAATAAGCATCTGAAGAATCTTGATCAGATTTACCAAAGATTGGGGATTTAGTTTTGGGCTTTTAGCTTTTTGACAATTTTATTGTCTGCTAAAAAGGCGGCGCAATGCGCTGCCTTTTTTATTACTCGACTGCAAAAGTAATCGCGACTACGGCGCGGATATCTTTGTCGATGGTGGTGGTGTTGTATGCTCCACTGTTGCTGACTTCGGTGGAATATCGGGCGGTAATTTGGAAGACGTCGGTTTCGGCTTTGCGGATTGTACCGAGGCGACTGCCTGAGACATTGACGATCGCTTCACCCCTCGCTTTAGCATCCTTAGTCGCTTCAGAAATCATATCTACACGCAATTTGCCAAGTTCAGTGTAGAGATATTCCGCAGGTTCAGAGATGAAAGGTAGGCCATCATTAATCAATTCTGTACTTGATCGCGCGATCGCAGTAATGGCATCGACATCTTTGGAACGAACTTCAAAACGTTGGACGAGGCGATAGGCAATGGTTCGACCTGTTTGCACACCATTAATATTGGTTTCGGGAATCGGCTGCGTATCGATCGCACTCAGGGTGATTGCTTCATTGGGAATATTTTTGCTCTTGAAGTAGGCTTGTACCTTTTCGGAATGGCGTTTAAGTTCTTGGTAGGCGAGTGGCAGTGTGGTTTGCTGACTCGAAACGGAACTTCGCCAGATCACAAAATCGGAACGAATCGGACGGGTTGAGGAACCAATTACGGTCAGGTTGTCATTTGACCTAAGCGATCGCAGGGCATTACTGGCGAGATAAGCGCTACCGACTAGGGCGATCGCAAGGGCAAGCATTCCGCTAAATAGTTGGGGAAATGCTCTGGGGGTTGGGACGTGAGATTCTGTCAGCATGGCTTTGTGAGGTATCACTAAGTTAGCTGACGCAGAGCGTTGGAATTAGTTACGGGATGCAATAAATCGCAACTATCATATTCCCGAAGTTTCCCCTATTATTTCCTAAATAGCCCTTATCATTGAAATTAATTAGGACTTACGCATTGGGTAGATGTGGTGCGGGCGAAGCCCGCACCACATCTACCTCAAGCCTAATAAATTCGTTCGGTTTGCGTAAGTCCTAATTTTGCAAGAAGAAATTAGCTGATCGTGTTCTTGAAAACGCAAATGCAAATAGCAGGGTGTTGTCTTGTGAGGAGGCGATCGCATTATTGCAAGAACATCGTGAGGTAATCAATTCTTTTGCCTGATATTTTGGTATATCCTGATGTGCCTTGGGAAGATATGCAGTCTTTGCAAAATTTTACAGTCCATACAGGCAGTTCATGAATTGCCTCGACAGCCTGAACTTAGTGGCATAATACTAGATGGAAAAATTATGCTAATGCGTAATATTGTTTACGGATTTTTAGCGACCGATCGCTTTTTATCCAAATCTTGAAATCCAACCCTAAATCATAAGTTCATGGCTAGCCTCCCCTCCCTTTCTGGTGCTGAAATTCGTGCGAAATTCCTCAAATTCTTTGAAGAGCGTAATCACAAAGTTCTACCTAGCGCATCCCTTGTCCCCGCCGATCCCACCGTATTACTCACCATCGCGGGAATGCTACCATTCAAACCGATTTTTTTAGGGCAGCAAGAGCCTGAAGTGCCGCGCGCCACCACATCTCAGAAATGTATCCGTACCAATGATATCGAGAATGTGGGTAGAACGGCGCGTCACCATACCTTTTTTGAAATGTTGGGGAATTTCAGCTTTGGTGACTATTTCAAAAAAGAAGCGATCGCATGGGGATGGGAACTAGTCACTCAGGTTTATCAATTGCCTCCTGATCGCCTCATAGTTAGCGTCTATCACACCGATGAAGAAGCTTTTGCAATTTGGCGCGATGTGATCGGTATTCCTGCCCATCGGATTCAGTGTATGGGTGATGATAACTTCTGGGCATCGGGGGCTACTGGTCCCTGTGGACCTTGCTCAGAAATCTATTTTGACTTCCATCCAGAAATAGGTGATGAACATATTGATTTAGAAGATGATTCACGCTTCCTAGAGATTTATAATCTTGTCTTCATGGAATTGAATCGTGATAGTCATGGTAACCTCACACCTCTTAAGAAACAGAATATTGATACAGGTTTAGGCTTGGAGCGGATGGCGCAAGTATTGCAAGGCGTTCCGAATAATTACGAAACCGATTTAATCTTCCCAATCATCAAAAAAGCTGCTGATATTGCAGGGCTTGACTACCACAAGAGCGATGAGAAAGTTAAAACTTCGCTCAAGGTGATTGGCGACCATGTGCGTTCAGTTGTCCATATGATTGCCGATGGGATTAATGCCTCTAATGTTGGACGTGGTTACATTTTGCGTCGTCTCCTGCGTCGAGTTGTACGCCATGGTCGCTTGATCGGTATTTCAGGAACATTTGCCTCCGAAGTTGCCGAAGTTGCGATCGCTCTTTCTCAGTCAGTTTATCCCAACACTCGCGAAAGAGAATATGTGATCAAAGATGAAATCAAAATCGAAGAGACTCGCTTCTTACTAACCCTAGAACGTGGTGAGAAGTTGTTAGAAGAGATTCTGGCTAAGCCTGAAGTGAAGACTAGCAAAACCATTTCAGGTGTTGATGCTTTTACCCTCTATGACACCTATGGATTTCCACTGGAATTAACTCAAGAAATTGCCGAAGAGGAAGGTTTTACGGTTGATGCTGATGGCTTTGAGTCAGAAATGAAGAAGCAACAGGAGCGATCGCAAGCTGCCCATGAAGATATTGATTTACTGGCTAAGGATAACTGGGTAAATATTGCCAAAGAAATAGGTAAGACTGAATTTCTTGGCTATACAGAACTTAGTAGCACTGCTAAAGTTAAAGCAATTCTGGTCAATGGCGAACTGACGCAAAAGGCGATCGCTGGTAATAAAGTCCAAATCGTACTAGATCGCACTCCCTTCTATGCGGAGTCTGGCGGACAGGTCGGGGATACAGGTTATCTCGCCATTGGTGAAGCGATCGCTAAAGTTAGTGATGTGCAAAAGCAAGCTGATTTATTTATCCATATTGGACAAATTGAACGCGGTGAAATTGCTGTCGGTGATAACGTCAATGCTCAAATTGCTTTATCCGAGCGTCGTCGTATCCAAGCCCACCATACCGCTACCCACTTATTACAATCAGCCCTGAAGAAAATCGTTGACTCCAACATATCTCAAGCAGGTTCTCTCGTTGATAGCGATCGCCTCCGCTTTGACTTTAATCTCAATCGGGCTGTCACAGCCGAAGAAATCCTGCAAATAGAACTCCAAATCAATAACTGGATTGCTGAAGCCTATGACTCCGTAATTGAAGTATTACCCATCGCCCAAGCCAAAGCTAAAGGCGCGATCGCCATGTTTGGTGAAAAGTACGGCGCTGAAGTCCGCGTGATCGATATTCCAAACGTATCGATGGAACTGTGCGGCGGTACGCACGTTAAAAACACTAGCGAAATCGGCGTATTCAAAATCATTTCTGAAACTGGCGTTGCCTCTGGTGTGCGCCGCATCGAAGCGATCGCAGGTCAAGCGGTTCTGGAATATTTGACTGTGCGTGACAACATCACCAAAGATTTAAGCGATCGCTTTAAAATTAAGCCCGAAGAAATTAGCGATCGGATTACAGGCTTACAAAATGAGTTGAAAAATTCTCAAAAGGAAGTGGAAACTCTTAAGCAGCAACTAGCTCTAGTCAAAGCCGATAGTCTCCTAACCGAAGCGAAACCCGTTGGCGATTTCAAGGTCTTGGTTGCTCAACTTCCTGATATTGAAGCCGAAGCTTTAAAATCTGCTGCCGAAAAACTCTCGGCAAAACTCGGCAACAGCGCTGTAGTTCTTGGCTCCTTTACGGAAGATGGCAAAGTAACCTTGGTTGCCTCCTTCAGTAAAGAGGTCAATGCCAAAGGCTTGCAAGCTGGTAAATTTATCGGCGCGATCGCTAAAATCTGCGGCGGCGGTGGCGGCGGTCGTCCGAACCTCGCCCAAGCAGGTGGTAAAGATGCCAGCAAGTTACCCGAAGCTCTAGAAGCTGCGGAATCTCAGTTAAAACAAGCTCTTGGTAATTCTTAAGAATATTCCTTAGGTCAAGATAGAAGCCTAACCATGAAACTACACTCGTTAGAAATTGAAAATTTTCGAGCCATTAAACATCTTGAATTAGATTTTACTGACAAATTGTCAAGACCAAGATTAATGACTTTAATTGTTGGTCCTAACGCTTCTGGAAAAACTTCTATCCTTGACGCTATTGATATTGTTGTCAAAACCTTTGAAGATTCACAAAATCCTAAACTCAGAGATGGGTTGATTTTTTCTCCTCAGCAAATTGTAAGAGGAAAAGGATATGTTGCAAATATAGGCTTTGAATATTCAATAAATAAGGATGAAGCAGAAGTAATTAAAAAAATTTATGCTGATCTTGGAATTTCCGCTTTTTTAGAAGAAGAAAAAAAATTTCCCATACAGGAGAGTCTTAAATTTACTTGGTTTTTTCCTCCATCACACACTATGGAGCGATTTAAAACTTTTGATTTTGATGAATCAACTGATTTACATAATGTTTTGGGGGCAAGAGGAATAGCGGAACAAGCTATTGCAAGAGACTTAGAATCTCAGAGTATTTTGGAGCATATTGGAGGAGTTTGCTATTTAGATCAAAGAAGAACAGTACGGTTAGATCACAGCATTTTTAATAATAAAAATGAAGAAAATATAGGCAATGATGTTCTCTTGTCGCTTTATAGATACTATTCTAGGCATATCACATGGAATGAAGAAAAATTTGGGGAATCTTATTGGACTAGAATAAAGCGGCTATTTAACAAAATTTGTTATCCAGCAGAACTAGTTCGTTTTGAATCTGGACCAGATTCAGACACACTTATTTTTAGAAAAAATGAGCTTGAATATGATCTATACCAAATGAGTTCTGGAGAACATCAAGTTTTACGAATCTTGGTAGGTTTAACCTCAGCAAGAGCAAAAAATTCGATTGTTTTAATTGATGAAATCGAACTTAACTTACATCCTACTTGGCAAAAAAGATTAATTAGAGCATTGAGAGACGATACAGATAATAATCAGTATATTTTTACAACTCATTCACCTGATGTGATCGGTCTTTTCTACAATTCAGAAATTATTCATCTTGGCGACTTGTTGGAGTAGTTGACTATGAATATCAGCACAGATGCTTTATATATCTTAGTTGAAGGAACACCTAATAGTCCTGAAACTACATTTTTTCAAGAATTTCCTTTCCCTGATGATAAAATTCGTCTTATTTTTGTTGAGGTTGGGGGTAGTGGTAGCTTTAATATAATCGCCGAATTAATATACAACCAAATTCAAGATAGGAAGAAGTCTATTCACCACAAGATCCCAGTGTTGGCGATCACAGACAATGATTTTCGTGAATATTCAGAGTATCAAAATATATCTGATAGTCTTTTTCGTAATCTTATTGAAAAGAGACAACCTCAAAAAATATATCTAGAAAGACATGAATGGGAAAATTTTTTACTTGATGAATTAGATATTATGGTTGATATTTTAAATAGTGATCGAGTCAGTAAAGTAGTTGAAAATAGGATTGAAAAAGATTACATTGAAAATTTTTTACTACAGTATTTCCAAAATCCGATACAAATTCAAACAGAATTTATCCAATGTATAAGATTTAGATTTAGAGATTTGCGTAAAAATCGCCCTAGTTTAGAAGATCCTAAATATACAGATATTCAAGATATTTCAAACTTAAAGCTATGGTATACATCCGAATTAAGCAAACAATCACAAATCCTGAGGGATGAAATTGAATCTCAGCAATATCTTGATATTTTTGATTCAGTATTAGCGTCATACAACTGGAAATCTTGGATAGAAAATCCCAATTTCTTATTATTAGAAGATGCCAAGAAATATTTTCGAGGAAAAGAAGCTTTCAAGTCTTTGTTAGAACATTTAGTACAGAAATTTAGATTTTCTCCCTCTTTCCTCAATGAGAAGGAATTTAAGCCACTTATTATTGCAGAGATATTAAAAAATAGAGATAAATCAACCTTAGTTGATCAGATCAACAAACTACTATTACCTTATTTAGAAAAAGCTAAAGATATTTTAGAGTGAGCAATAATTACTCTACTCAATTTCTAATGTCTACATATAGCTATTTAGAGGATTAAAGTACACTATGCTTACAAATATTAAGATGCTGATTTTAGCTTGCCAAAAATCATCTATTGCCTATGAGATTTTGCATCCGAATCAGAATGTGGTGAAGGTTAAATTTGGTGATCGCGAATATTATTTCACTAACTACTCAACACCTTTAACATCGCAATCTGTTGCGGAGATTTTTAAAGACAAGCAGTATTTTTATCAAATCTTTCAGGGTGTGGTGAGGATGCCGCGAACGCTCTCTTTTATTTCTCCATATTGTGATGAAAAGTATTTAGAGTATTTAGAATTTTCTTCAATTGATAAAATCATTACCGAAATCAAAAAGAATTTTGCATTACCAGTTATTCTTAAAAGAAATCGAGGATCAGGTGGGAATAATGTTTTTAAATGCACAGATTTACTAGAGGTTCGTAATGCTCTAGATCATATTTTTAATATCAATAGTAAAAATTATGATTATGTTGCTTTAGTACAAGAGCCTATTCATATCGTTAAGGAGTATCGCTCTGTTTGTCTAAATCATGAACAAATTGTCTTATACGAAAAGGATATTTCTCAAGCTAAATTCACAGGGAATCTGAGTCCGTTACATTGGGAAGGGGCGATCGCGAAGCAAATTGATGATGTTCATGTGATGCAGGCGATCAATCAATTAATTAAACCAATTTTTCAGAAAATGGCGATCGCCTATGTCGGTTTAGATATTGCCTTTGATAATCAGGGTAATTACTGGTTGATTGAAGCAAACTCACATCCAAATTTTGATATTTTCATTCGGGACAATGGCGAAGAAGCGATTGTGCAACTTTTTCAAAAAATTCTTGAATATTTAAAGACATAAAAAAGGTGTCAGTGCTGAGCACTGACACCTTTTTTAAATTAAAACTATAGCAAGCCGATTTGGGAAAGAATACCTTGACCAGTGAGCAACTCTGTCGCTAAACCGATAACGAAGCCAAGCATTGCAAGACGACCGTTCCATGTTTCAGCGAAGGTGTTAAAACCAAATTTGGGTTCTGTAGTGTCAGACATTGCAATTATCTCCTTTGTTTTTTGATTTTTAGACTTTAAAAATCTTTGCTTGAATTAATAATACTTTATATTTCTTAACACACCATACTACCTAGGGTAGATTCGATAAAGCTATCAGAGTCATTACCTAATCTGATATAGGATGTGAAATCAAGCTAGAGAGTAAGTCGCTTATATTTAGCAATCCTAATCCATTTGTAGATTTTTGGGTTTGATGGAGCGCAATCCTTTAGGGGCGCTCCATCAAACCATTTAGGATTGCTATAGCGAACGACCTACTCTCTGTTGTTTTTGAGTTAGGCAGAGCTGATTAACGCAAATCTCAAACTGACGTTACAGCGCTTTGCACCACTTTCAAAAATATCTCTGTACTACTCAAAGTCTCAATAGGCTGTAATTACTTGCTCAGTGTGATCAAGAAATATTTGTGCTAAAGGAAACGCAACATTTGTAAAGTCTAGTGTCAGAATTAGAATAGGTAACTTTAGCTAATGGTTGATCTTAATGTCTTTAGAACATCCACCAATTATGTTGGTGGACGGTTATAACGTAATTGGTCTATGGCGGCACTTGCAGGAAATTCGTGATCTGCGGGGGTTTGATGTAGCGCGATCGCATTTAACCGAAACTATGGTCAACTTTAGTGCCTATCACGGCTATAAGACCACATTAGTCTTTGATGCCTATGTACAAGCTACACCTGCCAAAGTTGAGAGGATTACCAAAAATCTCAAATTATATTTCACCGATCATAATGAAACTGCGGATACCTATATCGAGCGTCAATGTGGAAAATACCGACGCGATCCGCTCAGGCATTTAAAAAGAATTATCGTGGTCACTTCTGATCGTGCTCAGCAACTTACTGCCGTTGGCTTTGGTGCGGAGTGGCTATCGGCAACGGCTCTAGAAAATGAAGTAGAATCAACTCTGCGATCGGTTCAAAGTCAGCAAAAAACACAAAAAGCAAATACCAATAATTTGTTAGGCAATCGCATCGATAGGGACATCAAAGATAAATTAGCTAAGTGGCGTAATCGACTGAATTAACATTTTTCGCTTTCGTTGAACTAACGTTGAATGAAGGATAGGGAGTAACAATCGCCAAATTCAAGGATGAAATGTAACGCCTAGAGATCTTTGCCTAAAGGGACTCATAAGGATAATCTGATGATAATCACAACAATCAGGAGATCCTCATGAGCTTTACTCATCTTAGAATCAAAGAAAGAAGTGAACTGTATAAACTGCGAGTCATCACGGGAGCATATCAAACTGGCACTGAGTAAATATACTTAGGAGAATAGGAATAGCCATAGAGATAAGCGCGAGAGTGAAAAGTGTAAAGTGTAAAGTCTAGGATGTAAGGAGAGAGACAATCCAAGCACACAATAACTAACAGTAAAACCAATGAATATCCGCAAAGAAATACTCAATGAATTGTTGCAAGAAAAACACCATCTGACCTATTCGGAGAAGGAGGAATCCTGAAACAACTAACCACCGCATTAGTAGAGCGAGAGCCTTAGAAGCAGAACTATCGACTCATCTAGAGTAGAAGAAACATGAATCCAGACCAGAAGGACAAACCAACAGTCGCAATGGTTATAGTCAGAAAAAAGTGCAAAGCGAATTTGGCACAGCAGAAATCACAGTCACCGAGCAGTTGCAAGAAAAGCATGGTGTCGAAGTATCACCAATGTCACTGACGAGGTAATTGATATGGAAAGGTACAAGGAATTATTGAGTATTATCGATTTGCTATCCTCTTTGTCCTTGGAGCCTATTTAGGCTTTTTGTGGTGTTTTGAACGCTTGTTTGTCAATTCTGGGACGGGAAGGCAGCGTTTTAATGTCCTTAAACTTAAACTTGATTGAGCGCCTTTGGAAATTTGTCACAAAGTAATATCTCTACTCAGTTTATTATCCTGATTTTGATTCTTTCAAATTTGCTATTGCTTCTTGTCTTGAGAATTCCCGCACTACCCATAAAGCTGCTTTGGATTCTTTATTGACTTTGCGCTTTCAGTCTCTTGAAAATGTTAAGTCTATTCCCTGTTAAGGTATATAAGACTCGCACCGCGAGTCTTATATACCTTAATGGTGATGGTTGCGTCGAGAGTTATTTCTTACTGGTATAGGAATCAACTCAGGTTGGGGTTGGTTTTGTCCCAAAAGGGCTTCCAAAACGCGATTTAGAATGTCGCCGATCTCCTTCAGAGCTTTCTTGATCGCTTTCACTATGTTTGGCTCCCTATCATCATTTAGGTTTATTTACTCAATCATAACAAATCTTTTTCTAAACAAATCTAAAGCTGAGCTTACAGTTGCCATTCTGATCCAATTTCTACCTCTAGAGGGACTAAACCGTAACTCGATCGCCTCGACTTTGCTCTGAGGATCAGCGATCCCGATGTAAACTAACCCCACAGGTTTAGTATCTGTGCCACCCGTTGGACCTGCGATCCCCGTAATGCTAATGCCCCAGTCAGATTTGAGTTTTGACTTAACGCCGATCGCCATTTGTTTAGCAATGATCGCACTAACGGCTCCACATTGCTCGAGAGTTTGGCGATCAACATTTAACAAATCAACTTTAACTTCATTGCTATAGCTAATCACGCCACCGAGGAAATAGCTGGAGCTACCTGAAACCTCTGTGAGTGTTTGTCCTAGCCATCCGCCTGTGCAGGACTCTGCAACGGCGAGGGTTTGTCCACGTTCTTGGAGGAGTTTACCTGCCACACTGGCTAAGGTGTCCTCATCAGTGCCATAGCAAAACTCGCCTGTGAGTTCGCGAATTTCTGCTTCAACGGGGGCAATTAAGGCGATCGCTTCTTGTTGAGTATTGGCTCTTGCCGTAATCCTGAGTCTGGCTTGTCCATAATTAGCGTATGGCGCAACCGTAGGATTTTTAAGATCAAATAAGTGATTAACCTTAGTTGCTAATGCTGATTCCGCGATCCCCCAATACAGCAAAACTTTGGAGTGAAATATGCCTTGCCCATAATTTCTGGTTTGCAACAAACGGGCAGCCGTATGCTCCCACATCGGATATAGCTCACTCGGTACACCAGGGAAGGTGAGAATTAACAAATTGGGCTGGGGTTCCCAGATCATGCCAGGAGCTGTACCCACAGGGTTAGGTAAAATCTCAGCACCCTTGGGTAGCAAGGCTTGTTTGCGATTGTTTGCCGTGAGTTTGCGACCAGTTTGTGTTGCCATTTGCTGAATGCGTTCCCAAATTTCAGGACGCTCTTCGAGGGGGGTATCAAAGAAATTGGCGATCGACTCGGTGGTGAGATCATCGGGTGTAGGTCCCAAACCACCAGTAGTAATGATTAAGTTCGAGCGACTAGCGGCAATTTCTAGAGCTTGATGAATGCGAACAGGATTATCACCGACAACGGTTTGATAAAAATGTGGGACTCCCAGTAAAGCCAACTGTTGAGCTAAATATTGGGCATTACTATTGAGAATCTCGCCCAGTAATAACTCTGTTCCGATGCAAAGAATTTCCGCGCCTGCTTTCATATACTTGTTTTCACCAAAAAATAAAGGGGTCGCTAAGCAACCCCTTTATTTTAGTTAATGGTTTCACGTCGTTTCGGTTTTTCAACATTAATCCGAGGACGCTCGATTTGGAATTGTTGGCGTTCTTGATTCTCTGAGCTACGATCTTGATAGTCATCGGAGGTTGCATTGGGAGTTGGGTCAAAAACTTCAAATCTAGCACTATGACCAAATTCTTGGGCTGCGGTCATCACAACTGTCCGCACTGCTTGAATTGTTCGTCCCCCTTTGCCAAAAACTCGCCCTCGATCTTCTGGATTGAATGCAACTCTAATCCAGACGCGATCACTTTTGCTATTTGACTCAAAATCTACCCGAAGTGCTTCTGGGTAGGTTAGTAATGGCTTTAGCAAAAAACTAATTAGGGCGTTGTAGTCAGGCATTTTTTAGGCACTTACGAGGTCAAATACCTTGGCTTTTTCGAGGATGCGACGTACCGTGTCAGTGGGTTGAGCACCTTTTTTGATGCGATCAACGATCGCAGGTACATCAAGTTGGGTTTCTTTGGTACGTGGGTTGTAGAAACCAAGCTCGGCAAGGGGACGACCATCGCGGCGGCTGGTGCTATTGACAACTACAATGCGATAGCTGGCTTCAAACTTCTTGCCAAATCGCTTTAATCTCAACTTAATCATGGGTTTATGGCTCTAAAATTTCTGCGTGATTCGGTTCAATATTTTAGCAGGCTTTCCATCATAGCATGATTGGAATTTGTTGCGAAAGCATATTAAAAGCCTTTGACCTACGCTGCGCGTCCGTTAAAGGCTTTGAGATTATTTGGATTATATTTTTGATTGTAATTTGATTGTACTAGTTTAAGTGATTGTGCTGAAAACTACTAATAGCGTAGTAGCTATTTATCTTTACAATTAATACACTAAATACAATGTGATTTCAGCCTGTTTTGCGTTAAGCTTGTATGCTTATAACGTTGTAAAGGCACAATTACTTTATGGTGCAAGAACTCACACGAATCCTCAAAGAGGTTCGATTCCCCGAAAGCGCTCCTGCTGCTTATCCTGTATTTTTCAGGACTTATAGCCGCAAGTATAATAACAAGCGAGAAAGTTGGGCGGAGGTATGCGATCGCACACTTACAGGTTTAAAAAAACTCGGTAAACTCACCTCAGAACAAGCTGATCTGATCGACAAGATGCAAAAGCAGCTTAAGTCGCTCACCTCTGGGCGTTGGTTGTGGGTCGGTGGCACTGAATGGGTTGATCGCCCCGAAAACTTTTCAGGCTCTTACAATTGCACCAGCACTAATGTGATTGACTGGCGAGCCTTTGGCTTGATGATGGATCTCGCTATGCAAGGCTCTGGCACGGGTGGCGTATTAGAGCCGCAGTACATCTGCCAACTGCCCGTAATTCGTAACCAGTTGCAAGTAAATGTGGTCGGTGCGATCGGGGCAACTCCTGTCGAGCATCGTCGCCACAACACCGAAGTTGAGTTTGACTATGCCAACAATGCCGTTAAATTCCATGTGGGCGATAGTCGTCAAGGTTGGGTCAAGTCCTACCAGTCTCTACTAGAGCTATCGAGCGACGAGAAGTTTGATGCATCCAATCCCGTCCAAATCACTGTTGATATCAGTGATGTGCGCCCCAGTGGTGAAGCCCTCAAGGGTTTTGGTGGTATGGCAAATCCTGTCAAGTTGCCTACGCTTTACGATCGCTGTGCCAATATTTTAAACAAGGCGATCGGTCGTCAACTCACCTCAGTCGAGTGCTGCATCCTCATCGATGAAGCCGCAGTTTGCATCGTGGCTGGCAATATTAGGCGTTGTCTTCCTGAAGATGCCCTTGTGCATACATCTAAAGGCTTAGTTGCGATTAAGGATGTACAAATTGGCGACTTGGTTCAGACTCCTTTAGGATTTCGGAAAGTCCTGAATAAATTTGATCAGGGAATGCAAGAAGTTCAAGAAATTGAAACCAATGCTACTCTCCCTAGAGCAACAATTAATCATCGTGTAGCCGTTTTGGCTGATGCTAAAGGGAGCATTCGTTGGAAATATGTGGCGGCACTTGAAGAAGGCGATCGCCTCATGCACAGTATTCAAATTCTTTCGGGAACAGTTACCCATTTACCAGCAGACGATACTGAGCAACGTCCTAGTCATAGTCGCACTGCTAAGTCTATTACTATTCCCGCGTTAACTCCTGAAGTTGCTTGGTTGATTGGTTTTACGCATGGTGATGGCTATGTAGCTTTAGGGCGAAATAAACATGCCAAGCCCTATGGACGGGTAGAGTGGGCTATGAATGCTACCCAGCCCGAGCTTTGCCAAAAGCTTCAGAGCAAACTGGATCAAGCTCTGGCAATGTTTGGCTTGACAGCTACTCACGGAATTGTCAATGGTGAGAACACCGCTAAAACAGTCTGTTCTTCAATTCGTTTAGCTGAATACTTCTATAAGCATATTAAACAACCAAACACTGTTTTAGAAGTTCCATCTTTCATCTTGCAAGGATCTACAGATATTCGTTCTGCTTATCTTGCAGGATTAATGGATAGTGATGGTGCAGTCGATAATCGTCCACCGCATCTAGTAACCTCTGTTTACCGTCAATTTGTTAGACAGGTAAGTGCAGTTCTTTCGAGTCTTGGGATTGCTGGCAGAATCGTTATTACCAGACCTAAAGAGCAAAACTGGCAAGCAAAATATAACCTCACTATCCCTGCACTAAAGGAACGATATAACGCTCTCATTGCTCAACATTCAGTCAAGGGCGAAATTCGTCAAGGATTGAAGATGTATGGATTTACGATCGCTGGTGAAATGATGCGAGAAGCCTATACCTACAGCGAAATGCGTGATATGGGCTTCCAAGGCTCTCGTTCGGGCAATTCCAATTATGAGCGCTATATTGCTGAATCTGATGTCAGTATGGATATTCCTGTAAGTGTCAAAGGTTTGGGTAGTCAAGACTATGTGCAGACCTATGACATTGAAGTAGAAGAAGCCCATTGTTTCTATTGCGATGGCTATCTCACACACAACTCAGCAGGTATGCGCCAGTTCTCCTCTGAAGATACACTTGGTTCTGTCGCAAAGGATAATCTCTGGCAGCAAGATGAAGCGGGTAACTGGCGCATCGATCCTGAGCGTGATGCACTTCGTATGGCGAACCACACAAGGGTATTCCATCGCAAACCGACTGAACAAGAATGCGTGGATGCTGTTCGCAAACAATACTATTCGGGTGAAGGTGCAATTCAATGGGCGGGTGAGGCGATCGCCCGTTCTAATGCTGACCTATTAAACACTGCCGACAAGAAACAAAAATTTGTGGAACTCTATAGTCAGTCTAGGGATTTAGCTAAGGAATATCTTCGGCAGCTTCTACTAGAGCATCACACAAATTCCTAACCAATCCAATAATAGATGAGAGAAAACTTATGCAAAAAGTGATGAATGATTTGGAACTAGAGCTTGAGCATCGAATGAGTCGTTATGGACTCAATCCGTGTGGTAGATAATTTTGCCTCACGTTAAAAACCCGGCAAAAACGGGGAAGGCTGAGACGCTAATCCCGTGGTAACTGGAAGAACTAAAGCACTTCCAGCACCGTACAGAGTAGAGGATGAACCTACAAGAAAAGTGCGTTTGCACTATAATCTTTTTAGAATAGAAACCTCCACGAGTGTCGGGCTATTAATGAACGGAAGAACTTATTGCGGCTACTATCAAGGCTATTATCTCAAATCGACCTTAGAGTACATTTACGCTCGATATCTCGACTATATGGGAATCCAATGGCAATATGAGGTCAAAACGTTTTCGCTTTCTACGGGAGGCTCATATAAACCTGATTTTCTATTAGCTGATGGTTCCTATGTAGAGATTAAAGGTGGATTTAATTATGAGACTGATTTACCTCGAATCTTAACTTTTGAGAAAGACTATGGACTGAATGTTAAAGTTCTTCAAGAGAAAGACCTACGAAAGTTAATTCATCCCACACCATTTATTTTTGAGCAACTCAAGCAAGAGTGGAAACAAATAGCAAATGGATTGGGTATGGATACCTCTGGTCAAAACAATCCACGCTACGGTGTAGAAGCATCCCAATCAACAAAGGCAAAAATTGCCCAAAAAGCAAAGGCTAGATTGCAAGATGCTGAGTATCGTCAGAAGTGGTTAGACTCTAGAGCAAAGAGTGAAAAAGTTCAACTGCAAACAGAAAGTCTAAAACAATACAATCTTCAACGCTATTATCAAGTCTTTACGACCTGTGCATACTGTAAGAAGAGTTTTGAAGTTTTATTTCGCAAGAATAATCCTCAAACATATTGTTCATACAAATGTTCTGTAAACGCTACTCGCTCAAAGACATTCTCTGAAAATGCTCAGGTAATACAGGCGATCGCCCTTAAGTTTGCAGAGACTTATCCAATAGAGATAATGACCTGTAAGCTCAATAAGATTAAGCCTGTTCTTGAAACTTTCTACGAACAAGTCCGTAATCAATTTGATATTCAAGATGAGAGAACTCTTAGCAAAGCCTTGTTAGGTAAACAAACTAGCCGTAAAGAGATCCTTTACTATTTTCGTTCTTTGGTAGAAAAGGTACTCGGAGCTAACGCGAATTATGAAGCGTTAGAACTAGAGGATAAAGAGCCTCTAGGATAACAAAACAATAAAAATACTGGAAATTCTCGGTGCTGATTTTCACTGTAATCTATCGGAGGTACATCTCAATCAACTCAATCCTCGCAATGAGAAAGAACAGGAAGAAGCCTTTAAGGCAGGTGCTTTATCTGTCGCGGCTTTGCTCAATCATCGCTTCAATGAAGAACGCTATCAATACAGTCGTGAAATCGACCCAATTGTGGGTGTATCCTTCACAGGATTATTTGACTTCTTCGTTCATGCCTTTGGTGTGGAATGGCTGCGCTGGTGGGAAGCAGGTCGTCCTGATACCGTGCAGGGGCTAGACTTCAAAGAGAAGGAAGCTGATTATCTCAATCGCTGGCGTGAAATTGTGCATCAGACAGTTTGGGAATATTGTGACGCGCATGGCTTACGCCGCCCGAATCGTTGCACAACAACTCAACCTGCGGGATGCCTCGATCGCACTGCTTTACGCATTTTTGATCAAGGTTTGCTCTATGCCGATGAAATTGTCGAAGCGGGTAGTGGTGAGAGCAAAGGTTTAGATTTGAGTGTGCGGAATGGCATTGCTGCGGATACAGCGATCGCTAATCAGCCTCTCAACCTAGTGCGTGTCACTCTTGCAAATGGTCGTGTCTTGCGGATGACTCCTAATCATCGCCTTGCGATCGCCAATCAATGGGTGAGAGCCGATCACCTAGAACTTGGTATGGACATTGACTATTCCCTTGGTGAATACCGTCATACAGAAGATGCTCTATTGCTCAGCCTCAATTCTGCTCAATATACTCGCGAAGGTCGTAAAGAACTTTTAGGGCATAGTCGTGGTGTGCTGACTGCGGAAATCTCAACACCAACTACATTAAATCCAGAATTGGGTTATTTCTTAGGTTGCTTGTTTGGCGATGGCGCTATGAGTGAAAGCAAAGATCGGGTACGATTTGCTTTCAATGAGAAAGAGCTAGATTTGGTAGAGCGTTTGCAAGCGATCGCCCAAAATCAGTTTGGACTCGTAGGCAAAATCAGCCATGATCCTCGCAATGGCGGCACAAGAGGCGAATTAACCTTTGCTTCTGGACAGTTGTTTGATTGGCTGAAATTGAATCAGTTGGAGAAAGGCAGCAGTAAGGATCTAGATCGGATTCCTCTCGCAATTCGCAAATCTTCCCGTGAGACAATTCTTGCCTTCTTCTGTGGCTTGATTGATACCGATGGATGCGTTCGGGTAAAAGGAGATCTTTCTATTGATTCATCGAGCGAAGCCTTTATTCGCAACCTGCAACAGGTTGGTGAAGCTGTTGGTTTGTGCTTTAGCATTTTCCATAATACTCAAGGTGAGAACTTCCAAGGTCAAAAGGATATGTGGGGCTTATCCCTCAGTCGGATGTTGTCACAACCTGAATCCTTAGCATATCTCAATACCCACAGCCGTAAATGTCAGCTACGTCCATTACCAGAACCTAAACGCCAATTTGCATTCCATCCCTATCGCGTCACTAGCATAGAGTTTGAAACTACTCCCGACTACAGCTATGACTTTGCGGTATCAGGAATTGATGATGACGACTCATGGTATTGGCAAGGTGCGCTGAAGTCGCACAATACCAAGTCTCTGCTTACTGGTGCTTCCCCTGGATGGCATCCACCGAAGGCACAGCGTTTTATCCGTCGGATTACTTTCCGTAAGGAAGATCCTGTGGCGCGGGCTTGTATGGACTATGGCTATAGCATCATTCCTTCGCAATCGGATAAGGATGAGAATGGACAATTGCTGAATGATCCCTTCGATCCGAGATGTACGGAATGGCTGGTGGAGATTCCTGTGAGCGTGTCTTGGGCTGACCTTGACGGTGCGGATAAGGTAGACATCAGTAAGTTTGATGTGATGGCGCAGTTTGATTTCTATATGCAGGTGCAGAAGCATTACACCCGTCATAATACTTCCGCAACCTTGGAGTTACGGGAGCATGAAATCGAGCCTTTAGGGAAGAAGATTTACGAAGCGATTCGTGATGATGAGGGTTATATCTCGGCGGCGCTATTGGCACGTTTTGATGACCTACAAACCTTCCCTCGTTTGCCCTTTGAGCCAATCGATAAGGCTACCTATGAGAAGCTCAGTGCTGAGGTGCTAGAACGTCGCAAGTCTGATGATTTTTACGCAAGTTTGTTGCGTTATGATTCGGGTGAGTTGATGGAGGCGGGACCTGCGGGTTGCGATTCGGATAAGTGTATGTTCCCTGAACAGAAGCCATAGATCGCAGCAAATGACATATAGGGCATATAGGTGTTGCTACAATAGCGATCAAAACTTGTAGTAAACGCTTATATGCTCTCTCAACAAATATCAGGTTTTCAAGAAGCATTAAATGCGATCGAGTCTTTGTCTTTAGATGATCAGTTAGCGTTATTAGATGTATTGCATAATCGCTTGAAACTGCGTCAACGTCATCAAATTGTGCAGGAAGTACAAGAAGTAAGGCAAGAATTTATGGAAGATAAATTTAAGAGTGGTTCTGTTGATGACTTTTTAGCGGAGCTAGATCATTAGATTCGTCTACTAAATTCTAAGTTTATCGAAAATCTTATAGAGCAAGGATAAAAAATATGCTAACTAGAGAAAGGTCAAGTGAACTGAAGATTATTGCTAAATCTATAGATGCTCTCAATCTAGCTGAGCAATTGTGGCTTTTGGAGCATATAGCGCATCAAATTAGGATTAGAAATGAACTAGTGGCAATGGCACAAGATCCGCAAATTCAAGCTGAGCTTTCTCAGATTCAGCAAGAGTTTGCTGTTACAGATTTTGATGGGCTTTGAAATATGGCTATATTGCGATCGCAAATCTATTTTGTAAATCTCAATCCGACTGCTGGCAGAGAGCAAAGTGGCACAAGACCTGTTTTAGTTCTTTCCATTGATGATATTAATCGTCTTCCTCTTGTCGTGACTGTTGTTGTAGGAACGAAAGGAGCAAATATTACGAGAGACTATCCTACCAATGTTAGAGTTTCTCCATCAGAAAGTGGATTGCCTATGGAAACTGTATTTTTGTGCTTTCAACTGCGATCGCTTGATGCTTCACGATTTTTAGATCAGCCAGTAGGAATGCTCTCTCCAGAAAAAATGGAAGAGTTAGAGACAACGGTTAAATATTGTCTGGGCTTATGAAATTTATAATGTTCTCTGATTCTTATCCAAGCTAAGAGGAGAAGTAAATAATAGCCACTTTTTTAAACTTGTAAATATCCAAATTTATTTATGTCTATCAAACGCGCAGACGGTGTTACTGAATCTGAACGATACTTAAAGGTTCTTTGTGATCGGACATTTTTATCGCTTTGGAGCTATTCAGGAGTATATAGAGATCAAATTTCAGGTGGAAGAACTGATGGGAAAGAAGTATGTGATCTACTAGTAATTTTCGAGAATCACATCATTATTTTCTCAGATAAAGATTGTCAATTTCCACATACTGATCGACTTGATCTTGATTGGAATCGATGGTTTAAAAGAGCAATACAAAAATCCGCAGATCAAGTGTGGGGTGCTGAAAGATGGATTAAGCAAAGCCAAACACGTCTTTTCTTAGATCGCTCATGTACTATACCTTTTCCTATAGATATACCCGATTTGTCAAAGGCAAAATTTCATCTAATTGTTGTTGCACATGATAACTCTAAGCGTTGTCAGCAGGAACTTGGTGGTAGTGGTAGTCTCATGATTAATACTTCTATTAAAGGTAACGCTCATTATGTAAATGACTATGGAGGTTTTCCGTTGTTTATTGGAGATATTGATCCAAGTCGTACATTTGTACATGTTTTTGGGGACACATCTTTAGATATTGTTTTAGGTACAGTAGATACTATTTCAGATTTCGTTTCCTATTTAACTAAAAAAGAGCGCCTCCTTAGATCTGATGCAGTTGTAATTGCCGCAGGAGAAGAAGATTTACTAGCTTACTATCTCAAAAATATAAATGAGGAGAATGGTGAGCATGATTTTGTTATTCCAATTAGTTGTGAAAAGAAAATACAGAATCTTGTTTTTGAGGAAGGTCATTGGGAGGACTTTAAGCAAAGCCCTGAAAGAAAAGCTCAGATAGCGGCTGATAGAGTCAGCTATGTCTGGGATGGATTGATTGAAGTATTTAGCAAGCATGTAATGGAAGATACCCAGTATTTCACTACTGCTCCTAGTGTCAAAGGAACGGAACCTCTTCTCCGATTTTTAGCACGAGAACCACGTTTTCATAGGCGAAGCCTCTCGGCAGGACTGCGTGGACTAATCGATTCCGCGCCAAAACATATGCGTGCAACACGTTATATGTTCCCTTTCTCTCCCCAAGAACCATATTACGTTTTTCTAACGCTTCCGCAATCTGAGATGACTTATGAGCAATATCGAGTATCTCGTAGATATGTATTAGAGGCTTGCTGCGCTGGTGTGAAACTTAAGTTTCCTGATGCTCAACATATTGTCGGAATAGCTACTGAACCGGGATTTGATAATGAAATCCGATCTGAAGATGCAATATATTTTAATGTAAAAGATTGGACAGAAGAAGATGCAGCTATAGCAATAGAAATCGGCGAAAAGCTTGGCATCTTAAAAAATCCAAATATGTTTAGTGTTCATGATCATGAGTATCCACTTCAAAAGCCTGTACGACAATAAACTCAGAAGATTGGAATAGCCCTGAAATGAGCATTTATGATGACTATGACGTAGCCAAAGCCAAACTTTAAACGGGGTAATATTTTGATTTATCAGGCGATCAAGCTTTACCACTGTTCAATCAAACCAAGTAACCGTAAAGTTGCAGAAGTTCGGCACATTATTGAAAAAACTTCGCGATCGCTAATCACATTAGCAATTTATTTGGCGATCAAGCCTGATCACTTTACAATCAAACCAAGCAACATTATTTCTTAGAATTAATATCAGGAGAACACAAAGATGCCAAGCCTAACACTAAGTAACGAGCAAGTTGTAGAACTTGTCAAACAACTACCACAAGAGCAAAAAATAGAAATTTTTAGATTCCTACTGCTTTCTCAATGGCAACAATGGCAAGACTTATCTAGCTATGGCGCGGATAAAATTCAAATTGCTGCAAAAGAGCGTGGCTATGACTGGGAAAAGATGTCAGAAGAAGAAAGAGAAGAATTTATTGATTTAGTTGTCCACGAAAAATAGTGAAATAAATAATGGTTATCGAATGCGCCGTAATCGTTAACGCAAGCCATATAGTCACAGGAGACAAACATCTTTTATCACTGGTTAAATATCAGGACATTGCGATCTCTAAAGCTACGGATTTTGTTAATTTATTCTCTTAGACAGCGACCATTATGCAGACAAACCAAGTAACCGTAAATTTATCGCTACCCTTTGAATCGCTCATCGACATGATGCGCTCTTTAGAACTACAAGAGAAAATAAAACTGAGAGACTTATTAAATCAAGAAATCACCGCAAGTCAAGAGCAAAAACTAGACCCTGCGGTAGAATGCTTTCAACGAGGCTGGGATGACGCTATGAATGGTAGAACTCATCCCATCTCTGAACTTTGGGATGGAATCGATGTCGATTGATCCATTAGTTGAAATTAAATTCTCCGATGAGTTTAAAAATGACCTGCGTAATCTAGCCAAAAAGTACCGCAGCATCAAAAAGGATTTACAACCAATTCTTGACGACTTGCAGGCAGGAAATTTTAAAGGCGATCAAATTGCCCATGTTAGTTACACAGTCTTCAAGCAACGGCTTAAAAATAGTGATAACAAAAAGGGTAAAAGTGCTGGCTATCGAGTTATCTACTATGTCAAAACATCTACATCCGTTATTTTGATTACCATTTACTCCAAATCCGAACAATCAGATATTTCAGCGACAGAAGTTCGGCGCATTATTGAAAAAACTTAGCGATCGCTAATCACATTAGTAATTTATTAGGCGATCGCATTGCAAATCAAAGACTAGGCAGTCACCCAAACAAAATTGGATAATATACTTAAGATAAAGTTTTAGAGGAAGCTAAACCATGACAGTACTTAACGTCAAACAGCAAGCCCAAAGCCTCATCGAAAAATTACCCGACAACTGCACTTGGGATGACATCATGCAACAAGTGTATGTGATTCTAGCCGTTGCAGCAGGTCTAGCAGACAGTCAAGCAGGTCGAGTTAAATCTGTTGAAGAAGTGCGATCGCAGTTTGGACTTCAACCATGAACGTATTCTGGATTCAGGGAGGATGTTGCCTGAAATCAACTTAGAGCAAATACGCGAAGTTATTGAAGCAAACTATCGCATTATTTATTATGTTGGCTCTGACAGAGTAGATATTCTGGCTGTAGTTCACGGTGCAAAGAACCTATCTTCTAGCTAAAGTCCTCCTACTGCTAGAGAAACTATAAAATCGGAGCGTGAAGCATATGAAGAAGGCTAAATTAGAACTAGAAGACGACCTTAGACCCGAACATGACCTTAAAAGTCTGCGTGTCAGAAAACTAGGCTCAGGACGTAAAGGCTTTGGCGGTTCAACTGTACGTCTAGAACCTGATGTTGCTGCAATATTTCCAAACGCCGATGCAGTCAATGAAGCCCTAAGATTCCTGATTAGAGTTACACAACAAAACCAGCCCACTAAGGTTACAACATTGCCTAAAACTCATGAAAACAATCTTTAGTTTAGTAGTGATATTTTGATTTATTGGGCGATCGTCTCATCAAATATATTTTAGAATCAATATTTGGAGAAAAAAAAATGCCAATGCTAACACTAAGTAATGAGCAAGTTGTAGAACTTGTCAAACAACTGCCACAAGAACAAAGAATAGAGGTTTTTAGATTCCTATTGGTTTCTCAATGGCAGTAATGGCAAGACTTATCTAGATATGGTGCAGATAAAGTCAAACTTGCAGCAAAAGAGCGTGGCGATCGCTTTATTAAAAGCCCACTCAAGATTTACGCCACCTGTGTTGTAGTCCAGATTATTTACCGAGGCGCGAGTATATTGCAGACGGATTGCAAAGGGACTTGCATCATCAGCGTTTTTCGGTGCAAACTCTAGCTCAACCGTGCCTTGATAGGGATCACCAAATAAGCCACGATTGATCGTTCCGTCAGAGGTCGGAAGACTCGCATTCTGAGCGACATAACCTGCTCTTAGAGTAAAAGCACTACCACCAAAATTCCAAGCGATCGCTGCTCCAGCCCCATCATTCACAGGCAAGATCAAGGGGTTATTGATAAACATCCCACTAGAAAAGTCGGCAGATTCATCATTGGCAAAACTATTGGCATCCAGATGATCGTTCAGTGACATATTTGTGCCAATCGAAGCTTGAATATCTTTACCGATTGGGAAATCGTAACGTAAGCGATTGAGTGTGGCAGTCGTGCCAACACCACTGTAATCAAATTTAGAACTGTTCCCAAATCCCGTGAAGCCTAATAAGCTCTCAGGAGCCTCAAGAGAATTGCCTAATCCTGTGCCACCATTACCAAGCTAGATGCGTGTGAGCAATAAATCTTCACCTGTGAAACTCGTCTTAAAGTTCAGACGCACGCGGCTGATTACTGTTGTATTGACCTTGCCAGCATTGGTTGTCGGTGTTCCTGTTGAGTCCAAAAGGAAATCAGAGCCTGAAGTTCCAACCGAAACAGCCGCGATCGCTTGACCTTCCAGTTTTGTAGTAGTAGAGAACTGCTGTGCTTCCAATTTGGCAGTTTTTGCGTCCAGAGCATCTACACGACCGCGCAATGTGGCTAGTTCGGCGGCAAACTCTTCTTGCAGTTTTTGTAATGTGGCAAGATCTTCTTTCCCAACTTTATCGGCTAAACCTGCGGAAATAATTTCATTGATTTTGTCCAAACAAGCATTTATCCCCGCCGCAAATTCATAACGACTGGTGGCTTGATTGCCGCGAAAGATGCGATCGGGATATCCTGCGATACAGCCATAGCGCTCCACTAAGGATTGCAAAGCCGTAAAAGCCCAATCGGTAGGTCTTACATCGCTCAGTTGTGAAACCGATGTTACGTTCTGTCCTATGATATCTTTGGTTGGAGGGATAGATTGAGCCGACACACTAGCTACGGCGTTAGGGAGAATCCCGATCGCCGAAATAGCAATCGCTTTGAATACAGATTTGGAAAATTGATTGAACATAATTTTTCAGAATTTTAGAGACATTGTTTAATTTTGAAAATGATAATCATTATTATTTTTGTATCATAACATTCTTGACCAAATACTATTCTCAACTTTTCCCAAAGCCCTTGCTCTTGCCATAGCGCACTGTCCGAAACTGAACAATATCAGTATTGGGACTGTAGATTGTATAGGTTGCTCTGTTGGGAGTGCCGCCGACATTGCCGACACCGATCGCAAGGCGATCGCTAGTATTGAAAGTCTCCAAAGCCTCTCCACCATCAAGGGTTAACACATGGGAATTGAGGGAACCATCCTTAATCTGGTAGCGAAAGGTTTGCCCAGAACGTCCGCAGAATAGGCGATTAGCATTACTACGAGCAATTCGATCTAAAAGCAGTAAAGGCGAACTTTCAGGCGTGAGTTCTTCAAACACACTCAAACTACTGCCATGTACTAATAGACAATCAAATTCCATAAAAGCAAAATGGAGATTGCTAATCCATGACACGGTTTCTTTGGAAATGCTGTCCCAAAGGGCTTTTACACCAGCCGCGCCATATTTTTCTACCAAAGGATTTGGCTCAAGATCGGGAACGAATCCATGCAGCATCAGCACTTGCTCTTCCCACCAGCCTTTGCAGACCTGAGGTACTAGCTCACCGATCCGAGGATTGCGAATCCTCGCTACGACCTTCTCACTAGCAGTAGTCGCATTAATCACATCACCAAGAATATAAAGTTCGGTAACTTTTGGAACTTGTCGCTTAATGTCTTCTAGCACTGCTTCGTAAGCCGTGAGATTAGCTTCGATACCGCTTAAAATTGCCCAATGTGACATCTACACACCTCTCTCGCATAAATGGGAAGCATCATCGGCACGTTCGGCAAATTCTAAACCCTTGGCTAAACGCCATGCAAAAATTGGTGGCAAACCTCTCTCAATGATTGCGGCACAGGTTTTTTGATAGTCATATTCCACTTCGCGTAAGGTAACGCGATCGCTATCGGTGTCATAGATCACATAGGTAGCATTGGGGCGACCATGACGCGGCTCGCCAACGGAGCCAACATTGACAATCCGTTTTAAGGGTGCATTAAATTCGCGCATTTCTGCTTCTGGAACCTCTGTACCAGTTCTCACTAAGAGGCGCAAATGACCTGCATCTAAGGTTCGCACATATGGCACATGGGTATGACCACAAAAGAGTATATCGGCTCCCGTCGAGAGAACTCGCTCTAGGGCAATAAAGCCATCCAGTTCTGGCAAAAGATATTCATGCTGACTTTGCGGACTGCCATGCACAAAGGCGAGATTGTCATGCTTAATCACTTTCGGTAAAGCTGCTAGATATTCCTTAGTTTCAGGATAAATATGCTCGTTTGTCCATTCATGGGCAAGCCGACCGCGCTTTTCCGCAAGCATGGATGGATAGCTACATTCACAGGAGTTCAATCCTTCCACAATATCCTCATCCCAGCAACCCTGTGTCGTAGGAATATCTAGCGATCGCACCATTTCCACAACGTTACTGGGAAAAGGACCATAACCAACGAGATCGCCTAAGCAAAAGATTTTTTCGGCTTTTTGGTGGTCTATATCTCTCAAAACTGCATCAAGGGCTTCATAGTTGCCATGAATGCAAGATATTACAGCGATTTTCATAATTTAAGCAGCCACTTGGTGTGATTGTTGGTGTGATTGTTTGATTTGGTTTTGATAATGGAGCATGATTTCTTCGGATAGGCAGCAATCGATAATGCACTGAGCGATCGCCTTCCCATCGAGATTGCGACCCACAACTTCAATTCCACTAAAGCGCTCAGGGCGACCATCTAACCAAAGCGGGACATCAAGGGGTAAATAGAGGCTATCTTCCATTCCTGCGACAAAATCTAGATGAAAGGCACGACCATCGAACAGGTCGAAAATTCCTTTCACTCGACTTACTTCCCCATAGGCTCCTTGCGTGATTTCGTACCAAAGGACATTCAAACTCGAAGGGTCAAAAACCTGTCCCGTAAAAGGCGATCGCCAAATCTGCAAATCATGAAAATCTAAATTATATTTAACTTCTATTACTTCATTCGCCCAGTCATGCCATTCAGAACTGTTTAACTCAGAGGGAACAAGGGCTATCCGTTTACAGGCATGGCGATCGGCAAGAGTATCTAGCAGCATATCTCCCGATCTCAAATCTAAGTGAAAGCCCAACTCTATAAAAGCGATCGCGCCTTGCTCTACTTTTTCAATCAGTTCTAATTCCTGCCCATCGGCGAAAATTTGCACATGGGGAAATTCTGCGATAAGACAAGTTGGATCGATGGGAACATTACCAGCACTAGGGCAGAAATAAACAACTGGTGCAGATATTTGCTCAATTTGTTGATAGATCCAACCAGTTTTGCCGATTCCCACTGCTCCAGCGATCGCCCATACTTGAGTGGGCGGATCTTTCTGAGATGTTTCTGTGACGACAGACATAGACTTTTGGCAACGAAGATTATAAAAATGATAATCATTATCATTTTTATCCTAGTCTACTATATTAACCGCTAAATTGGCTATAAAAAGAGCATGAAATAAGGCTTAAATCTGCTATATTCATGATTCGAGAATATAGAATAAAGTTAATTTAATCCAGACTTAAACTATGCTCAAGCCTCAAGATATCGTTATATTGCTTAAATTCAGAATGGACTTATGTGGAGTTAGCAGAAAGTTTGAAAACTAGCACTTCTGTCGTCCATGATGCTCTTCAGCGTTGTGATGAATGTCACTCAACACACAAAACCTAATTTTTTGTCTTTTTTTGTTTATTTAGCGCCTATCTATATTTTCTCCCATCCTACAGAAGTGGACAGACATCTTAAATAATAGTAGGTAAAACCCATAATTACTTAAAGAAAAAAGTCTTTTTTGCCTTAAGGATTCCCTTGCAATACTTTTATTTGTGCAGCTACAAATTAAACTAAAATCAATAATAGAGTCGTTTTCTAAATTCCCACCTCTTGGAAAATAGAAAAATTGTGTGGCTTCTTGTCTTTTAATACTGTCAATATGTCCTCTAACAGATTCTTTGCTTTGTTGAGAGTTTTTTAGTAAAGATTCCTTATAACTATCAAGCAGGATTAAAGGTGAATAACAGATATATGATGTATTCAACCTTTTGTTATTGATATCATTGTCACAAGTATTTGTTAAGATAACAGCTTTTAAATTTCCTGTTTTAGTGCTTGGGAAGACGATAAACGGAAGGTCTCTAATTCCATCTCCTTGATAAATAATATTTTCATCTAGAGAGATTTCATCCGTATAAAATCTTTTATTCATATTCTCAGGGAAATCTTTTAATCCATCAAATAATTCTTTGGATGATAAAGAAGATAGATATCTAGGGAGATACTTCTTAAAATCTTCAAACACATCGCTCATATTAATTCCCAAAAGTTTTCGCTTAGTATTTCAGCAAACTCACTAGGTACGTCATGCATGTTTGATATTAGCTTTGTTGCAAAATCCTTTAAGATAGTCAGTTTTTCTTCGTCTGTATAATCAACTATGGCTGAAGGAGTGTAATTATCTTCCCAAGAATATCTTTGAACCAACGGGATCAAAGATGAATCCATATTACTATTTATTGAATGTATATTAGGTATGCAGGTCACTGTAGTAAGTGTTAGTGAATATGGCAAAATAAATACTAGTGGTGAGTAAGAGCTACTTGTAGTCAATAGATCAATCATAATACAAATTCCTTTAAGACTAATATTCTGGGTTAAGTGAAACTAGGAATTCTTTTTTTAAAATCCCAAAAAATAATTTTTTTTGTTCAAAATGGCTTCTTTCTAAAAAAGAAGATTTTATATCAGGTATAGTTAAATTTTCATTTTCAATAAAAGTATCTATGTCAATTATTGACCCTATTTCTGTAAAATCGCTAACAAAAGTTTTATTTGCTACTTGTAAATTAACAAAAAATTCTTCGCGCTTCAGTAAACTCCTTAAAACAAGCTGCTCAGTCTCAAATTCATCACCATTTAATGTCAGTCCAAAATTAATTTCTTTAAATATGTCTAAAGAAAAAAAGCTTATATAGCGGATGCCAAACCTTGTAACCTTACTGACAATCTTTGAATCGTTTAGATGATTTAAAACTGAGCTTATCTTTTCCAAAAATAACGTCCACCCAGCATAACTACCAACATTAACTACTGATATAACATTTGAACCTATTTGAACCCAAAAATTGTCATCAATTAATTTGTAAGCAGGTTGATATCTTAAATTAGGATCTTGACTTCTCAAGATTTCTGGTATTTGCAAGATAGGAAGCTTTTCAAATGTATTATATTGGCTTGACAAAAGAGAGTAAAGTATGCCAAACACTGCATCACTTGGCAAGACTGTCTCAAACCTGAGTTCTACAACAGCTTGAAGGATAGGACAAGGAGTTATTTTCTTGGGAATTGACTGCATTTGTCTTCACATCTCAAAAAACTGCTACGGATAACAACTTACCACTTTAATGCAAATTATCCAATATAGCCTTAGCCTCATAAGGCTAAGGCTATATTGGATAATTTGTTTTTGGAAAGTCTCGTTAGGGTTGCTATATTGTTTAGGACTAGACAATAATGATAATCGTTATCATTATTGTCTGGCTTGCCTATGTCTTCTGTGTCTTCGATGAAATTAAGCGATCGTGTAGATAAGCAAAATTTTGATATTGACATAGCCATTATTGGTGCAGGAGTTCACGCTCTTACTTTAACCCTGCATCTCCTGCAAAAACGTCAGGCTTTACGCGAAAAAATCCTAGTTTTTGATCCCAGTGGCGACTGGCTCACCCAATGGCATCGCCAATTTGCCGCCCAAGAAATTCCCCATCTGCGATCGCCTGTCGTTCACCACCCTGCCCCCGATTCCTTCGCATTACGACGCTTCGCCGAAAACCGTCCCGATGACTTATTTCCTCCCTATGACTTGCCATCCACGGAGCTATTTCATGACTTTTGCCAAAAGGCGATCGCTTCCCAGCGACTTGATGAGCGACTAGTTACAGCTAAAGTCATAGACCTAGAGCCAATCATGTCACCCCGTCGCGGCTTTCGGCTTTGGCTAAATCATGGCAAAAGCATCACCGCTAAGCGCGTTGTCTTAGCCACCAATAACAGCATTAAACAAATTCCCAATTGGGTCGAGCGAATAGCCCCTAACTTTCCTAGCGATCGCCTTGTGCATTCTAGTGACCTCAATCTACCATCGCAACATTTAGCAGGAGAAACGATCTTGATTGTCGGTGGTGGCTTAACTAGTGGACATTTGGCTTTAGGGGCGATCGCTCGTGGCGCAAAGGTATTATTGCTGTCCCGTCGACAATTTAAAGAAAAGCTCTTTGATGCTGATGCGGGCTGGCTTGGTCCCAAATATCTCAAGGGTTTTAATGCCGAAACCGATTGGCAAAAACGGCAGGAAATGGTCTTATCTGCGAGAGATGGTGGTTCGATGACTCCCTCGGTGATGACACAGTTACGCAGAGAGCATCATCAAGGCAGATTAGAATTTCATCCAGAATGCGAAGTTGCTCAAGCCAGTTGGAATGGAACAAAATGGCAAATTGTTTGTACTGAAGGCATGGAACTTTCTTGCGATCGCCTTTGGTTAGCTACAGGTACAAGATTTGATGCAAAAGCGGAACCGTTGCTACATCAAGTAATGCAGCAATATCCCCAACCCCTCGTTAATGGATTGCCAATTCTCGATGAACATTTGCGATGGCATGGCTGCGAATTATTCATCATGGGAGGCTTAGCTGCGTTGCGTGTGGGACCCACAGCAAGAAATATTTCTGGTGCAAGAATGGCAAGCGATCGCCTTGTGCCAGCACTGACAAAATCTACGATTAGGTCAACTAATTCATAGAATAAATTTTCAGCTAATCAAAAAAAGCTAAGTCTAGATTGCAAGATTTCTAATCGCTCAATTTTTTTGACTTTTTCTTTTTCTAGATGCTTGTTTAACATTGGGTTCCTTGCTCAATTGTAAAAGCAAATGATGACAGCGAAATTTGTCGGGATAAGTTTTATCTTCTGGAACTACACGCTGATGATCTGAAATCTTATGATCACGTCCCACAAAATCTGGATGATCGGATAAAGTACAGGGAACTGATGTTGCAATATTTTTAAATGCTGTTGCAGTATTGCCTTGAAGCAAATATCCAAGCATTGCTCCTTGACTTGAAAAAGGGGAGTATTGGCAGGTAAGAAAGTTACTTGTAATCTCATTAACATATTCATTAACAGAGATGTCTAAGCGCAATACTTTAGCCTCCAAAGGATACTTGATTTTGGGATTTGTAAACCATACAAATGCTAAATCGTATTGTCTAGGTCGATATGCTCCCCGTAGCTCCATCTCGTATGACTCATGCTGTAAAATAAAAGGCTCAAATCCTTGCATACCTTGACGAATATATAAATCGAGGATTTGAGTAAGTTCTCGTTCTAGTTGATCATCTGACTGTAATACGTCAACTTTTGACAAAATTTCTTGGAAACATAGGTCATAGCCTTGCCAAATTAAATTTAAAAGAATTGAGGTAGCAGCAGGATTCCACATTTTAGCCAACTCGACAAAATCGGGAGTATCAGGATACCTTGCTTCACCTATCGTTTGGGATGATGTTCTTCTCCTACTCATAATGTTATTGAGCTACTACTTCTATTTCTCTAATCAACTCTTTCCTTCCAAGCATTATATCTGCGGCAACTTCATCCGCATCACGCAAAGCCATAGAACGAGTCCAGTAACGAATTTTGTCTGGTTTGACTAAATACACTGTTGGTACTTGTTCACCATTCCAAGTAGTCGAGGTATATATTCTGGCTACACGCTGATAAAAAATCCCTCCATTATCTGAACTAGGTTGTGCCATAAATAATTTATTCAATTGCTCCAATAGATTGAGTAAGTCCTGAGAATTAATAGGTTCTATCTTGATCCCATCATGAATTGACTTGTTTAGATATATTGCTACTAACCTAACAGGTAGATAATGATTTATTTCTTCCTGAAAAATAGTTGCACAAACTTTCTTATCTTGTCCAAATCCAGATTTAATTACACGAAAAAAATATTCACAATATTCTTTAAGTTCTTTTTCATTTTCATTCTCAAGCAAGTCAAGACTAAATCGCTTAGTTTTTTGCCTCCCTGGGGAAAAGCTACCACCTTTAAAATCTGGCAACGTATATTGGAAGAGATCGTCAACTAATATAGATTCACTATCTTTAAGCAAGAACAAATCATTAGCAAAATTATCTACATCGCCATGAGTTTTTATGGAATCTAAATTCACTGTTCTTGTGAGAGGAATAGGAACTTTTAATAAATCATTTACAGTAACTTTGGGTCGGTAAGAAGCAAAGAATCCATTAGAAAGGAATAGATAGTAAACGGCTATTTTGCTGTTATAAATCAAACAAGCTGTTTTAAGAATGTCAATATTCTCCTCAGAAGCGTGTACAGTTACACAACTCTCAGAGCAAATAATACCCTTGTTAATTTGTTTATCGGGTTCAACTACAGCAGCTTGAAAACGCTTACTTGAAGCCTGCCAACTTTGTTTAAGAATAAGCTGTGGCATTTCAAACGCCGAAAAATCTGTTGAAGCAGCAGAATCTGTGCATGGATCGTCATTTATAGGCAGCATAAGAGGATCAAGTTTCAAGAAAGTCCCTTTAGGAAATTGTGCTGACCATAGTCTTCTTCTATTAAGAATTTGCTCTTGAAATTTTCTCCTATTTCCTGGGATTACACCTTGACGTGTTTTAACCAACCCATTTGCCTTATAGCTTGCCAAATTGTTGTGTCTAGCTAAATGTTGTATCAGATTTAAATCTCGCCTACCTCCCCACATTAAGACAGTCCATACCAAAGGTTGCCATATAGCTTCTTGTAAATATATGGTGTTAATATCTTGTGGCTCAATTTTTATATAGTAGTTATCTTCATTGCTACAATTAGGTTTAGGGCATATATAAACAGTTGAATGTTCAATATCAGGCTTTTGTACAGAAAGAGTAATAATACAAGCTGGGGAAATTGCATTTTTAAAAATCTCAAAGCGTAAAATTGCTAGATTAATAATCTCTTCTACACAAAATTCTGAAAACAAATTATTCCTAAACTCCTTTGCAGTACCTAGTTGACTCAAAATCAGTATGAATACAGGTTGCATCATCGATATCTGCCCACCTAGTTTGGTCAAAACAGCTGCTTTGGGTAGAAATAGCGGGCCAATATTTTTGTCAGGAACAAACCACCGACCTTTATCTCTTTTTTGCCATTCAGAAGCTAAAGATGTAAGTGTCCCATCTCCCCAAGGTGCATTACCCAAAACCAAGTCATAAGTCTCAGCATCTTGATCCGTGCAAAATCCTTCTTTGTCTTCTGCAAAAAAATCTGAATGAATTAGTCTTTGATTCCTTAATCGAGGAAAACGAACTTGATTTTCCCAATATTTCAGAGGATCGATACTATCTATCATCGTCATATAGAGACTAAATGATGCAACCCTAACCGCTTCTTTATCAATATCAACACCAAATATATTGTTGACAAGTAAACCCCTTAAAATGTTTGCTGGAATTCTTCCATTATCATGAGCTAATTCCCATCGATAAATCAATCTTTGGAAAGCTTTTACTAAAAAGATGCCAGACCCACAAGCAGGATCTAAAATTTTGAGATTCCATTCTGTTTCATCCCAAGGGAGAACTCCATCCAAGATAAAATCAACAATATATTCTGGGGTATAGTGAACGCCTTCTCCTGCTTTTTTATTGACAAACTCTTCATAAATACTGCTAATAAAGTCAAGGGGAATAACATCAAAAGAATAATATTTCCACAAGCAAAATTGTCCATCTTGCATCTTTAGATCGCCTCTGACGAAATCTGCAAGCTTTTTTAGATATCGATTTCCTTCAACCCTAACTTTTTGTATTTCCGCTTGCCATTCAGATTCACGCTCTTCTTCCGTTTCTCCTTTTCCAGGAAATAGATCGCCATTAAACTTATCATTCAGCCAACGAAAAAGACTATAAGTATCATCAAAGTCATCAAGAATCTCAGATAACTCTCTATAGGACTTAGATAGAACTCCTTGTAAATGTAAATCTTGCAAAATCCTCTCATTCAGAGCAGGTTCACCGTTGGAATCTTGTTTCTGAAATAGGAACTGAATAAAAATAATTCTTGCTAATAGGTCATGGATAGTTTCAACATCCAAACCATCTGTCTCAAGCTGTTGTCGGACTTGCTTGAGATTGTCCAATAGCATTTGGTCAGCAGCGCCACTTCTTTTAAAGCGATTTTCATGATTTTGGAAAAACTGTCCAGAAACTAATTCAACCCATTGCAGAGCATTTACTGCTTGATCAGAAAGGTTAGCTTGTTCAGAAAGATGAGCCTTAGTTACGCTTGCAACCTCTGTAAGTTCTTCTTTTTCTGTAGGAGGTTCACAACACGACCAAACTCGAATTAAGCTAGGTTCTATTGTGATTAGCGATCGCGCCCGACTAAAGCTCCACGCTAGTCGATGAACTTCTTTAATTACTGCTGAAGAGATAGGTCTATTAAACTGGCAGACGATAGCAATCGGCGCTTCTGTTTCATCACCATCTGGGTTAGCTGCTAATACACTAACTTTTACACCTTTGGCATCTTTTGGGAATTCCCGCTTGATTTTCTCCCCGATTTTTTCTTTAGCCAATTGAGCATAAACCTTTGGACCAGATCCACTAGGTTCCCAGATCTGCTCAGGTTTTGGCCAATAAAGTTTTTTGTGAGCTAGTTCTAGCATCCCAGACTGCGACATAATTCCAAACCAATTGCACTCAAGATCAACTTAAATTAAATAATCAATGAGCTATTTCTTAAAAATTCAAGATTTAGTTTAGCTATCTAGATTAAAGCTATTTTACAAAGATAATATCACTTTAAATGTAAATTCTAATCAAATGTATTATAAACTTGTCAAAAGGTAATACATTAATGCTGCCCTTCAACTTATGGCTCTTATAGAAGGTTTTACACGAACAGAGACACTAGCTCTTACTGAAACTACATCAAATCGACTCCAGTATTTAGAGATGAAAGAGCTTGTAATACCTCAAAGGATTGGTAAGTCTCGAAAGCCTACTGTTATCTATACTTGGGAACAAATTCTGGAAATTCGGGCAATCAAGCACCTTCGGCAAGAAATATCACTTCAGACCGTCCGCAAAATAGTAGAATTTCTGAACAAAAGTGGATTTGACGATAATTTAAGGTGCAAACAGCTTGTTGTTGTAGATGATGAAGTATTTTGGATTCAGCAAGACTGGCAAGATTTTCCAGAAAAAATGCCTTCTGCGATGAAGGTTGGAGGTAGAAGTAACAAAGGTGTAGGGCAATATACTTTACTTGTATTGCCAGCACTGACAGAAATCGTTAATGAGGTTTGGGAAGCTGCTACAAAATCATCAGTTATTAATTTTGACAGTTTTAAACAAAGAGCAAAAGTTCAGTATACTCAAGAGATTATGATTTCATAAGGTGTAGTTAGTTGTTTTATTGAGCTTCCTAATAAACACTGATGCTGGTTTGAGCGTCTAACTCATCGCCGCCGCAAAATTGTCCAGACAACAATCGGTGTGTCGAGCAGAGATGTTACGGAATTGAAGGGCAGCAGGGTTTTGTGGTTAATATCGCATTGTGACAGCACTAACCAAATCTACAATATAGAGTTTTAGAGCTTTTGAATATGCCCTGAAGTCGCACCCTTATGCCATAGCTCTTGTCGCGATCGCAGTACTATACCAAGCATTCTTGCAACTGTTGTTGAAGTAATATTCCATCAAGATTCCTGCCAATGAGAACTAATTGATTGCCAGTAGGTTTTTGCCGATGATCGTAGGATAATTCATAACGCTTACCACTTAACTGAAAAATAAACCGCATATCTTGAGACGCAAAGCTAAGAACTCCCTTGGCTCGGAATACATCGTTGGGCATCACCTTATCAAGGAAATGGGTAAACTTGTCTAGATCAAATCGGCGATCGCTTTGAAATGAGATAGATATAAATCCATCATTGGCTAAATGGTCAGAGTGGTGATGAAGATGTTCGTGATGCTCATGTTCATGTATCTCATCTTCGTTCTCTAATTGTTGATAGGTACTAGTTGGAGCTAGTTCGACATCTAGGATGAGGGGTAAGGGAACTTCTCCATATTGCGATCTCAAGATTCTCGCTTTAGATTTTTTCTTGCGGAGGTACTCTTCTAGCTCTTCAACTTGCTCTTCAGGAACTAAATCAGTTTTGTTCAACAGCACAATATCGCCATATTCTACTTGACTCAGCGCTGCCTCACTTTGGAAATGTTCCTGAGTAAAGGTTTCTGCATCAATCACCGTGAGAATGGAATCCAAGCGGGTGAGATGCTTGAGTTCTGTCCCCAAAAAAGTTAAGGCGATCGGTAAAGGGTCAGCAACGCCAGTTGTCTCGATCACCATGTAATCAATTCGTTCGCTTCGTTCTAAAACGTTATACACAGCATCAACTAAGCCATCATTAATCGTGCAGCAAATACAGCCATTACTTAGCTCAACCATCCCATCTTCAATATCGATTAGAAGTTGTCCATCAATGTTAATGTCACCAAATTCATTTACCAAAACTGCCACTTTCAAATCCTGACGGTTCTTGAGAATTTGATTGAGAAGTGTAGTTTTGCCACTGCCTAAGAATCCCGTAACGATAGTCACAGGCATTCCCCGCTTAGGAATATCGAGTTGAAGGGTTTGCATGTTTTTGAAATGGGAAGTTTATGACTGTGTTAATTTGTGCTTTTGTACAGCGATCGCTTGTACTACATCAGCATAAGTAATATCTGGAATTGCTTTATGTATGCGAATGACACGATGAGGAATGGTCATAATCGCGATCGCAGTTTGCATGGGTGGACAACCAGAATCTTGACATTGCAATTGGCTTAGAGAAATAACCGTATGGCGATCAATTTGTAAGACTTCATATAGCCAATCTTTGACCTGCTGGGACTGTTCGGCACTAACGGCAGTTTTTTTGGGAAAAATATTTATGGACATGAGACGAAAATATTGCGTTAAGATAACTTGATTATACAATAAGAATGATAATCATTATTAAATTATCCACAAATTTAATTCAAATCAAAAATATGCTAGAAGTCGAGCATTTAGCAGTCAGCTATCACGATGTAAATGTAGTGGAGGATGTCAGCTTTGCGATTGCTTCTGGACAAATAGTGGCAGTGATTGGTCCTAATGGAGCAGGCAAGAGTACAGTCTTCAAAGCAATTTTAGGATTGGTTCCTGCTTCTAGTGGTCATGTGCGCTATCGCTCGCGAGCTTTGCATCGACAGCTTCGCACCGTTGCCTATGTGCCGCAGCGATCACAGATTGATTGGGATTTTCCCGTGACCGTATGGGGAGCAGTGATGATGTCTCGTACTCGCCATCGCAATTGGTTAGGCTGGATCAAAAAATCTGGCTGTCATTGTGAAAATATTGTCAAATCGGCACTTCAGCGTGTCGGCATGTGGGAATTACGCGATCGCCAAATTGGTGAATTATCGGGCGGTCAACAGCAAAGGGTATTTCTCGCCAGAGCAATCGCTCAAGAAGCAGAATTACTATTTTTCGATGAGCCGTTTGTGGGTGTCGATAAGAAAACGGAGGCAGTAATTTTTGATGTGTTTGCCGAATTAAAATCTCAAAGCAAAATTCTGTTAGTAATCACTCACGATCTTGGTTCTAATTTGGATAATTATGATCATCTTTTATTGCTGAATAAAGAACTTATTGCTGAAGGTGATCGCAATGCAGTGATTACCAACCAGAATATTAAACGCGCCTATGGCGACAGCGTGATTTTGATACAGAAAGAATTATAGACCCTCACCCCTAGCCCCTCTCCCAAAAAGGGAGAGGGGAACAAGAAATTAATCTTACTCCACCTCGCCCTTAATGGGAGAGGTGGCTGGGGGGTGAGGGCAGATCTTCGATTGGGATGAGATAAGTTAAGGAATAAAAATTATGTTGACTTGGTTAATTGAGCCTTTGGGTTTTGAGTTTATGCGAAATGCGATCGCGATCGGCATTCTCATTGGGATTTTATCGGCAATCGTTGGCAGTTATTTGATTGTGCAACACATGGGGCTTTTAGGTGATGTGGTAGCCCATGCAGTCTTACCAGGATTAGCGATCGCCTTTTATATTGGTATGGATATTTTTCTGGGTGCATTCATCGCAGGAACAATTAGCACCTTTGTGGTGGCTTGGATTCAGACCCATTCCAAAATTAAAGTTGATACGGCAATGGCTCTGGTGTTTTCTGGATTTTTAGCATTGGGAGTCATGTTGATTACCACCCTCAAGAGCAAATTAGATCTGCATAGCTTTCTATTTGGCGATATTTTGGGAGTGACAACTACTGATCTATGGCGGACATTGATAATTGCGATCGCGGTTCTATCATGTGTTGCTATCTTTTATCGAGAATTAATCTTTTATTGCTTCGACCCCTTGGCATCTAAAGCCATGGGTTTACCTGTCCATTTCATTCACTTTGGGCTAATGGCAGGAATCACGCTCACGATTATCGCTAGTATGCAATCGGTCGGCGTAGTGCTAGTGGTTTCACTCCTCACAGGTCCTGCCGCCACCGCTTATCTATTAGTAAATGAATTACATTTAATGATGAGTTTAGGGGCATTAATTGGCGTTATCGCAAATGTCAGTGGTATGTATGTTAGCTATTATCAGAATGTGCCTTCGGGTAGTGCGATCGTATTGATTATTTCAGGATTTTTCTTGTTAGCATTACTATTCAGTCCTTCTCAGGGAATCCTGACAAAGAGAACAGTACCCCAACGAACAAAAACTTTGCTAAGTAAAATAAGGGCAAATAAACAATAAGATTACCCCTAAAGCCAACATGCTACAAATCATCAGAAAATCATTTAACAGTCCTACTTCTTAGGGGCGGTCTCTATAGTTTTGGGTTTTAATTATGCCGAGCTACTCAGTAATGCTGACCAACTAATCCCTCAACAATCACATTCACTGTAATTTAGGGTCATTTTGGTTTGTAATAGCAGAACTGCGTTTGCTGAGAGACGCAAAGGCGATCGCTGATTGCTTAGTTTTAGACAAAACGATTTAGCCTATACAAAAAGAGAAGCATCGATGAACAATACTTCTCTTTTAAAATTAAAAAGCATTACAGCACTTTGCGCTGACTTAAAACCCAGAAGATTTTTTGAAAGTGTCACTTCGTGACACTTTCAAAAAATCTTCTGGAACACTTAAAGCCTCAATGGGCTGTATGTACTTTTTTTAAACTAGTTAATGTGGTTCGGAATAATTTAAAACTGGATTTGCGAGAGGTTTTGCTACGTCAACCTTCTCACAAATCCTAAAAGTAAAAGCTTTGCCATGCAAAGCTTTTACTTTTAGGATTTTAAAATTTGCCAGTTTAACCAGAACTGACGTTAGTTAAAACTAGGCAGCCGCGAAGTTAGCAGCAACTACATCCCAGTTGATGAGGTTGTCGATGTAGTTTTGGATGTAGTTAGGGCGGCTATTTTGGAAGTCCAAATAGTAGGCATGTTCCCAAACATCAATAGTCAATAGAGGCACTTGACCTTCAACGATGAGAGGATTTTCGGCATTAGGAGTTTTGGTAATCTTCAATGCACCACCTTCAGCTACTAGCCATGCCCAACCGCTACCAAATTGGGTGAGAGCCGCATTTTTAAATTCGGTCTTAAAGTTATCAAAGCTACCAAAGCTAGCATTAATTGCATCCAACAATGCACCAGTAGGAACGCCACCACCAGCAGGTTTGATCCCATTCCAGTAAAAAGTGTGATTCCAAACTTGAGCAGCGTTATTGAAGATGCCAGTTTTACCTTCTTTGTAGCTAATTTTGATTACTTCTTCCAGAGTCTTGTCAGCTAAATCGGTATCCTTAACCAAGTTGTTGAGATTATCAACATAAGCCTTGTGATGCTTGCCATGGTGAAAGGAGATGGTTTGGGCAGATAGCCCTGAAGCTGCAAGAGCATCATCGGCGTAAGGAAGAGATGGTAGTTCAAATGCCATTGTTGTTTAACCTAATTTAGAATTTTAAGCAATTTTTCAGCTTTAAGTATTGTTACAATTATAGAATATCTTAATTAAACCGTAGTAACTGCTACTTTTTTGTCATCTGCCATACACAGATCACCTATTGTTTTATTGACTGCTACGCGAGCAGTAAAAACAATCTGGGATTGAATTCTGCTTAACTATCTTTCAAAAAATTCACATCCAGAGCGCTAGTTACTCGCGTAGACTCCATAAATAGCTGATTGTATCCATTGCTATACCATGAAGAAAAGAGACTTATTAATAACTGGAACTGCCTTGATTAGCGGTGCATGGCTTTGGCTATATTGGCGATCGCCATCGAGTAACATATCCAAAGACTCAGCGATCGCTTTAGACTTAGATATAGACTCAACTAAAGTAAATAAGAAGTATAAAATCATGAAAACTGAAGAAGAATGGAAACAAATCCTCACACCAGAGCAGTTTCGCGTTTTACGCAAGCATGGCACTGAGCGAGCCTTTACGAGTCCATTAGATAAAGAATATAGTAAGGGTACATATCACTGTGCGGGTTGTGATTTGCCTTTGTTTACATCTGATACTAAGTTCAATAGTGGTACAGGCTGGCCGAGCTTTTTTCAACCCATTGAAGGGGCGATCGCCACGACGATTGATAATTCCTTTTTCATGAAGCGTATTGAAGTTCATTGCAGCCGATGTGGAGGACATTTAGGTCATGTCTTTAATGATGGTCCCAAACCCACTGGACAACGCTACTGCATGAATGGCGTATCTCTTAAATTTATTCCCAGCTAAACCAGTCTTTTAACGTCAGTTCGGGTTAAGCTGGCAAATTTTAAAAGCCCAAAAGTAAAAGCCTTGCTAAGCAAGGCTTTTACTTTTGGGCTTTGAGAGAGGGTTTGCTACGCAAACCCTCTCTCAAAGCCTGTTTCAAATTATCCCGAACTCACGTTCTTTTAGAGGGGCGTTGCAATGCAAATCCTCTCCCAAAGAAAAGCCTCGCAATGCGAGGCTTTTCTTTGGGATTAATTACGCTGTTCAATTCCATTCTGAACATTAGTTACGTTAGAAGGTGGACGTGTCCAATTAAAGTCACTGATCCTCAAGAGAAGTTCACCCAAACCTTGATTAGGGTTATAACGAATTAACACGGCATAGGTACGCCTTGTATATTCCAAGGAATAAGTAGAATCAAATAACGTACCCGTATCTAAACTCCAACTTTGTTGAATACCAAAGCGCAGTGGTCCATAGATTTGCTGAACGATCCCAGCACTGATTAGTCTCGTATCCGCTACGCGATCAAAGATAAACGGTGATCGTCCACTGGAAAAAGCTTGAGTATAGCTAATATTGAAACCTGTATAGTCCAAGAAATCTTTCGCAAAGTTGCCAACCTCTCCTGATAAACCCAAAGTTCCATAAAGTATCGATTGACTAGCAGCATTAGAATAAAAAGAATTAATACCCTGTAGAGCAACAACAGCATCTAGTTTCGGCACAATTGGCTTAGGAGAGAAGCGCAAACCTGTTTCCTTTTCCGCAGGTGCAGGTTCGCCACGCAAGAGAGGGAAGGCACGACTGAGAACGGCTGCACTCTGCAAACGGATTAATGTGCCAACAGTATTCGGCACAGCCACATCATCGCGGACTGCCCCTATTAATTGCGCTGCCAGTTGATAGTTAAAGGAAATTTTGGAATCGCCCAAAACATAGTTTGGGGAAAGCAGGGTCGATCCCACAATATTGTTGACATCCTGAAAGCCAAGGGAACCATTGAAGACGCGATCGCGAAAAGCATATTGGGATAGCAAGGTATGATTGCCAAAGACAGTCATGGAATGGGTTGCATTGAGACGCAGAATCGTATCTAGATTGCCAAAATCTAAACCCGATAGACTTGCCCTTGCTGATAATCTCTGACCATCATCAAAAGCTCCATTTAAAGTCGCCACCACCCCAAAAATGTCATATGCTGATACACCACTCTGTCCCGAAGAAAAGGCGCGTTGGATCAGTAATTGCGGCGACAATTGAAAGCTGAGATTCGGTTGAGAAACAACGTCAAAGCTTTGTTGATAGAACACCCCATCGCGATCACGTTGATCGAAACCCACTAATGCAGGCGCAAAACGCTGAAACCGATCAAGGGTAATGCTATTTAGTGGTAAGGGTAGCGAAAAGCCCTGATCAAACACCACCGTGGGCGATTCCAAATCGAGACGATTTTGGGTAGGGGAAATCGGTGTTAAGGTAGCTTTGTTAGTAACTAGTTCCAACTCAGGTGGACTAAATGGATCGTTAGTAACACGCAGATTCTCTGCTGTCCAAGTATCACCATCTAGAATTAAGCGATCAGCAACAAATCCAAAGCGGCGCACTTGTCCATCAGTAGAGTCACTATTACCAGTTGCCGAAATCGTAATCGAATTAGTTGCGGTATCCGCAAGGGATCGCGAGACTTCGGAATTAATTAAATTGCCAAGGTCAACGGAACCCGAAGCTTTGATTAATTCACCTCTGACACTGCCGTAGTTATAGGTTAGCTTTGTGCCACGAATTTTTTGATCACCACGGGTAAAAAAGACGTTACCTTCGGCAATTACCTCTTGAGTCTTGGTATTTAACTGCACGCGATCAGCCTTCAGTTCAGATTTTTTATATCTGATTAAAACATTGCCCTCTGCGACAAATACCTGTGTGTTAATGTCATATTCTTGGCGATCGCTAACGACCTTTAGCAAATTACGCAGCAAAGGAGCGATATCCCGCAATACAGGTTTAATGTCTTGGGAGTTTGTTGCAGGATCTTTGGGAGGTGAGGCTTGGCGGGGCTTATCCGTGGGCTTGGGCTTCGGTAAGCTATTGGGCTTCACGGGACCAACTTGAGCCGTTAAAGTTGGGACAATTAGCTTACTGACAATTGCATCAGGCTCGGGCAACCTATCTAAAAATAGCTCTAATTGCGATCGTACCTCAAGGGGCAATTCAAAATTCAACCTCGTAGCAATATGACTCTGTAACGTTGGCGGAGATACCAACGGTTGTGGAGATTGCGGTCTTACCTCTGCATATGGGCGAGGTGGCAGTTGTGATAAAGGTAGTGCTAAAAAGTCCATACGCAACTAAGTCTACAGGATTTTTCGCTAAGATTTTGAGATCATGGAAAAGACACAATCTCAAAATCTTAACTAACCGTTAGTTACGAATTTGTACAGGCATCAGCAAATAGGTCATTTTTGTTGCCCCAATTGGGATCAGCACTGCAGGACTAGTTGAGTTATTAAGCTGGATTTGAATCTCATTGCTGGGCAAAGCCTTTAGACCATCTAGCAAATATTTGACATTAAAAGCGATTTCCAAATCTTCGCCCGAAATTTGTGATGGCAAAGACTCGCGACCTGCAGCAACATCTGGGGCTTCAACGGACAAGGAAATTTCCTGACCAGTTGAGTCAATCGTAATTTTGACAATGTTGTTCTTTTGGTCAGCAAGTACCGCAATCCTCTCTAGTGCTGACAAAAATAATTTACGCTCAACCGTCACTTGGCGTTCAAACCGATTGGGGATCAACTGGCGATAGTTGGGATAAGTACCGTCTAACAATCGAGAAATCAAAATCTGGCTAGCACTTTGGAAAATCATATTCGCACGGTCAAACTTAACCGCGATCGCTCCCTCAGTTTGTTGATTGAGCATTCTTTCTAGCTCACGCAACGCTCTTGCAGGTATCGTCACTTCCAAATTGGTGGATACGGTATCACCCGTCACAGGTGGCTCATCGGCATCGAGGAAACCAGTTTGGACTACCGCTAAGCGATGCCCATCAGTAGCAGCAAATTCAAGACGATCAGCGCTAGCAGTCAAATGTACACCCGTAAGAATCCGCTTCGTATCATCTGCCGAAGTTGCAAATAAGGTTGAGGCAAGCCCACTGAGCATTGACTCAACAGGCAAATAGGTCGTTTCGCCATCTTCACCGATTTGTGGCAATTCAGGAAATTCTTCCACAGGCAGACCATGGAGTTGGTAGCGACCCGAACCGCAGAGAATCGACACCATCGTATTGTCCTTGTCTATGCTGATGGTTACATCCTCATCAGGAAGTCGTGAAACGATGTCATTAAGCAACTTTGCAGGCAAAGTGATTGATCCCGCTTCGACCACTTGAGCAGGGAAAGAAACCTGAATTCCTAAATTGAGATCAAAAGCTGTCATCCCAAGGCTTTGGCTAGAGCTAATAGCATCGAGTCGGATATTTGCCAAGATCGGGTGTGTTGGACGAGAAGCGACAGCACGACCGACAAGGGCAAGGTTAGCAGCGAGTTGGTTTTGAGGACAGACTAGTCGCATGGTTTGATGGCAAAGTTTTTGATGGTTAGACTCGAGGGGAAAACTTGTGTGGAATTATGTGGAAAAGTCTAAAAAAGTTGAAAAATTGCGAGGACAGATGAAGTCTTACAAGAAACATGAAAAATGTATAAGATTTAAAAAATTCAAAATTTAAGAAAAAAATCTAAAAAGAAATGCTAAGCCAAAGTTCTTTAGTTTTTTAATATTAGTTTTTTAATTTGTGGAAGCTAATCATAACACTGTTAACAATTTTTGTACGATGAAAGTAAAAAATTGTTTTTTGCAATTTCTCGTTATTTTTTCACTTGATCTAATTATTACTATTCAAGAATAAATAAATTTATTAATAGTAGTAGTAGGGGCTGTGGAAAATGTGGAAAACTTTTTAAAAAGTATATATAATCTATTTTCTAGCGTTTTTAGTCTGTGGAAAACCCTGTGGAAAAAGTGGCTGTTTTTCCACAGGGTATAAATACCTATTAAAAGTTATCCACATTTATCTCCAAGTTATCCACAGATTTTGCCAAGTTATCCACAAAAGATTTGGGGTTTTCCACAGGTTTTCCACAGGCAAAAACACTATAGGTGGAATAAGTTGGGGATCAACAATCAAAAAATAATCAAAATTGTTGTCAAAAGTTGGAGCAACTGCTTCATCTATTCTTAAAAAATTTTACTAAAATTAATAATTTTTTTAGTGGGATAAAGTACAAATGGGGATAATTTTGATTTCGGTTTAAATTTAGGAATCGATGATAATGTTGATCTCTCTCTCTTATTTTTTATCTTTGTAATAATTAAGATTCTCAAATTAGTAAGCAGATATTTTCATGATCGCCTGATTTGATCTGAAAAAATATTTGCAAATATTTTTTCTTGGCACATTCCTTAAATGCGAAATGGATCTTTTTAAGTTCTTGATAATCCTGTCCTAATTTTGTTCTAGAGAAAAAAACAGATATTGCAAAAAGCAGGATTTACCTATGAAGATTGAATATCGTCAATGGCAAAAGCCCGTTCTCTATAGCGCCATTTTTTTGATGGGAGCATCGGTGGCGATTGGTGGAAAACAGCTATTTACTCAAAATAAAGCGATCGCTCAAGGAATCGCGCCTGTAATTGCCGAAAATAATCCTTTTGGGAAATTAGCGATCGCTAGTGATCCCAATTTCATTACGGAAACCGTGAAAAAAGATGGTGGTGCAGTTGTGCGAATTGATTCATCGCGAACCATAGTTCGTGAGATTCCTGATATCTTCAATGATCCTTTTTTCAATCAATTCTCTTATGACTCTTCTAGTCAACAAAGAAAAGAAGTAGTTCAAGGAACGGGATCAGGGTTTATTTTTAATGCGAATGGCGAAATTCTCACCAATGCTCATGTGGTGAGTGGTGCGGATAAAGTGACTGTGACACTCAGGGATGGTCGTTCCTTTAACGGTAAGGTTTTAGGTGCGGATAAGGTTACGGATGTTGCTGTTGTGAAGATTGATGCTTCCGATTTGCCCGTTGTGAGATTGGGAGATTCTGATCGCTTGCAATCAGGCGAATGGGCGATCGCGATCGGGAATCCCCTTGGATTAGATAACACAGTCACTGTTGGTATTGTCAGCGCAACGGGACGTTCTAGCTCTCAGGTTGGGATTCCCGATCAGCAGGTGCGCTTTATCCAAACCGATGCGGCGATTAATCCTGGTAACTCAGGTGGACCTTTGCTCAATCAGCGTGGTGAAGTTATCGGTATGAATACGGCGATTATCCAAGGTACGCAGGGTCTAGGTTTTGCTATTCCCATTAACAAAGCTAAAAGCATTGCCCAGCAGCTAATTAGTCAAGGTAAAGTTGATCATCCCTATTTTGGAGTACAGATGGTCGGGCTGACTGCTGATGTCAAACAGAAATTGCCTGCGAGATTAAAAGTAAATAGTGATCGTGGAGTCTTAATTGTAGCAGTGCAGAATAATTCTCCTGCGGCGAATGCTGGTCTAAAGGCTGGTGATGTGGTGACGAAACTCAATGATAAAGAAGTCACAAAACCAGAAAATTTGCAGCAAGCTGTTCAAGATAGTGCTGTTGGTAGTAACCTGCAATTGGAAGTGAATCGTGGTGGGCAGCCAATGAGGGTAACTGTCCAAGTTGGAACTTTACCGAGTCAAGTGGGATAAGATGTATAAATTTGGCAAGATTTACAAAGCAAATCTTGCCAAATTTATATATATAGGCATTATGAGAATTCTGTTAGTGGAAGATGATGAATATATCGCTAAGCCAGTTGCTAAGGACATCAGGCATCAAGGTCATGTTGTCGATGTAGCAAGCGATGGGATTAGTGCTTTGGAATATGCTCAAGCTGTGGAATACGATCTGATTCTTTTGGATTTGATGTTGCCGCGTTTGGATGGAATTTCTCTATGTAAGCGTTTGCGAGAAGAGGGATGTAAGACTCATATTTTGATGCTCACTGCTAAGGATATGATCGCAGATAAGGTTTTGGGATTAGATACAGGTGCAGATGACTATCTGGTAAAGCCCTTTGATCTGGAGGAGTTGGCGGCACGAATCAGGGCATTATCTCGGCGAGTGGTGGACATACAGCAAACGGTGATTGTGCAAGGCTTATTGACATTAAATTTGCATTCACATACGATCACTTATGATGATCATCTCTTAGCATTAACCCCTAAGGAATATGTTATTCTGGAATGCTTTTTGCGTAATCCTACGCAAGTATTTACGAAGGCTAATTTGCTCGATAAACTTTGGGATCTGGATAAATTATCTGGTGAAGAAACTGTGAGAACTCATATTACGAATATTCGCCGTAAACTTAAGGCGATAGGAGGTTCTGAAGATTTAATTCAAACGGTTTATGGTGTTGGCTATAGCTTTAATTCTAAATTATAGAGATTTGTAAGCAATTGAGTTACATAGGTTTGTTTTCTAGCCTTCAGATGGGAAACAAACCTGTACTTCACTGGATGGTAGTCATGTAATGTAATTGTGTTGTGGGTGCGAAGCGCCCGCAACACAATTACTAAAAAAATTACTTTGCAGCACTACCCACTAGATTAAAAAGATGATCAATTTATCCACAACTGTTGAAACAATTGTGGATAACTCTACTCATAAGTCATATTGAGATGTTTCAAAAAACGCGACTACGCTTGCTGTTGGCTTACTTGGGGATTTTTGCATCCATTCTGAGCATCTTTGCGATCGCTGTGCGTACCGTCTTTGTACATACGATGACCAATCAAGTTGTGGATAAACTCACAACACTGGGACAGACGGTAGCAGCCAGTTCGGGATTTAAGAATGGTAGAATTCAGGTTGCGGATAATCTCTCAGTGCAGGGTTTGGATGTACGGCGGCAGTCTTTGCAATGGATTGATATACAGGGGAATACGGTTTATCTACAGGGAAATCGCACTCTGTCTTTGCCTCCGACGATTCGCGAATCGATTCAAATTCAACCGAGTAAACCTGCGTTAATTAGTGTCAATATTCCTATTGTGGATACATATACCCGTAGCTTAGTGGGATATCTGCGTGTGAGTCAGTCCCTTGATGAGTTGCACGAAACCTTTCGTCAATTAGATTTAGGGTTAATTGGTGGAGCCGCAATTGCTTTGATTTTAGTTAGTTTCGGCGGCATCTTTCTCACACGCCAAGTAATGCAACCCATTGAACAAAGTTTTGATCGCTTACAGCAATTTACTGCCGATGCTTCCCATGAACTGCGGAGTCCCCTGATGGCGATTAAGGCGAGCTCTCAAGTGGCGATGCGCTATCCTGAAGGAATGCGACCTAGTGATGCTGATGAATTTAGAGCGATCACCCAAACGGCGGAACGGATGACGCGATTGACGGAGGATTTGTTGATGTTGGCAAGAATGGATCAGAACTTAAGAGTGACATGGGAGAATATTAATTTAACAGAACTTCTGCAACATTTGGTCAATCAATTGCAAACTCAGGCTGTGGCGAAAAATTTAACCATGATCTGTCAACCTATGAGTTCGCTCATGATCAAAGGCAATTCTGAGCAAATCTTACGCTTGTTTACGAACTTGCTTGAGAATGCGATTTACTACACGCCTGCGAATGGTCAAATTGTGATTTCGGCAAATACATCAGGTCAGTGGATTACTATCAATATCAAAGATACGGGGATCGGCATTGCTTCTGAACAGATAGGATATATTTTTGATCGATTTTGGCGGGCGGATACTTCGCGATCGCAATGGACGGGAGGTAGTGGTTTAGGACTAGCGATCGCGCGATCAATTACCGAAAGTCATGGTGGTAATATTTCTGTTACTAGTCAACTCGCATTGGGTAGTTGTTTTACGGTACGATTGCCTGTTACAAAATCTTAGGCAGATTTTTTGTGGAGCCGCTTCACTAATCCACAAAAAATCTACTTTGTTAAATGAGAAAGGACTTAAACAAAATTATTTTATGCTAACTTCAGTTTTATAAGCTAGAAAGCAGAATCCTTGTTTAGAAAAGCTTCTGCTTTCTAGCTTTGAGAGATAGTTTGCATAGCAAACTATCTCTCAAAGCCTGTTTTAAATTATTCCGAAATTGCGTTAATTATTTATTAAGTCATACGGCAATTACCGCTTAAACCTAAACCCAAAGGAATTTTAAAAGTGTTGCAAAGCAACGCTTTTAAAATTCCTTTGGGTTTAGGTTTAAGCGCAAAGAGATGTAAAGATCCTTGCAATGGCTTGACAAAGCCATTGCAAGGATTAAACTTTTGTCATTGCTTTGTTGACAGTGTTTTGTTGACAGCTAAGTGGCAGAAAAACGCTACAATCATTAAAAATTGTAAAGATTTTTATAATTTTTATTTGTACTGTCTCATCAAGCTCTAAACAAATCTATGACTGAATTTGCTACCAAAATAGCTGAATCGCTTCAGCCCGTTGCCGATCAATTCAAATCTCTGAATATTCCCGCACCAGTTACTCACTGGGGACATCCATTTTTCATGGCGATCGTTATTTTTGCTATGGGATCATTTGTCGCGATTTCAGGATGGCGTGGGCGTACGGTCACGGATGCCGAGGTTGCGAATAAAAACAAAGCCGATCACCGCAAAGTGGCTCCTGTCATGACTACTTTCTTGGCTCTGGGCTATAGTGGCGGGTTGCTTTCTCTTGTGATGCAAGGGAAGCCCCTCTTAGAGAGCCCCCATTTTATTACAGGCTCCGTAGTGCTGACATTGCTTGCGATCAATGGTGCAATCTCCCTCAGTGGATTTGCTGGCAATAAGCCATTGCTGCGTAATGTCCATGCTTATCTAGGCAGTGCGATTGTGCTGTTGTTGTTTGTTCATGCGGCTTTAGGGCTGAAATTAGGGCTTTCGATCTAGACAATTTGAAATATGAGTTTTACCCATAGTAAAACTTATATTTCAAAGCCTTGTTTAATTGCTATACCAGCCCAGATGGGTTAGTATTTGCATCTAAACACACCTTACCGATTTAACTCGCGATCGCCGCCATGGAAAACTGGGAGTTTTTGTTACAACGCAAAGGTGACAAGTCCTGGTTGCCCCTCGAATCTCCTACCGTTGAGATTTTGGAAGGGCAGTACAGACTAGCTGCACGCTCTGATTTAGCGAACGTGCCAGTGGGCATTTCGATCGCCTATCGTCCGATTGCCGATGTTAGGCATCAACCCCTTCAGCAAAAACTGGTCAAACGTATCAGCCATGACGGTTTGCTGATCGTAATGCCCTATACCAATTTTGTCCCGGGACTATGGCAGGTTGACTGTCTCTCCGTGCAGGCGAATTATCCTCAAACTGATTCGCAATCTGAATCTGCATTAGGGATTGCGGAAGAAACTCCTCCATGGAAAAGAACTGTTAAATTTGATGTCATTCCTGTTTCTTCAGACTTTGGTGTGGAATGGCAATATAGCGATCCTGACAATGATCTGGATGAGGATCTGACAACTGCTTCAGAGATTGATACTGATATCCATACTAATGCCTTGGGGATTGAGCAAACTGAGCCAAAAACACTCAGTTACAGTTCACCAATTTTAGATATTGCGGAGCAACGCTCTACCGAACTAGTACAATCAATGTTTGAGGAGTTTGCGCTGTTTAATGATGAACTAGAGCAAGAGGACGAGGAGACTGCAAGGGAAATAGTTAGTGATCGACTTAATCTTGATGAACTTGCAAATCCAGATTCTCTATCTGACGTACAGGCTGCTCTTCAGACTGAATTATCCATCCAACCACGTAGCTTACTACGTCTGCAACAGCCTCAATTCGTCATCAATGATGACAATAGCTTTAACCTAATTGGTGAAGCCTATACTCATGGTGAGATAGAAGTTAGCCTTAAAGACCCTCAAACCCTTAAGGTGCTGGTGCATGAGCGTTATGTGATCTCTAATGGCAATCATAACACAGGTGCCATTCCCTTTTCCTATACAATTACTGTACCGCCACCATCGGAAGTTCAAGTCTTAATTGGAGAAGTCCAAATTTATCCACAGCATGACTTTCAACAATACGGCAATCTGTTTATTACTCAACAGGCGATCGCCATCTCCTATCCTGCATCAAGAGTGCTCCCTGAGATTCTTAAGGAAGTGCAGAAATACCATTCTCAGGATAGTGATTCTACTAGATCTGCTAATTCTTCTCGGTTAGATTATCCTTCTAGTTATCCACAATCTCCACAGAGTTTTCCACAGGTAGCCAGAGTAACGGAAAATTTCTCGACTGAGCCAGCGACTAAGGCAAAACCAGTTCCCTCTTTAAGTCTGCCACCTTTGCCATCTAATAAGCCCAAACCCTCTGTGGCAGAATCAGAAAAGAATAAGAATACTCCAGTGTCTGTTTCACCACCCAAATTACCCCCTTTACCAAATAGAACTGCTGATCAAAATTTGAATTTAGAAAATCTTCCAATATTGGAGGATGATTCGCAAAGTTTTCCACAAGTACAAACGCATAAGCTTCAGCAAGGCGAAGCAGAGTTGGCACGTAAAGGTTTCACCGAAAATGTGAACTATGCATCTACTTCTAACTTAGATGAGCCAGAATTATTTTATAGTTTTGAAGAGGAACTTCCTCAAGAATATGCTGAATTGCTAGAGCAGCCTAGACTAGAATCTCAAGGTCAACCTTTATCCCCTCTCAATAATACACCTGTTTCCTCTCGCGATCTCCATCATAGTAATCGATTTCTCAATAAACTTCAAACCTTATCGGCAGAAGCGATTGCTACTCAAAAAGCGAGTCAGCGTACCGAAGAATTATTACTCGATCACTTGCCTCCTAGTAATCCCTTAATCGTCTCTGAAAATCTCTCAGAGCTATCTATTGATCTTGATAATCCTGATCAAACACCCTTGACAATTACCGAGGAAGCCAGTTTAGCAGAGCTAGATCGCGAACTTGATTTAGAACTGGATCGCATACTTGCGCCAGAGTCAGAAATTCCTGAACATATTTTGAATGAATATGTCTGGGAGGAAAATATTGATCCTCATAACTTTCCGATTGGAAATACGATCGCTTCTACCCTTTCTGAAACATTCCAAACTATCCGCAATATTCAAGAATCTTCATCCCAACCACTCTCAGAGCAGGAACCAGTTCCTCTTCCTGAATTGATTGTGCCTATGGGTGAGATTATATCGGGTACACCCATGATGGTGACTGTGCGCTTACCTGCGATTGCCCCTAAGTTTTTTGTTAAGTTTTGGATTAAGGACTTGCAGACGCGCACGATTATTGATGGTCCTCGTTGGTTATTAGATTTTAGTGTGGTTCCTAATACAGATTTCATCGAAACCCGTACTAATATTTCTATTCCCTTGAGTAGTGTTGATGTTGCTTTCGAGGCGATCACTATCGAGGCACAAACTCAGAGAGAAAGCCACAAAATTAGAGTCACTCGCGCAGTAACTCCTCCAAATTTGGTACAGGATATCTGAAATCAAAAAGGAATCAAAAAGGAGCGCTTTGCGCTCCTTTTTGATAATTATGGTTTACCTTGGAGCCAGTAATAAGTTGCCATCGGCAATAGTGTCGCTAAAATTAGTAGCAAAATTACAACTACATTAGAAGAACTCGCTTCAGTCTCCTCCTTGGTTGCGTAATTACTTGTCTCTGATTCTTCTACCACCAATAGCGGTGCACCAGGATCAGGATTGCCTCTGAGTACAGTTTCTAAACGGGCTATTCCTTCATTAACAGCTTGGTTGTAATTTGCCTTACGTGCTGGATAGAGCATGGTCTCATCGGCTATACTGGTGGCAATGCTTTCGGGTAAGACTTCCTTTACCTTTGAGCCAGTTTGAATGGCAGTACGATGGTCTTCAGTCGCCAGAAACAATAATACTTGATTGGCTTTTTCTTTATCTGTGGGGAACCATTTGTTAAATAGTTCGGTGGCAAATTCAGATGCAAGTTGTCCTAAATCAATTCGCTGAATGGCGACTACATGGACTTCAATGCCAGTTTGTTCAGCTAGTTTTGCCGCTTTACTTGCGATTGTGCTTTTAGTCAAAGTGCTCAGTACCTCTGAGTCATCAATGACCCAAGTTTGATCTGCTAAAGTTTTAATCTCAGCAAGATCAGGAATATCAGAGACTTGTAATGCTAAGGCGGGAACCATCAATAAATTAAAGCTAATTAATAAAGCGATCGCGCCAAAACCGAGCCTCTGCCATCTATTACTGATTCTTGATAATGCTTGTAAAATGCACTGTAAACGCTGTAATAAATTTTTCATCACCATTGTTAAACCTGTAATTAAATTTTTTATTAAAACTGCTGTATAGCGGTTTTCAATCAATCGAGTTACATAGGTTTGTTTCCCAGCCTTTGACTGGGAAACAAACCTATACCTCGCCAGACTGGTAAATGCTATATATAGCTATAAAACCAGAAGAGAGTTGCGGCGCTTCGCGCCGCAACTCTCTTCTGGTTTTTGTTTTTGTCCTAACATGACTGGCTACTGCTATAAATTAATACTTACAAATTTATATCTTGCCTCAGACAAAAATATAAATTTATAAATTTCTAAAAGTAACTAAGACTTATGGTGTTTTTTAATCAAGCACGATACAGAAATTTCTTTTCCTGCCTTCGGCGGAGAAAAAACTCGGGTAGTGCTGCAAAGTAATTTTTTTAGTAATTATGTTGCGGGCGCAAAACGCCTGTAACACAATTACATTGCATGACCACCAAAACTCGTACATCACTAGATTAGACTAGTAAATGCTATCTTTAGGCTCTTGTGGATAAAAAATGTCCCACCGAATTTATCTAGCTTCGACTTCGCTCTGCTAACTTTGGCTGAGCGGAGTCGAAGTAACAGTTACTTTAATTAATAGCAAGTCCCTTAGCGCAAAGCTCTGTGATTAACTAATTCCCTTGGCATAGCTTTGAATTTCGCCAATATCGAATATAGCACCAAATTGTAAACCTTCCTTTGCGTATAGCTCAGCCCCCCCCTGTTGGCGATCGACCAAAGTTAATACATGGGTTACGGTATAGCCTGCATCGCGAAGTTTTTCAACTGCAAATAAAGCAGATTGCCCTGTTGTCACCACATCCTCTAGTACGACTACATTCGTATTCGGCACAAGTTCAGGTCCCTCAATCCATGCACCTGTCCCATGTCCTTTGGGCTGTTTGCGGATGATCAAAGCAGGAATGGGTTTGCTTTCGTAAGCAGAGACTACGCTAACGGCACTCACGATCGGATCAGCACCCAATGTTAAACCTGCCACTGCCCCTGTACCTTCTGGCAACATTGATAATAGGACTTGCCCTGTCCATAGTCCACCAAATGGATGTAGTGTTACTAGCTTTCCATTGATGTAATAGGTACTTTTTTGACCAGAAGACAATGTAAAGTCCCCACTTTTATAGGCAAGGCGACAAAATAGGTCTAGTAACTTTTCGCGATTTGGATGTTCCACAACTTTTACTTGGGTTTTGTATTGAGATTTTGACTGTATGAATTGGGGTAAGGACAGGGACGATTTGCTTTCCTGTGCCTAACCAATTAAGGACTACTTTTTTTAGTTTATAAGGTTGCGAATCCATCCTTGACAGGAATTTAGAAGTTCTCTTTTATGAAAACCGTCAATTTTGGGCTGGATCTGCTACATTAGTCAGCGTCCAACTGTGAGGATGTGTATTTATATGAGTACTCGGTTCTCTTGGCTTGCTTCGTCATTGGTTGTAGCCTCAGCGCTGCTGTCTAGTGGCGCTGCTTTTGCCAATCCCCTGCTCACTGATCAGGATCAATATCCTCGAAACTTTCCTGCTACCTATCCTCAGGTACAGAATAAGGTTTTGGATATGACTTCTGATCCTAACGTACCTAATCCCTATATTCAAACTACATATAGAGATCAATGGGTTGAACGTCAAAACAGTGCGATGCGGGCAATTCATCGAGAAATGATAGACTTGCAAACTATTAGTGATGCGGCGATTCGCACCCGTGATTTGCCATCTTCCTATTGCTCGTCGTTACTTGCTGAAGGGTTTAATGCTTGTGCCGCTCCTGAAGAGCCATCCCCTGCGGTTCCTGCTCCTAGAGTAGAGACTCCAGCCGCAGTTCCTGCTGCGCCTGTGCCCGCATTGTGGTAATCGCTTAATTACCCCTAATAAAGTTTTTGTGTTGAGACTTTTTTTAGAGGCAGTGCTTAGCACTGCCTCTAATGTTTTAATTTATTATAGTTTTCGTTTTGCTGTAAGCAAAATGAAAACTATAACACTTATCTTGATTGTTTTTGATTAGGACTTACGCATTGGGTAGATTTGGTGCGGGCTTCGCCCGCACCAAATCTACCCAATGCGTAATAAATTCGTTCGGTTTGCGTAAGTCCTATTGATTTCAAATGAGGGTAGTCATGCAATGTAAAAAATTGCTTTGTAGCACTACCCAAATGAGTACATAATCATTTGAAATCTGCCTAATGGTGGCACAAAATATAGCACTTTTCTTGAGGGAGTTAAGTTGAAAGCGACTCATGAACAACATTGCTTTAAAAAGCAATGTTGTTCATGAGTTCTACAAAAAGAGAGTCAATACTTGACAGAGACTCTCTTTTTTAGCGTTCACTTAGTTGAGAGGCTTGAGCAGATTTCTCTTGTTGCGATCGCAATTCTTTCGCTCTAATTCTTTGCCATACTTTCCAGCAAGCATAGATCATCAGCAAAGTACTAATTGCCGCATAGGTTCCCCCCGCAGGCATTCCAGAAATCGCCATCGCAATACTACCAACCCACAGCGTCAGGGCATAGATAAATAGAACCGTGAGTCGTTTTGATACACCTGCCTGAACTAGACGATGATGCAAATGCTGCTTTCCTGCCGCCATTGGTGACTCACCTCTACCAATACGCTGTAAAATTACAGCCGTCGCGTCTACAATTGGTACAGCTAAAATCATATAGGGCATGATTAATGCCACGGTTGCTACCGCTTTGACTAGACCGATTACACTTACGCCAGCAAGAGTGAATCCCAAAAAGTAAGCGCCCCCATCACCCATGAAAATTTCCGCCGAACTTTTGGGCTTAAAGTTATAGCGCAAAAAACCTAAACATCCTCCTGCAAGGGCTGCTGCAATCAAAGCAGCAGCAGGTTGATTCATAAAGAGACTGGTGATTAGAATTACGGCTGCAGCGATCGTCGAAACACCTGCGGCAAGTCCATCCAAACCATCCAACCAATTGATCGCATTTGCCATACCCGAAAGCCACACCATTGTAATTGGCAAGCTAAACCAGCCAAACTTGATAATTCCCCAAAATGGTATTGAGATAAAGTCAATACGCACACCCACGCGCCAAGCGGCGGCGGATACAGCTAACTGAGCAATTAAGCGTGGTAATGGTGGCAGGTTAAATAAATCATCAGCAAATCCAATTAAGAAAAAGGCTGCTCCACCAATTGTGACACCCCAAACTTCATATTCCCTATTTTGTGGCAATATTCCAAAATATCCACCAGCCCAGACTAATAGAAGGGCGGTGACGCTTCCTATAAAAATTGCTATGCCGCCAACACGTACTACAGGCGTTGTATGCATCTTGCGATGGTTAGGCTTATCTACTAATCCTGCTTTGAGTCCGAAATAGCGAATAATCGGAGTACTCAGCCACACCACGATCGCAGATACTGCAAAGGCGACCAAGTAAGGAATGGCAGTTGGATGCAGCATTACAAGAATAAAATTTAATATTGATGTTGGGAAATTTATGCTGCAAGCATAGCATTGGATTGAATAAATGCACACTTTAAAACTCTAAATAAACTGCCCGTAGAAATTTTTGTGATGTTGCTTAGCGGCACTATAAAACATGGGATGTATTGACGAGAAGCGTTTCCCTAAAATTATGACTTCATTCTTGTGCCCAAAATTATGTTAGAATTGTAAGCCGTGTGAAAAATTTTCATTATAAGTAAACGTTAGGGATTAATCCATGAAAGTTGTTAGCTCCCTCAGATCGGCAAAAACTCGCCATAAGGACTGCAAAATTGTACGTCGTCGCGGCAGAATATATGTCATTTGTAAGACAAACCCAAAGTTCAAAGCTCGTCAAGGATAATCAGCGACTTGTCGTTATTTATCAAAAAAGAGAGATCGCTTAGCGATCTCTCTTTTTTTGTAGAATAGTCTCATGACTAGTACTACTCGCAAAGCAAATCTCCTCAATGCGATCGCCCCTGTGAATCGCGGTTTAAAAATGACAGAGGATCAGCGCAAAGCCATTTTTTCGGCAGTTGCCTATCTCGAAGAGTTAAATCCCACGCCTGCTCCAACTCAAAACCCTGATTTGCTAGATGGTAATTGGTTACTGCTCTTTACGACCAGTCAAGAGCTTTTAGGGATTGATCGCTTGCCACTTTATAAACTAGGCAATATCTATCAGTGCTTGCGAGTCTCTGAGGGCAAAATCTTTAATGTTGCTGAAGTTAAGGGTTTGCCATGGCTTAGTGGATTAGTTAGTGTCTGTGCCAATTTCTCAGTGGTGAATGAGAAACGGGTTAAGGTAAATTTTGAGCGTTTAGTGGCTGGTTCGCAAACTTTGATAGGTTATCAGGATGTGAATAGCTTTATTGAGACTTTACGATTACCTAAGAAATTATTAGCGATCGATTTTCAAATTAAGCGCGAAGATCAAAAGGGCTGGCTGGAAACTACTTATATAGATCAAGACTTACGCATTGGTCGCGGCAATGAAGGAAATTTGTTTGTTTTAAGAAAAGTATAAAAAAGATTGCAAAGCGCTCTTTTTTATTCACGGGAAGCGCTTCGTAAAATTGCTACGGTTTCTTCATACTTACCGTCCCATGTCCACATGATCGCTGTCCAGCCATATTCATCTTTTGTGATAGTTTCTCTGCATAGACTCTTGTATATAGCTATTTTCGCTAAAGCAAATAGCTATATACAAGATTTGAGCTTTTCCAAAAGATATTCATTGACTGAGAAAATCATCCAGAACGATTTAATTTTTTTATTGCAATTTTAAAAGATGAATAACCAAGTTGATGCCATAAATTTCGAGGAATTACCGCCTAAATTGCCACTGATCCAGATGTTTCGGATTGGTCTATTTCAGATGGGCTTAGGCATTATGTCTTTGTTGATTGCAGGGTTACTTAATAGGTTGATGATTAATGAGTTAACAATTCCTGCCACCCTTGCCGCCGCATTTATTGCTATGCCTCTGTTTGTTTCACCAACTCGCGTTTGGTTTGGACAAACTTCCGATGCTAAAACCATTTTTGGAACCCATCGTTCAGGCTATGTGTGGATTGGTGCAATAGTATTTGCTCTAGTTGCCTTTTTGACGACACAGGTGATGTGGCAATTAGGGCGCAGTGTCCATGCGATTGGTTGGAATGGCATTACTTATGGATGGGTGATCGCTTTAGGTGCAATGTTTGCCATCTATGGGATGGCTATTAGTTTTAGTTCCACTCCCTTTGCGGCTTTATTAGTGGATATCTCTGACGAAGAGGAGCGATCCAAATTAGTGGGAATCGTATGGTCGATGCTGATGGTGGGAATTGTGATTGGGGCGATCGCCGTTTCGAGATTGCTACCCTGTACCGAAGCGCCGCCCAGCAATATTTCGATTTTTGCTAATAGCGATCGCCTTGCTCAACTCCAAAAAGCGATTAATTCTGTCTTTCTAATTATTCCTGCTGCTGTAGTTGGCATGTCTTTTTTTGCGACCTATGGTATAGAACAGAAGTATTCGCGTTATAAGTTACGAGTTGCTCAAAATCATATTCTCAATGGAACGAATGCGACCGAGGATAAACTTAGTCTTAGCAGGGCTTTACAGGTTTTGACTGCAAGCAAACAAACGGGTTTATTCTTCTCATTTTTGCTGATGATGACTATTGGCATTTTTATGCAAGATGCGATTATGGAACCCTTTGGCGGCGCAGTATTTGGCATGAGTATTTGTGCGACCACTCAACTCAATGCGGCTTTTGGCACGGGGACTTTAATAGGACTTAGTTCTTCGGGATTTTTAGTAGTTCCTAAACTCGGTAAGGAGAATTCTACGAGATTAGGTTGCTATCTAGTGGCAGTGAGTTGTGTTCTGTTACTAGTATCTGGTTTTATCCAAAAGACTTGGGCTTTGCAAGCTTCTCTTGCTCTGTTTGGCTTCTCGTCAGGTATTACGACTGCGGGTGCATTGAGTCTCATGCTTGACTTGACAGCCGCCGAAACTGCGGGAACCTTTGTCGGTGCTTGGGGGTTATCTCAGGCGATCGCCAGAGGGTTAGCGACAGTTACAGGTGGCGTGGTGTTAGATATTGGAAAGAAGATATTCAGTGATTCTAATTCCTTAGCCTATAGCTTTGTATTTATTTGTGAGGCTGCGGTTATGATTGTCGCTGTATTTTTACTCAGTCGTGTGAATGTCAGGGAATTTCGCAGCGATGCAAAACAGGCGATCGCAACAGTATTTGCCAATGAAATCGATTAAGAAAAAATCAAAAGCTTTTTTTCTCTAAGTCTTACCTTATCTTGCTTTTACGATCTATACTCATAGAAAAAATATTCCTTTTTCTTGATATTGATGGAGCGCTTACCAATTTCTGCGTATGTTCCAAGAAAAAGATTTAAGAGGTTCCCCATCACCATTAGTAACACCATTACTCAATGCTATATAGGACTCACGCAAACCGAACGAATTTATTAGGCTTGAGGTAGATGTGGTGCGGGCGAAGCCCGCACCACATCTACCCAATGCGTAAGTCCTACTATTCTAGAAATTGATTAGCCAGAAGCAATAGGGGCTTAAGCCCCCTCGCTTTCTAGCCACCAAATCCCCCTAAAGAATTAAAGTTTGTTGTGCTCTGACTGGCTCGCATTGCCGATTGCGAAAAGACTTGAAAAGCTTTGCGAATTTCGCCATCACTATTGGCAGTCGTGAGAATCCATTCATCATGGATGCCCATTTCTTTGAATACCTGACCAAAGTTGGTAGATCCGTCATCAATACCCATCGCCGCAATAATGTGATTTTCCATTCGTAACATATCCTTAGCAATCGCTGCTACATCTTTAGCACTATGGCGAGTCGAATGACAATCATCACCATCAGTAATAATGAGGGTAACTGTCCGCACTGGTACACCATTATCGGAGAATTCTTGCGCTTTTGCTAATACCGTTCCCAATAAAATCACCGTCTGATCGTAAAGGGGTGTACCTTGATTGGGATGATAGTTTTTCGTATCCATCCTGATTGCCTGTGCGATCGGGCAGTAGGGATAGAGAATAGTTCCATTCAGATAACGATTGTGAATGAGAATATTATCCTGTTGTTGCGAAGAAATCAGCGCGTCAATTACAGAATTATGTCCGCCACGCACGGCTTGAGCATTGCCAGCATATTGAATCGAGCCAGAATCATCGGGCATGATTGTTACTAGCACAACTTCGCTGGACATCACATCATCTACATGGATACCAAGCCCTGCTTGGATTTGTGCGCCGAGATCATAAACTGTGAGTGCTTGCAAAGATTCATTGGAAATGCTTCCATCATCTAATGCAGATTGAAAGAGATCATTAATGTTAGTCATGGTAGTTGGTAACTGGTGATGGGTAATTGGTGAGATGAATTTGATCTTTAGATATTTAGCATTTATGCCACAATCTGGAAAACACGACTTACGCAAACCGAACGAATTTATTAGGCTTGAGGTAGACGTGATGAGGGCTTTGCCCGCATCACGTCTACCCAATGCGTAAGTCCTAAATATTGAATATTGATCTGCAAATGCTAAACCCACTCTGCTTAGGCAGAGCATTCCTGTATTGAGATAATTTGAAAATTTATAAACTGTGACAGGAATGATCTGCTCCTACAGGAATAATTACAGGGATAATAAACGTTCTAGGAAATTCTTTTTCGGTTGGATAGATTCTAGATATTCTCTGAGCAATCGTTCAATTAATTCAGAACTGGTAGTTTTTTCTTGAGCAAGAATTGCGATTAAATAGCTTTCTGTTTCAGCATCAAGATTAATACTCATCATGGGATTAACCTCCTATAAATTCAAATTTATTTGAGTTGTGATGCATTGGATAGTAACTTGTTACACAAGATTGAGATCTGTCCAAGTTTCCATTGCATCTGTGGATTTCACCAAGTACATCCCTGCATCGGCAAAACGCTTGAATGCAGCATCGGCTTGTTCGGTGTAATCGACCACATTAGGAACAACGACAGGCGAAGTGCAATCTTCAAGTAGATAGACTTTTTTGGCAAGTTTGGGATCGTGGGTGAGAATTTCGCAGAGCAGGTCTTGAATTGTCCATGCGACGCAATGACTTTTTGCTTGTCCTGCAATGATTACGGCATCAAACTCTAGCAACCTTTTCAAGAAGCGCGTATTCTTTTGGGCGATCGGTCTGCCATCGGCTCCATCTATCACTTCAGGACGTAAGACGGAATAGTTCTCTGTAAGAGGATTGCCGCCTTTAATCTCAAAGTTTGTCTGGCTATGCCTCGCAATATTATGGAAAAACATCGCTTCTTCCACAGCCGAAACTAGAGCGTGACCGATGCCACCGAGCATAGAGTGGTACGCCCATACGGTGAGGGGAAACTTGCCTTCATCACTGAGCTTCTGGACATAATGCAAGGCGTGGCGCTGAATTGCCATGTAATTACCCTTGGCAAGACTATAGGCGATCGCAGGATTTACTTTCCACTTACCTTGCTGCACATCTTCTAAGGTGATGGAAGTCGCATTGGGAATGGGATGTTCACCCGCATCATTTATCCAAAAGATGGGATGGAAGATCTGCATGGCGGTGTGAGTGTCCATAGTGGGCGCAATTTCACTGATATGGTGGAGATTGCGATAGATAAATTCGCAAAGCCGCACGTTGTCATCGATCGCACCAGTACCAGAGCGTCCACCGACATATAACTCATGATCGGGGATACAAAAGGTATTCTGCACATCGATCGACATTAGACATATTTTTTTACGATCCTTTGCAGCAGGAGTAATGCCATGTTGTTTCGCCCATGCTTCGGCTTGGTTCGCCCGATCTTGATAGGGAACGCGCCATACCGAGCTGACTTTGTGGCGATCAAAAAAGGCAGGGATGGGAAGTTGGGTAATAAGTTGAGTAGTCATTTTAGTATTTCCTATTAGTATTTCCTAATTATTTAAGATAACTGTAACTGCACAATCTTTTGGCAGTGAATCACATAGATACCTTGTGAACTGACAATCAGAGAACATCCACTATCGACATAGGGTTCGGTTTCAGGGAAAGTTTTCGTAATCATAATCTGTCCATTGTTTACCTCAACTCTAGTGATACCCTCATCAGTGGGAACGAATAGCCAATTAGCGATCGCACTGCATCCATGAATATTCGTCAACCATGCAAGATTTCCTTTAGGTGCGGCAAGCGTGGCAACTAACTCACCTGTAGGACGCAATATGGAAACTCGATGAATGATATTGCCTTGCTCTTGGGTGATGGTGAAGAACCAGCAGATGTCATTGCTAAAGACGCAATTTGTATCAATCAGTTCTCCTTGAATTGGGGGGATTTTCACGCGATCGCATATGCCTGAACGCTTCGCATCAAAGGTAAAAGCAACACTGATTGCCCCTGCACGATAGAAGCCAAAACCAAAGGTTTCACCAATCCAAAATTGTGTTTGTCCTTCGAGAATATCACCGATATATCCATTTCCTAGCTTGCCATCGCGGAGTAATTGCCCTTGATCAATCCAATAGCGAGAGAAGGAATTGGCTCGAATTAGATCGGCGGCGATCGCTTGCGACTGTCCTTGATTGAGCGTAAGTGCTTTCCCTTGTTTGGCAATGATTGTGGACTTATTAAAGATAGTGAATTGAATATTAGCATCGAGTTCTCCTGACAATAAAATTGCGTTGTCTTCGCGTTTGAATTCGTGGTTAATGTGATAGAGATAATTGAGAGAATTATTTTGTAAAGTGACTTGTAGGATTACACCTTCGGTTTTAAATATATGCATAACCTTGCATTTACCCTCTAATCCTTTCTTAGGGTTAGGAGAGAGAACTGCAATTAAAGGTGTACAAATTGGGCAAGTAGTCCTTAAATGTTCAATTCCACATTGATTGCATTTTGTCCAACGCATTGATTCAAGTAGTGATTTAGGAAAATTTCCTCGCCAATCTTTTTCAAAGCATTTATGAAAATGGTGTAATAAATCATCAGATAGAACCTTGTAAGGAATTGCAGGTTTGGGATAACGTACATCAGGATGAAAGATAGTAATTCTATGCAGTGGTCTGGCACTATGAGGAATTTGAGATTCTTGCGATTTGGGCTTATATACTCCACCAAAGGGATCGACATAGAGAAGGCTCTGCATCAACATCACCGTGAAGGCGTACCAATCGGATTCAGGATTATGCGGACTGATGAGAATTGGTTGATTGGTGTTGCGATCGCACAATAACGGATCAACAAATCTTGCTGTAAATACCTGACAGAGAAACTGCCCAAACTGAAAGGAATCCGCATCTATGAGATTAACTTGATTCTGAGCAACCAATAGATTCAAGTCGTTAAAGTCACCAATCGTGACATTTGCTTGATGAATTTTGAGAACCGTTTCATGGAGATCTTGAAATAGGCTAGTTACAAATTGCTGGGAAATGGCGTTTGTATTGCGGTAAGCGCGATCGCTATATTTCAAAAGTGGAACAGTATTCTGCAAAAAAGGCATTGTATAGCCCAAAATCATACCCTGTTTATCTGTGGCAAAGATTTCAGGTTTAATTACTCTCTCAGGTAGATTATTCGGAAAAGCAGGTAACTTTTGCTGATGAATCGACAATCTCGCTATAGCTGCTAACTGTTCTTGAGGGAGAAGTTGATAATCAGGATGATCGGATGTTTTGAAGAGTTTGAGAACCCTACCGTTTTTGAGATCATAGATATCCGCTTCGCCACCCTTGCCGATCGCATTTATAGGATTGAGTTTAATCCGTTTTTGATTGAGATAGATATCCATGACGATACTCCAATGCTTTAAGGCAATTGATAAACTTCTCTAAACTCAGTCACCGTATGACGAATACGCCGATCTAACTTTTTCCATATTGGTTTAGCGATCGCTTCAGGAACACCACCATATAAGGCTTCAGCGATGCTGCCTGTAATTGCGGCGATCGTGTCGCTATCACCACCGAGAGATACCGCATTACGAATCGCGTCTTCAAAATCCGTTGATTCTAAAAAAGCAATGATTGCTTCAGGAACACTTTTTTGACAGGAGACTTCAAACTTATATTTGGGGCGAATTTCATCTAGAGTGCGTCGCAAATCATAGTTAAAATTCTGTTCGATATAGTCGCGAATTTCTGCCTTGGTTTTATTATTACGAGCTAAAAAAATTGCTGCTGCTGTTGCTTGTGCGCCTTTGATTCCTTCAGGATGATTATGAGTAGTTACCGTGCAACGTTCTGCTTCTTTCAAAACAGTCTCAAGATCATTGTATGCCCATGCGATCGGGCTGACTCTCATCGCCGCACCGTTACCCCAACTGTTATAACCTTCCTTCTGATTGCTCATTGCCCAGCAAGTAAACCTTTGCCCAAAACCTGCTAAGGGATAGCGCCAAAAGCATTTTTTGAAGTTGCTTGCATAGCTAGTCCCCGTGAGAATTGATTTAGCTACAGCATAGGTAAGCACAGTATCATCGCTAAAATGACTACCTAAGGAGAACAGTTTAAAATCTTTCCGCTTTATCGGAATGACTTCGTAAATCGAGCCGATAATATCGCCAGCGATCGCGCCTAACATAAGTTATACCTCAATCTAAATTTTTCAACCACTTCACGCATTGCTTTGGGTAAATAACTTAAAGCCTTTTCAGCAATATCTTGAGGAACACCACCATAAAAGGCTTCGGCTATGCCGCCTGTAATACAGGTCAGCGTATCGCTATCACCACCGAGGGAAATTCCATTGCGAATTGCATCTTCAAAATCTGTTGATTCTAAGAAGGCAATAACTGCTTCGGGAACGGTTTCTTGACAAGATTCATTAAATTGATAAACAGGACGAATTTCGTCTAAGGTTCTATCTAAGTCATAGCTAAATGATTTGGCGATCGCAGATTTTATTTGCTCTTTACTCTGACCTTGACGCGCCATATAAATAGCAAGAGCCGTTGCTTGCGCTCCCTTAATACCTTCTGGATGATTATGCGTGACTTCAGCCGATCGCTTAGCTTCCTGTATCACCATTTCTAAATCATCAAAAGCAAACCCCACAGCACTGACTCGCATTGCTGAGCCATTACCCCAGCTATTGTATGGCTCCATACTCTCAAAACGTATCCATTGAGCAAAGCGTCCACCATAGCCACGATTGGGATATTTACGAGTATAGTTTTTGATGTATTCTACATAACTGCCTTGATTCATTAGGCAATCTGCAACTGCTACAGTTAACACTGTGTCATCGGTAAAATCACATCCTCCACTGAATAGAGGAAAGTCTTTTGAGCGATGATTATTAAATTCATAAATGGAACCGACAATATCGCCGACAATTGCGCCTAACATAGTTTTTCCTTTTTGGTGATTAGCTTTTAGCTTTTAGCTTTTGGTGATTGGTAAGTTAGATTTTTTCGGAGTAAGCTAATCGCTAATCGCTAAATCCCTTCTTATCACAACTAAACTCGTATCATCTGATAAAACGCCAGATCGCTTAGTTAACTCGCGCTTTTGCCAATTAGGTTTGATCTCCTCTCGATTTAGCAGGGCTAATTTCCTTCTAATTGCGTTGGGATTTTGAAAATAGCGGGATTCTTGCCAAAATTGAGCGATATTTTCGACTGTTACTAAGTCCATAATGCCATCGGTACTTATGAGAAGTGATTCTAGCTCTTGGGTGGGTAAGCGATTACGTATTTCAAAATGAACTGCATCTGGCTTATACAGACCATAGGCAAGATAGGGGGGCGCATTATCAGCATAGGGTGGAATTTCTGTAAATTTGCCGTTTACAGCGATCGCACCATCGCCGATAGAGAAGGTAACAGTTTCATGTTCAGTAATCAGCGTTCCGACAATTGTAAATAACAAGTAATCATTCACAAATTGCATTTCGCCATGGCTCTTATTACTATTAAAAAGTGAGACAAACTCTTTCAAATGCTGCAATAAATGTATTTTTACAGAATCCCAAAACTCAGATGTAGATATTTCTGAATCTTGATTTGGATCTAGATTCAGCAGATTAGCGATCGCCTCGATTACCATATGGGAACCAAGCTTTGCGCCAACTTCACTATGCTTGCCACTACCACAACCATCGCACACCACTGCTGCAATAAATTTTTCGTTTACAGAAATTTGATAAGCATCCTGATTATTTTTGTTCGTCAGAACATGATTCCGCCCGATGATAGAGCCACTTGCATATTCAAATTGATTTGCTAATTGTTGTGCTAAATCTTTACCAAATAAGTCAGAAATTTCCAGCGATTGATGCTCACGAATTTCAGCGAGAATACCTACTTGTTCTTGCATTGCGATATAGTGTAAAAACTACACAAATCAATATAGTGTTATTTTTACACTATGTCAAGCCTGTTCATGAAAAAAGTTAAAAGGAAAAAGGGAAAAATCGTCAAATGTATAATTATGAATATCCGCGACCTGCGCTCACTGTAGATTGCATTGTTTTTGGACTTGATGCAGAGCTAGATTTAAAAATAATGCTTATTCAGCGTGATATACCCCCTTTTCAAGGACAATGGGCTATCCCAGGGGGATTTGTGCGGATGGATGAGACTTTAGAGCAAGCAGCTTTGCGGGAATTACAAGAAGAAACAGGAATTCACGATGTGTATTTGGAGCAGCTATATACTTTTGGTGACTTGGATCGTGACCCCCGCGATCGCATTGTCACGGTTGCTTACTACGCTTTGATTAACTTAGTGGAACAACAAATTCAAGCATCAACTGATGCACGAGATGCCTACTGGTTTTCTCTTTCTCAAATTCCTAAATTAGCCTTTGACCATGAGCAGATTTTAGAAAAGGCGATCACTAGACTGCGTAGCAAAATTCGGTATGAACCAATTGGATTTGAATTATTACCTAAAAAATTCACCTTGACGCAGTTACAAAAACTTTATGAAACTGTTCTAGATCGTGACCTTGACAAACGCAACTTTCGCAAAAAAATACTCAGTATGGACTTATTATTCGATACTGGTGAGCTAGAGCAGGGTGTATCCCATCGGGCTGCGAAGTTATATCAATTTGATGAGACTAAATACCTACAAATCAAGCAGAGTGGCTTTAATTTTGAGATTTAAAAAGTATAGGCTCATTTCTGACAAAGAAAGAGAAATAAACCTCTTTAAATGACGTAGCCATTTTGTGTTTTGGTATTAGGATATATAAATGGTAGTGATTTGCCTGCTAGCCATTCTCCTAGCCAACCTCTGAGTCAAACTCTATGTATAAAAGGGAATTTAAGCTTCCAAGTCAATATATCAACAATTTCTACGATGGCTCAATCTATGATCTTGTATTTTTAGACTTAGAGTGGTGTCGTGATTTTCAGAAGGATGGACTAGTACAAAAGATTTTTGGATATACTCTTACTCGCATTTTAGAAGATAGTAATGAGCAGTACATTAAAATTCAATTTATTGAATCAAGTACGCAAGAAAAAAAGATCATTCAAGATATTTTAAATGACCTACATAGTTTACAGGGAAAGTATTTCATTGGTTATGGGCTATCAACCAGTGATATGTTTTGTCTGCGTAAAAGGATTGAGGCTCTAGACTTTATTCCTAAAATTGATAGTATTAGAATCCTTGATTTGCAAAGAACAAGTCAGCGTAATGATCTTAATCAAGGATTAAATAATCTCTTTGCTTATTTAGGAATTCCGATTTTTAAAAGAATTAAAGGATATTATGTTTTTCGGAATGGGATTAAAGTATTAAGAAAAGAGAAGGGATACGAAACAATTCTTAATGAAATTTATGAATATTGCTTAGAGGATGCCGAAAATTATTTTCACATTATTAGTAATTGGCAAACTCAATTTCCTTTGGTCGATCGCAATAAGCATCAAACCATCAATCTCAAAATCGATGCTCGCTCAGAGCAACGCATCAACTCAGTTCGCAGAGCCGCTTTACAAAGACCTTCTTAATTGTGGTGCGTACTAGTCACTATAAAGTCTACGAAAACGGGGATCAATTTTAGCGCTTTTCTTGCGGTTACATTTAGCACAGAGGGTTTGGAGGTTACTGAAGTCATTAGTTCCACCTTGGGCTAGGGGAATAATGTGATCGACTTGGAGCGTCTTCGCCGTAAGGTCAGTTTTATGACAGCTTTGGCATCGGTAGTTGTTGCGATCGAAGATATATTTTCTAACTTCGGGAGGGAAGCTAATACGTGGTGTTTTTTCTGCCATAAACTTAAATTTGGGCAAGAATAATATAGTCATCTAAAACATAATTGCTGTCAAACTTTAAATTAAACAATTCCTTTTTGATTGGGGACAGATAAGTTTGAAGTGACAAGTTTTTTGTCGCAAATTCATTAAAATGAATATTCATTTTTTCTCTTTGTGGAGTAGAGTCTACCCGCTTATACCAAACTAGCTTCAAAGAGAATGAATTTATAAAATCTTGAATTATTTCTACTTCTCTTTCCTTCGTTCTTTTCTGTTCATCAAAAAGAGAAAATAATTTGCTTTCTTGAATAATCAAAACTACATAGCCATCTATGGCTAGATGTTTCTTGGCACTGGTCAGTTAAGGCGTGAGAGAAGTAAAGCCCTGTAATGAGAGCAACTCTAACATCGAAATCGGTCGATGATACAGACCGATCGCCATAACTGGAGTCTTGTTCTTGCCTAAGCCCCCATGAGGTCTTACCCAGTTGTGCACTAATCTTTGCACAGTGACTGCGCGTTGTAATCCTTCAGTATTTTTCGCATACAGGTTTTGTCTGCGGCGATAAGCGCTACATCTCCTTCTCAAAGCACTGTTGTTTGCTTCATTGTGATTAGCATGAACGTCACTCTTGTCGCTAATCGCGGTATAGGGATGCTCAGGTTTTACCCATTCGACAGGATGATTACCGTGTGAGCCTTTGATTTTGATCGCCACTTCTAATCCATATCGCCATACCTTGTGATGTCGATACTCACGAATTACTTCGGTAGCTTTGAGGTATACACTTGCCATTTGCCACAGTTGTTGGGCATATCTCTTTTCGCCATCAGTAAACCATCGGATGTATTGACTTGCCTTTGACCATGGCACTGCTGTTTTCGTTACTTTCGCAAATAGTTCAGTGGTTTTGAGTCCTGCTCTTGCCTCAATCCAATAGCGACTGTTGTGTTGCGTTCGATAAATACTACTGTCCACCCTTTTGATTCTCTGGGTGGGAAGGTTCTCGCCTATGTGAGTATAAATTTCATCTCCTTCAATAGTCCTGGGGTTCTTAGCCTTGACATGGCTGTGCCTGCGCGTTCGTTGAATCTTTTGTCACATCTTTTACATAAGTAATTCTGGATTGCTTTGCCGTCTTGGTGGTAGTCTTTGCCATTCTTGACCACTTTTTCGCTTTGGCAGTGGGGAGATTTCATGATTTCTTCCTTGTCTCTACTTCTCTATTTTAACCCTCACTTCTTTACTGACCAGTGCCGTTTCGGTTTACGTTGTAATTTGATTGCTGCCATTTATAACTTTGAAGTCTCTCTTCCTGCTTCTAAAACTTCCTCTCCACAGTCATAATTTCAGTTCTGCAAGATGTCTATTCTAGTGGGATTATTTGGTAATGTAAAATAGAATGTGGCTCCTTTTTCCACTTCCCCTTCAGCCCATACCTTACCACCATGACGATGGATTACACGCTGAACTGTCGCTAGACCAATACCAGTACCATGAAATTCGTTTGCGTTATGTAGGCGTTGGAACACTCCAAAAAGCATCTTGGTATAATTCATATCAAAGCCTGCACCATCATCACGGACAAAATAGACAGACTGTTCATCCTGCTTGATTAACCCAAACTCAATTCTCGCTGTAGCATGATTGCTAGTAAATTTCCAAGCATTTTGAATGAGGTTATTGATGATCACCCGCATCAGGGTAATATCAGCAGAAACGATAATTTCAGGAGCAATAATGGCTTCAACCTGTCGTTGAGGATCTGACTCTTGCAATTCATGGATTTGCTCTTCGACTAGGCTACTTAGATTGACTTGGCTATATTGCATTTCTGATCGGGAAACACGGGAGAGCCGCAGTAAATCATCAATAAGCAGTCCCATACGTTGAATATTGCGCCGAATGCGCTCAAAGTAGTCGCGCCCATCCTCATCAAATTTATCTCCATAGTCCTCCATTAAGGCATTACTAAAGCCATCGATCGCTCGTAAGGGTGCACGCAAATCATGGGATACAGAATAGGCAAAGGCTTCTAACTCACGGTTAGAGGCTTCTAATTGTGCTGTAGTTTGCTGGATCAGGGCTTCTGTTCTCCTGCGATCGCTAATGTCAAAGTTAATCCCTACCATTCGTAGTGGTTCGCCTTGAGCATTACGTTGTACTAAAGAATAAGCTTTAATAAAGCGGCTATTTCCATCAGGCAAAACAACTCTAAATTCAGGATCATATTCTTTTTCGCCACGCAAAGCCTGTTGAATCGCATTTTCGGTATTGATGCGATCATCTGGATGTAAGGTGCTTGCCCAAGCATCGTAGGCATTAGCAAATTGCTCTGGTTTAATTCCATATAGCTCATACATCCGATCATCCCATTGGAGAACGTTTTGGATAACATCCCAATCCCAAATGCCGATCGCTGCGGATTTGACAGCAAGGGTTAAGCGATCAGAGAGATTGCGGAGAGCAGATTCAGATTGCTTGCGATCGCTAATATCTTGAGCCGTGCCAATGGTCTGTTTAGGATGTCCTTGCTCATCTCGACTAAATATCGAATCACGACTATAGAGCCAGCGATATTCACCATTGATATGACGCATCCGATATTCCAGTTCAAAGATATCACCATCTTGAGATGCATTAATTTTTTGATAATAGCCATAAATTCTAGGAAGGTCATCGGGATGCATCAGATTGGTAAACAAATCCGACCCCATAGCTTGAATCTCGGCAGCAGTATAGCCCAGCACGGCGGAGACTTCGCGATTGCAGTAAACATTGCGATGCTCTTGCAAATCATAGAGATAGAGAATATTGGGAGAGGCATCGGCAATCTTCTGAATAAATCGCTGCTTTTCTAAAATCTCTTCTTCAGCATATTTGCGATTCGTAATATCCCGTGCCGCTGCATAGATAGAATTACCATAGGGACGTGAATACCACTCGATATAGCGATAGGTTCCATCTTTGCATCGATAGCGATTGACAAAGGCGATTACTGCCTCTTGGTTACTTAAAGCAGACATAGATTCTAGGGTGACTGCAATGTCTTCGGGATGCACGAAATCTAAGAATTTCCTACCCTCAAGTTCAGTGAGGTCATAGCCCAAGGTACTTTCCCAAGAGCGATTGAGACGACAGAAATGTCCTTCCATATCGGCAATACAGAGTAAATCCAAAGACACACTGAAAAAGCGTTCTAATTCTTCTTTTGACTCTCGCAATTGTTCCTCAGTTTGTTTGCGATCGCTAATATCAATATGGCAACCAATCATCCGTATCGGATTGCCATCGAGATCCCATTCAATCACTTTTCCTGAACAAATCACCCAAACTATGGAACCATTTTTATGACGATAGCGCACTTCGACGGAGTAGGGTACTGCACCACGACTCTGGACATGGCGCTCAAAAGCTTCTAGGGCTTTGGGTAAATCTTCAGGAAAGATCAGTCGTTGCCAGCTTTCGGGCAAGTTAGCGATCTCATGGTCTTCATATCCAAACATTTGTTTAAATCTAGGACTGAGGTATTCATAATTTTCAGGAATATCCCAATCCCAATAACCAGCTAAGACAATATCCAAAATATTCTCTAGCAGCTTGAGTTCTCTCTGAACTTGTTCATTAAGCAGTCGCTCTTTTTCTGCTTGCTTAAGTTCGCTAATATCTCTAGCAATCGTCGAGAATTGGTTGATTTTATGATCGCTGCCACGGTGACAGACAATCACTTGCAATGCAGGGAATTCTGAACCATCTTTGCGGCGGAATATAGTTTCACCTGACCAAAATCCTTGTTGGACACATTGGGGAAGAGCTTCCTGCAAAATAAACTCGGCGATATGGGGTGGATGATAATCAGGAATATTTGTATTGTAAATATCTGTATCAGGGTCTATTCCCAATATCAATTTTCCAGTTTGATTGATAAATGTAACACGACCTTCAACATCTGTAGAAGCTATTACATCACGGGCGGCTTCGAGAATATCCAGACGACGCTGTGCTTGTTCTTCAGCAAGTTTGCGATCGCTAATGTCAGTATGGGTTCCTAGCATCCGAATGGGATTACCTGCTTCATCCCATTCGACAATTTTGCCCAAAGAGAGGATCCATTTCCATTCGCCACTTTGAGTAAGTTGGCGAAACTCCACTTTATATTCAGTCAGATTACCAATTATGTATTCTTGATAGATATTTACTGCAATCTCGCGATCATCTGGATGCAGGCGTTCAATCCACTTTGCATTTGTTTCCACAAAGGTCGCATAGTCATAGCCCAACATAGTCGCATATTCAGGATTAACGATCGCTTCACCTGTTCGCAAATTCAAGTCATATAATCCTTGATTAGCAGCCCTAAGAGCGAGCCTTAAGCGCTCTTCACTTTCTTGTAAATTAATTTCTGCTTGAACTTTTTCTGTAATATCCTCAGAAAAAAAGATTACCCCCCCAATCTCTTGATTACTTGTGCGCCAAGGACGAATCTCCCACCTAATCCACTGATGAGTTCCATCAGCACGCACAAACAAGTCCTGCTCCGCTCGCTCAATTGCCCCTTGCAAACACCGTCGATGAATTTGTCGCCAATTTTCAGGAATTTCAGGAAAGATCTCATAATGAGATTTGCCGATGATTGCCTCTACGGATTCCAGTCGATATTCATCTACCCATCTCTGGCTCGCATGGACATAGCATAGATTAACATCTAGCATGACGATACCCACAGGGACATATTTGATAAATAATTTGAGAGTTTCTTCACTCTGTCGTAGCGCCGTTTGCATTTGCTGGTGTTCAAACTGTTTAGTTTGCGCCTGTTGATAAAATGAAGTTACCAATTCGGTTACAATTTTGGTGGCTACCTTCTGACTCTCAAATCTGGCATCTAGCTCTTCATCATTATGCGGAGCATTAGAACTTGGTGATTCCAAAGGTCTAGACATTTGCCACAGACTATCATAGGTGATTATTCCCAATAGCAGATCGCTCTGATCGACAATCGGCAAATGACGAATATGATTTTGCCGTAACAGATTCACCACTGCGAGTAAATCAGTACAGTCTTTTTCTTGGAGTGTAAATACTGGAGAGGACATGACCTCACGCACAGTTAAGTGTTCCAGAGATCGCCTTTGGGCACTCAATCTAACAACATCCCGTTCGGTGATAATGCCAATAACTTTTGCTGCCTCAATTACTAATACACAACTAGCCCTTGCCTCCTGACAAATGACTTCTAACGGATCCATTTCTTGTTTTGCATTAGCCCTTAACAATACATTAGACATTTGTGTGATCGCATCAATCACCTTCAGATCAGCATTAACCACCAATGGATTAGGAATGATCGCTGATTTCAAATCAATGGAAGTGAGAGAAGTTGCTATGGGAGACATTTGAATATCCATCACAATCAAGTCAGGTTGATATTGTTTCACAAGATCAATCACTTCTTTACCATTTTTAGCTAGGATCACTCGATAACCCTTAGCTTCAAATAACCAAAGAATGCCATTATATTAGCCTTATTATCATCACCTATCAAGATTAGCGGTAATGAACATTCTATGGGTTGCTCTAAAGTTGGCTTAGATATCACAGTTTCAGTTGTTGGTGATTCTTCTTTCCCTAACTCAGAAGCATTGCAGGGAATATCTACACTAAAGCGAATTCCCCCGCTCAACTCAATCATTAAATTCCAAATATCGAGAAAAGGTGACACCTAGCGATATTTTTTTACAACAAAGCCTTGCTTAGCAAGGCTTTGCTACTTTACCAATTTTTGATGGTGCGGCTTTACCATATCACCAAAAATCCTTTCCCTATTTTACTGTGCGTCCCTAAACTGTAGTTACAGTCTCCTTAGCCAAAAATTTCTCAAGTTCGGTAATCGCATCAGCATCAACCTTCTCTTGCATTGGACAGAACTTCGGTCCACACATTGAGCAGAATTCTGCGGTCTTATAAATATCCGCAGGCAAGGTTTCATCATGATATTCCTTCGCCCGTTCAGGATCGAGGGATAACTCAAACTGCTTATTCCAATCAAAGTTGTAACGCGCAGTTGATAGCTCATCATCGCGATCGCGAGCATTAGGACGATGACGGGCAATATCCGCAGCATGAGCCGCGATCTTGTAGGCAATCAAGCCATTACGCACATCTTCGGCATTGGGTAAGCCAAGATGTTCCTTCGGTGTGACATAGCAAAGCATTGCAGTACCATACCAACCTGCCATTGCTGCACCAATCGCGGAAGTGATGTGATCATAGCCAGGGGCAATGTCTGTGACCAGAGGACCAAGCACATAGAAAGGGGCTTCGGAGCATTCCTCCATTTGCTTACGCACATTGAACTCGATCTGATCCATTGGCACATGTCCAGGACCTTCTACCATGACTTGAATATCATGTTCCCAAGCACGGCGAGTTAGCTGTCCGAGGGTTTTCAACTCTGCAAGTTGCGCTGCATCTGATGCATCATGTAAACATCCAGGGCGGAGAGAATCTCCTAAGCTAAAGGAAACATCATGCTTCTTGAAGATTTCGATGATGTCATTGAAATGGGTATAGAGAGGATTTTGCTTGTGATGATGCAACATCCATCGAGCCAAAATACCACCTCCACGGGACACGATACCTGTGAGGCGATTCTTCACCAAAGGTAGATGCTCGATCAAAATTCCTGCGTGAATGGTTTGATAGTCTACACCCTGCTCAGCATGCTTCTCAATGATATGAAGGAAGTCGTCGGCTGTGAGGTTTTCCATTCTGCCATGCACACTTTCGAGCGCTTGGTAAATGGGAACTGTGCCGATGGGAACTGGAGAGGCATTAATAATCGCAGTCCGAATCACATCTAAATCACCACCACCTGTGGACAAGTCCATCACGGTATCTGCGCCATACTTGACCGATAGATGGAGCTTGGCAACTTCTTCGTCAATATTAGAAGAGTTAGGAGATGCACCAATATTGGCATTGACCTTGCATCGGAAGGCAATCCCGATCGCCATTGGTTCTAGGTTGGTGTGATTCTTGTTGGCGGGAATGATCGCCCGACCACGAGCCACCTCAGCACGTACTAACTCGACGGGAAGGTTCTCACGCCATGCGACATACTGCATTTCTTCGGTGATGATCCCTTGACGAGCACAGTGCATTTGCGTACCGCGGTATTCTCCGCGCCTTGTGGGTGCAGAGTTAAGCTTTAGTCCAACTGTCATGTAAATTTCCTCAAATAATTTGCTTTCCTACGCCGATGTCAATCGGTTCAGGTTCTAAGGATTTGCTCTCAGTCTGGTTTTCACAGACACTCCTAGCATCTTGAGATCATAGCACTGTAAAGCTAGTGCTTATAGGCAGAGATAAGCTGGGCTATAAAAATTTAATTATTGTTATAGCAATGAAAGTTTTGCTTAGGACATAAACCCCAAAAATGAAGGCGGCACATCGTGCTGCCTTCGTTTATTTGGGGTTTGATTTGTCCTAACCACCAGTGAAATCAATATTGTCGTAAAGATCAGCTATTTGAATTTGCACATCTACAAACTGTAGAGAAATCGTCACGGTCGGATCGTCGTATTCAGAAAATAACCATTGATTGACATCGGTTTTAACATGATGCTCAACATGAATACGGTATTGATCGATCAAGAGATATTCCTGAAAAATGGGAATTGATCGATAGGCTGCAAATTTTTCACTGCGATCATAGTTTTGCGTGCATTTAGATAACACTTCCGCAATAAAACAAGGATTAGTAATCGTATCTGTACGACGATCCTGCATTTCTAAAGGTTTAGGCGCAACCATCACATCAGGATAGGTATGGATCTTGACAGCAGGAATCCAAAGTCTCTGATCAGCAGAAAATAAACGAAAAGGCTTACCGCGTAGAGTAATTTTGAGAATTGATAATAAATTTACAGCAATTTCTGTATGATTTGGAGTTCCGCCAGTCATGGGAATAATTTCTCCATTACGATATTCATTGCGAATGTCTGACACTACTTCTAGTTCGAGATACTCATCAACGGTATAAGTTTTTTTGGCAAGTTGAGTAACCATAATGATTTAACGCCGCTCGCGTCCTGATAAGATTTTTTTAAAGTAAGGCTGGTTGGAGTTAAGACATTCTTGCAATTCGGGCGATCGCTCTGTGCCCACATCCCGTTCACGTTTGTACACCAATCCACGCACAAAACCCCCCACTAAATTTCCAAAGATAATCTGATCAGGTTTGAAAGCATATTGCTGAATAGATAAATCATCGGCTTCATGCAATCTATAAACTTCATAATCAAGCCCTGTCAGATAACGAGGAATCTTGAGATGGAGAGAAGCAATCATTGTGCCATTAGATGAGGAGCCTCTGTAGCAATAGCGATCGCCTGTGGGATTCGACTGTTTAAAAATGCTGATATAGCGTGAACCACCGCCCCAATAGCTACCGTCTTCGAGAGCTTGGGCGGAGTTTACTGCAACAAAGTTAGAGCTAAAGCTAATGGCGATCGCTGCAATGCTATATAAAACTTTTTTCATATCTAGTTATTCAAAAATCTGGGATATTAGACAGGAAAACTCTGGCAAAAGTGCCGAAGTTAGGGTATCAGTTGCAAACAAAGTCATCGTTAGTTTGAGAATGCCATTTTCGCGCCGATAAACTTGAATTTGCTTAGCTCTCCAATCAGCAATCCAATATTCCAATACACCACGCGATGAATAAAGTTTAAGTTTTATTTCGCGATCGCGCTTTTCATTATCAATTCCCGCCGATAGCACTTCGATCACAAGATCAGGTGCACCCCGAAAATGTCCTGCATCATCGATTAAAGTTGCATATTTCCCTTTACTCATCCAGATGACATCGGGAATAACATCATCATTATCACCAAAGACTACTCCTGCCCCAATTACCGCATACCCCATTCCTGTATTTGTTGACCATGATTTTAATACATAGTAAAAGTTGCCACAGGTATCTTGATGTTTGTTATGAGGCGCTCTCGTCACGTAAAGTTCTCCATTAATAATTTCATAACGGTTGCCGTTGTCGGGCATCAGATCTAGGTCAGCACTAGTCCAAGGAAGTTGGCTTTTTGGATTAGAGACGGATGCTTCTGTAGCAACGGGATGCTCTGTGACTTCAGATGTAGCAATGATCGCTTGAGTCATGATGGATTCCTACGATGAGCGATATCGTAATAGTATAGCAAGGGGTCATTGATGGTAAATAAGGATGATTACTCTAGTAACGGGTGCGACTCGCTCAGGCAAAAGTGAATGGGCGGAACATTTAGCAATGCAATCGCAAAAATCGGTAATTTATATCGCCACTGCAACTCGTTATCCCGATGATGCGGAATGGGAAGCGAGATTGCAAAAACATAGCGATCGCCGTCCTACAAGTTGGCAAACCCTAGAAGTTCCCATTGAACTAGCCAAAAGTATTTTAGAGATTAGAAACAATACTGTTTATGTACTGGTGGATTCCATTGGAACTTGGTTAGCGAATCTTTTAGAAGAGAGTGAGGAGTCTTGGCTAAAGATTGAGAATGAATTATTGAAATCAATTCAATTATGTGCAGTTGATATCACATTGGTATCCGAAGAAGTTGGTTGGGGAATCGTTCCAGAATATAAACTAGGTAGAACCTTTCGCGATCGACTTGGTAGTCTCAGTCGCAAAATTGGGGCGATCGCTGATGCCGTCTACTTAGTCACAGGTGGCTATGCTGTCAATCTCAATCAAATTGGTGAAAAACTACCCTGAACTTTATCCTTGTAGATTTTTAAGAACTGGGATAGTTAGTGCAGCGATCACAATAGTTTAAAATGCAGACAATATTAAAAATCTTTAAAAACTTGGTTTCGCATGATCGACTTGCCCCAGCTAATAGTTGAACAACCCTTTCATAAATTTCGCAAGGCGATCGCCAATCAGGAATTTTTAATTACGGCTGAGGTTTCTCCTCCTAAGGGTAGTGACCCCACGCATATGCTCGCACAAACGCGATCGCTCAAGGGGAGAGTTCATGCGGTCAATATTACTGATTCCAGTCGTGCCGTGATGAGCATGAGTCCTGTAGCTGCTTCGTTCTTAATCCAGCAGCAAATTGGCATTGAAACAGTATGCCAAATTGCCTGTCGCGATCGTAATCGCATCGCATTACAGGGGGAACTCTTAGGAGCAGCCGCTTTAGGTATTAACAATATTTTGGCGCTGACAGGCGATCCTGTGAAGGCTGGCGATTCTCCCGCAGCACGATCAGTATTTGACTATGAATCAGTACGCCTATTGCAATTAATCCAAAAACTCAATCAGGGTATTGATGCTAATGGCAAAGCTTTACCGCATCAAGGTACAAACTTCCTCGCAGGAGCTGCCGTTGATCCGCAGTCACGCAGTTGGTCAGGTTTGCAAAGACGATTTGAGCGCAAGATTAATGCGGGGGCACAATTTTTTCAAAGCCAATTAATTACAGATTTTGATCGCCTCGATAAATTTGTCCATCAAATTGCCAATCAGTCAGATAAGCCCGTTTTGGCAGGCATATTTCTGATTAAATCCGCTAAAAATGCCATATTTCTAAATAAATATGTGCCAGGGGTACAAATTCCTGACCATATTATTGATCGCTTAGCCAAAGCCAAATCACCTTTACAGGAAGGACTAGCGATCGCCGCCGAGCAAATCCAAACCGCAAGGCAAATTTGTCAGGGTGTGCATATCATGGCAATTAAAGCTGAGCATCTCATTCCTGAGATCCTCGACCGTGCATGTGTCGCCAATCTATAAAATTTGTTTGTCTTCCAGCCTTCGGATGGAAGACAAACAAATTGGTAAGCGCTATAACTTTGGATAGGTTTGCAAGGTATTTACGCAGTAAATTTCTCAAAAGTTCAGCACTTTCGGTTAACCTAGGAAATAACCCTAAATCACATCTATGGCAAGACGTAGATATTCCTCAACTCTGAACACGCCTCCCACTGAACCAAGGTCGAATGGTACAACGATCAAATTGGCGATCGCTGGAGCCATTTTTGCGGTCGGTATTGGTGTTGGCATTGCCCTTTCTACGCTCAACCCCACCCCCCGCACCGTTGATGCTATCCGCCTTGACAATCTCGCCCCTAGTCGCGATTTTTGTAATAACTACGGCGCTTCAGCGATGGTGATGAGTAGCCGTGTCTATGTGACGCTCAACCCCTTTAACGTATTTATTAGCCAAGCTGAGCCGATCCCTGGCTGTGTAGTTTTACCTAATAACTGGAATTTGCTCTTACAAAAAAACGTGATCAAAGAGTCAGATATTCGGCAGTGTAAAGACAGAATGAATACCTTTGGCTTTACAGGTGATCTCGAAAAAAGTCCTAGCGTTGACTGCATTTACGAAAGTAAAAACGCTACTGAAAAATTTACCAACGGTTTACCCGCAACACCTAGCCCCAGTCCAAAACCCTAACAAAGCCTCAGCTCGAGCTAATTTTGTCAATTTTATATAGCGCTTTTCAATCAAGCGAAGAACATAGACAGGTTTGTTTCACCGCCTTTGGCGGTGAAACAAACCTGTACTTCACCAGACTGGTAAACGCTATATGCTAGAAATCAAAATCCTAGCTAAGCAAAGATTTTGATTTCTAGAATTGAGAGAGAGTTTGCGTAGCAAGCTCTCTCTCAATTCCATTTTTAAGTTATCCTGAACTAGCATTAACAAAGATACTTAGTCTGCTCTCAAAAAGAATAAAGAGACGCTTCGCATTCCTTTATTCTTTTTAACATTCATCAAATGCTTCTAAATCTAGTAAGTGCCGATACGGCTCAACTAAATCCGAGCCTTTAAAAGCTAGCGATCGCAGAATATGCCAATCTCTGAGGCTCTCAAAAGCACTGGCATAGTCATCACGCTCTAGACGATCTGCAATTTCTGCGACATCTGTCGCATTAAATTTACTAGGATCAACTTCTGGAGCTTCGCCTATTACATCCTTTGAGGGGTTATCAACCATATCCTATGACAGGCTTGTGAACGGAGAGAGAGGGATTCGAACCCTCGGTACGGAGTTACCTGCCGTACAACAGATTAGCAATCTGCCGCTTTCGTCCACTCAGCCATCTCTCCAAATTTATTAGGAATTATATATTAGCAGACTGCAGAAATAATGCAACCATTAAATTTAATAAATTTTACTTTAGGTTGATCTAGCTTAGCAAACTGCATTGCCTTAGTTTCGATCTCCTGTAGCTGTCCTAGAGATACAGTGGTTTTCATTTTGCCGTAGGCAAAATGAAAACTCAAAAACTTTTTCAGTATCAGCCTCGAAATACTTTTTGATCACTAGGGATGGTGAATAGCACAAATCTTCAGAATGATCTGGCTAAGCAATTTGAAAATGGACTTCAGACATAAATTCCTCATATTTTACGAGCAACGTGAAAAGCAGAGATAAATGATAGATTCAGGTAATCGCCTCGATGATGACGAAGAATTTCCTGTAAATTAGCAAATAAATGAGTGCGTTTCTCTTCGGCTAAGGCAATATAAGGTGAAAGCGTACTCAAAAGCAGTAGGTATTCTTCAACGCTATAAGTCACATTAAGAATCGAATGGTCATATTTGACATTGGCGAAATATCCCGAATTGATAATGCTCTCACTAAACTTGAGAAAATCCGCTTGATGGGTCTCCCTGCCCTCATGTCTAGCATAAAGCGGAATCTCAGGGGCTAGTGCTTGATAAACGGAATCAACAAGTTGGTAAGTTGCAAGGTCTAACTGTGGTGGTGTATTCCATAACAAAATGAGATGTCCTGCTGACTTTAATGCTGCTGCCGATTTGCGATAAGCGATCGCAGGATCGAGCCAATGCCAAGAGGTCGCCGCTAGCACAGCATCAAATTGATTTTCTATCAGATCCCATTCCTCAAAGGATGTATTGATGATTTGCACTTGGGGATAGGCTGCACAGTTCAGTTTTGCTATTTTGGATGCTTCCCAATTTGGCTCTAGACTGACCATCGAGAACCCTAATTCTGCTAATGGAATCGTAGCAATTGCAGGTCCACACCCTATTTCTAGGATTTTTGCCGAATTATGGAGTTGAGCAATGGTGATCGCCCGCGTAATAATTTCTTGAGGATAGCGAGGACGCACTCGGTTATAAGCATCAGCAACAGCACTATACCAAGTCTTTTTTGATTCTAGGGTTTTACCAACGTAATCCTTTAATACTCCTGTCCAACTTTTGAGATCGGCATAATTTTCTATTTCTGAGGCTGTAATAGATTGCAAATCCGATAGATCACCCATAAAAGACTCAAAGACCAAGAAAAAACTCAAAATATGATGAATTATGGACAATATTATAAGACACAGCTTAATTCGACGCTTTGCGCTTACTTATAGCGCTTTTAAAACAATCCTCTGTACTTCGCTAAACTGGGAAATGCTATAAATCCTAGAAATATTTTTGAAAGTGCAGCGAAGCGGCACTTTCAAAAATATTTCTGTACTACTCAAAACCTCAATAGGCTGTATTAGGAGAAATATTACTGAATGCAGCTTTATAGTAAGTAGATTAGCTCTAGATATACTTGACACTCCCTGCACTGAAGTGACAGGGATGCCTGATTCAGCGAGACAACTTACCAACTAGATTAGCATCTATTTGGAGAATTTGTGGGGGAAGAGTGGTTTGATTACCTGCTTTGTGACCCATGTACCCGTTTTCGTATCCGTATTCGTAAAAACACCTTGCTTAATGATGGGCAGAAACAACTAAGAGCTGACGTTTGTTTCCAAGATCTCCAAGTTGGTCAATCGAAAGTATTGTCCAAGCCCAGACTAGTTTGGCAACATTGGCTCTATATTGCGGCGATGCGTCTGGAGGAT
>JADBWH010000031.1 GCA_020404105.1 Pseudanabaena sp. M53BS1SP1A06MG | reverse complement strand
GTGTGATGGAGGGTATTAATAACCGCATCAAACTAATTAAACGGCAGGCTTATGGTTTTGTGAATTTTACAAACTTTAGGTCTAGATTACTTGCTTGTCTTTCTCATTAAATTTGCTTATCCCCATATACTCAGAAGAGCCAAGCTTCGAGTAGTATAGAAATATTTTTAAAAGTGCCACAAGATGCCAGTTTTAAAAATATTTACGAGTTTTAAGTAAGCGCAAAGTGCTGTAATTCCTAAACTATAAACATTTTTTAAGTATTTTTGTAACTAGGGAACTTGTTAGCTTTACTTATCGTTTTAGAAACATACATTAACCAACGTCTAAGTATAGTGTGTGAATTAATGTTGTCTGCTGCTGAAATTTAGAAAGTATAACTGAATAGGAAGACTACACCAATGATTTTGACTAGGATTGCAACTAAAACCTCAAACATCAAAGCGATCGCTTTAAGCGCAATCTGTCTCAGTACAGTCTGTCTAACTTCTGTCGCTAGTTCCCTAAGCTTCGTTCCTGCGGCTTTTGCTCAATATGGCTTAGGTCTACCGAAATCATCAGGGGTTAGTGGGGCTACTCGTAGCCCTGTGAATCCTACAATTATTCTGGTAGTTCCCAATGATGGTGCAAAAACCCTAGCTGCTCGCCCTACATTCTTTTTATGGATTAATCCTCCAGAAATAAAGCCTGAACAATCTACATCAATCTCTTCAACGAGAAGTATAACCCGCAAAGACACTCCCATAGTTTTCACATTCCTATTACGTGATGGCAATGAAACATCATCCAAACCTATTTTTACGGCTGAAGTGAAAGCTGATACATTTGGGCTGTACAAGTTCACCTTGCCAGAGAATGCGCCTGCCCTAGTTAAGAAAAAAGAACAGCGTTGGCAAATCCGTTATAACAATGGCGAATCTAACACCTTTGCCGTTATTCGTCTTGAGTCTGATGATAATGTGACAAAAGCAATCACTACAGCCAAGAATGACTTGGAAAAAGCCAGAATCTATGCCAAAAATTTCTATTGGTATGATGCGATCGAGACTTACGATAGTTGGCTATCCAATAATCCTAACGATGCTACTGCCATCTTGGAGCGCAGCGAACTACTCAAAATAGGGTTGGCAAAACATGTAGTATTTGTCACTGAGAAGAAGGATCAGGAAGGTTTGCCAATTGAAGAATTCAACCAATCTGCATATGACCAATTTCTCAATGAATTAGATAAAAGTACTGCTACGCCAATAGAATTAAAACCTAAAAAATTGAATTAGGTTATTGTCAATCAAAGCACCGATAGTGATGGCATAAAGAAATATAACTATCGGTGCATTATATAGCGCTTTTCAAACAAGCAATGTAGAGGATTGTTTTGCCGATCAAGGCAGGGAAACAATCGCAAACCGAACGAATTTATTAGGCTTGAGGTAGATGTGGTGCGGGCTTCGCCCGCACCACATCTACCCAATGCGTAAGTCCTACAAATAGTAACTACTAGAAGTTTCATATCTACAGAGCTAATCAAAATGGTATGATGACCTCAAAGTCTCGATATTTATGGTTGTTGAGATCGTTAGGGCAAAGCTATGGCAGATAATTCAGGTAATTTTTGGGGAGGTTTTCTCTTCGGTGCTGCTATCGGCGGCGCTATTGGCGCATTGGTGGCTCTTAAACTCACTGAACCAGAGGATGAAACTGTTGATCGTCAATTAGGAGGAGATCCACTACTTGATAAACCTCAGACTTCTAATGAATTTGCTCGTCGTAACCTCGAAAAGAAAATTGCCCAACTTAACGCTGCGATCGATTCGGTCAGTAAAGAACTGGCGATGACTGAGGGTAAGAATGGTCGTAAGCAAGCGTCAGCTGAGTCTTTGCGTGATTTGAATGTTGATGACAAATAAACAAGAGATGTGTGGTTCCAGCATAAATCTCTTGTTTTGATTTAGTAAAAGTAATAACAAAAAGACCAGAGTTTGACTGTATTCATTAGAATAATGTTAGCAACTTTATTTTACTATTCTCTATCCTAACAAACTCCTATGCCATCTCTTATTATTGTTGATACAGTTGGTAAGTTTCTCCAAATCTATTCAATACTCCTCATTATTCGTATTTTATTGACTTGGTTTCCTAACGTTGATTGGTATAAACAGCCTTTTGCCACCCTCAGCCAAGTAACTGACCCATATTTAAATTTATTTCGTTCTATTATTCCTCCTCTAGGTGGCATGGACTTCTCACCAATCCTTGCCTTTTTAGCACTCAACCTCATGCAAAATGCTATTGGTCTGATTGCCAGAAACGCGATGGGCTTTTAAGGTAAGCTTGAATCAAAGCTTATTTATGCTGGTTCACCTTAGGAAACATACATGACGGGTTTGTTAGATTTGAGCGGGAAAACTGCTCTTGTGACTGGGATTGCCAACAATCGCTCGATCGCTTGGGGTATTGCCCAAAAGTTACACCAAGCTGGTGCAAAGCTTGGTATAACTTATTTGCCAGATGATCGTGATCGCAACAAAGGTAAAGTTGCTGAGTTGACTAATCCTTTGACACCAGATTTTTTATTGCCTTGCAATGTTCAGGATGACGCACAGGTTGACACTCTCTTTGCTTCAGTAGCAGAGAAATGGCAGAAAATCGATATTTTGGTGCATTGTCTCGCATTTGCTAATAAAGAAGATTTGTCTGGCAATTTTACAGATATTTCCCGCGCAGGTTTTCAACTAGCGATGGATGTGAGTGCTTATTCATTGATCCACCTATGTCGAGCAGCAAAACCCCTCATGAAAGATGGCGGTAGTGTGATCACTCTCACCTATATTGGTGGGGCTAAAGTTGTACCTAATTACAATGTTATGGGCGCAGCAAAGGCAGCTTTAGAAATGAATGTCCGTTACTTGGCTTCTGATCTTGGACCAGACAACATCCGAGTTAATGCAATTTCCGCAGGTCCAATTCGGACTTTAGCTTCGGCGGCGATCGGCGATTTCCACAAAATGTTGCATCATTATGAAGAAACTGCTCCCTTGCGTCGTTTAGTGACTCCTGAAGATGTTGGTAATGTTGCAACTTTCTTAGGTAGCGATCTGTCTAGTGCTGTAACAGGGCAAATTATTTATGTAGATTCTGGCTATGAAGTCATGGGTGCTTAGTTTCTGTGACTAGTCATACTCTAGAAAATTTACCTTGAATTTGTAGTGCAGGCATCTTGCCTGCATCATTCTTAGTACTAATAATAGTTTTAGGCAAAAATGTCTATACTCAAGTTCTTACAAGATTCAGTCTTAAAAAAATTCCCATGCAAACGGATATCTTCAAAGAGCTATTTCCACTATTTGATGCCGCTAATGTTGAGACTTTAGAATGGCTTCTCGCAGAAGCAGTAGAACGAGATTATCCTGCGGGACGAGCTGTGCTGATGGAGGATGCTTGGGGCAATGCAGTCTATTTCATCCTCTCTGGCTGGGTAAAAGTGAGATTTGTTCGCAGTCAAGATACAACAACTCTAGCTGTGCTAGCTCAGGGTGATTTTTTTGGGGAGATGGCTATTCTGGACGAGTCTCCACGTTCTACCGATGTGGTTGCTTTTACACCAGTGCGTGTGCTTATGGTTCATGCTCAAAAATTTATTCAATTTTTGTTTAAAGATCCGCAACTACACCATCGTATGTTGCAACTAATGGTGGGACGGTTACGCAAAACTAACCAACGGACACAATTACGTCAGCAAGTACCAGCAGTAAGAGTTGCCTCAATTTTGATGGGCTTAGGAGATGCCTACGGTAATAAAACTGATGCGGGGGTGGAAATCTTTAATTTACCTGTTTCCGACATTGCGGATTTGTCAGAAGTTAATCCAGATGATACGAATAAAGTTCTAGAAAAACTCAAAGATAAGGGGTGGATTGTTATTGATTCTAAACGTCAGGTAATGACGATTACCAATGAGAAGCAAATGGTTCAGTTGGCAACATTTCGTTAACAGTCAAGGGGCTTAGCCCTTTTACTGTTAGATAGTGAGTACGAGTTTGCCTGTCATAGAACCGGCTTCTAATAATTGATGAGCTTTGGCGACATCATCCAATTTGAATACTTCGCTAACATGAATCTTGAGCTTGCCAGAATCAAATAATTGAGCGCATTCAGCGAGAATGTTTGACTGATGAATTTGCAGATCATCACGCCCAAGTAACATTGGTGTTAGCATTAGCTCGAAACTAAAGCGGAGATTGCGAGTACGCGCAACTTTCCAGCTTATATTGGTGGGAGGCTCCAGAATGGTGATGATATCGCCGTAGACTTGCACCGCAGGAAAAGTTTGCTCAATTAATTTACCTCCGACAGTATCAAAGGCAATGCTGACACCTTCACCATTTGTCCATGCGATCGCCGCTTCGACAAAATCAGTTTGCTTATAGGAGATCGCTAAATCTGCACCTAACCCCCTCACAAACCTTGCCTTAGCTTCAGAGCCAATCGTAGTCGCAACACTAGCGCCTCTGAGCTTAGCTAGTTGAACTGCCACATGACCCACACCACCTGCTCCTGCATGGATTAGAACATGGGGACTTGTTGAGACACCGAGTCTACCGCGATCATATAGAGATTCCCATGCGGTGAGCAAAACTAGTGGAGCTGCTGCCGCTTCTTCAAAACTGAGGGATTGAGGTTTATGGGCAGCGAATTTTTCATCAATTGTAGTTAGTTCCGCATAATTACCTTGATGCGAGCCTAAGCCCCCGTTGCAGAAGTACACCTCATCACCCACTTTAAACTTAGTCACACCTGCACCGATCGCTTCGACAATGCCCGCCCCGTCACAGCCAAGAATCGATGGTAAGCGATCAGGATGAAATGTGCCACGACTACGCAATTTTGTATCAATAGGGTTAATACCTGCGGCTCTAAGGCGTACTAGAATTTCAGTAGGTGATTGAATTGTGGGTTCATTTACGTCGGCAAGCTGCAACACATTGAGCGCACCTGCTGCGGTCATCAAAATGGCTTTCATTGCTATTTATGGGGTAATTTTTATAGCTTTATCAAATAGTCTGCGTGAAGCTCAGGCTATTCTGTCAACACCGACATTAAGATTATTAAAAGGTAATTAATTGTTAGGCTTAGTGATCGGGGAAGACGGTGGTTGCCGTATAGAATTAGCATTGTTATCACCTGTGCGTGGGGCACTTTGAACTGCACGGGTTTGCCAATCCCCAAAGAAGCGATTCATGGCAGTAAACCCTAACACTGCTGCCCCACTCATGATGATTAATAAGACAATGATGGTAGTCCAAGTCTCAACCATTTCAGAGATACCATAATGAGTGCGATAGGGATCGATTTTGCATTGATTATCGCGATCGCGGGCAATGATGGGGCGACGAAATCGTAGACGATGATCGTCTAGCTTTTCTAACAAGATCCAACCTGCTTGAGCTTCTTCAGCGCAAACGCGGCTCAATACTTTGCGACTACGGAAACCACCACTACTAGTACGCAACATTTTAAATTCCCAGCCCTTAGGCTGATCGCTAGACGTATTGGAATCATAGCGAGTGAGGTTTTCTTCTTCCACTTCTTCCCGCCGCTTATTACCTTTTTTTGCTTGAAATATTCTGTCGATAATCACGGACTGAATCCCAACATTGAGAATTATAGTACTTATGATGATTGCGTTGACGGTCAGCATATGTGCTTGACAAGTACTTGAGATGGCATAGATTTTAGTACTTAGGATTAGTGGTTTGAGGCAGCTAATCCTAACAAAATGTTAATGCTTTAGCTGAAACCATGCTGATTTTGCATTAACAAGTCATAGTGACAACAAGTTATAGCATTGTGTCTTGATAGTCTGCAAAAGTATACATGTAGTCGTAGAATATTGCACTCGAGATGTCACAGACAATTGAAGATTGAAACAAAGAGGGATACTTTAGAAAGCGCCACTTTGAAAATTTCCTCTGCGTTTCGAGTCAGCACAAAGCGATGTAAGTACAACGATGTTAAACGAAGTACGGCAAAGAGAGTGGTACTTATTTAGTACTACCAGAAACTGCTATATGATAAATATTTAAAAGTAAGCCATAAGCTTTTGATAAACCTCTATGAATTCTATTGTCTTGATGGCAGAAGTGCTAACTGATCCAGAACTGCGCCGTACTCCCGATAACCAAAGCTCGATCGCTTCATTTCTTGTCCAGTTTGCAGGTGGACGTGCTGAAGATGCACCTTATCGTATCAAGGTCGTGGGCTGGAACAATTTAGCGGATGAGATTATGGAAAAATATCATAAAGGCGATCAAGTTGTCGTAGAAGGTCGTCTCCGTCTTGATATAGTTGATCGCGGTACTTACAAAGAAAAGCGAACTGAACTGGTTGCTCAACGAGTTCATAGCTTTGGGGCTGGTAGCACTGCAAATACAACTGCTACGACAACTGCTGCACCTGCACGTAGTCCTAGAGCAAATCCATCTAGTGCGCCTAGTGCTGCTGTACCGACATCTAGCTATGCGCCTGTGGCATCTCCTGCAACAAATGCTCCAGACTATGACGATATTCCCTTTTAAATAACGCGAGTTCGGGATAATTTGAGACAGGTTTTGAGAGAGGGCTTGAGTAGCAAACCCTCTCTCAAAACCCAAAAGTAAAAGCCTTGCTAAGCAAAGCTTTTACTTTTGGGCTTCTAAAATTTGCCAGCTTAACCCGAACTGACGTTAGGTAACGAATGCTCCAGACTATATTTATTTAAGAGGCGTTATTCTCTCTAAAACTTGCTCCGCCGATAAAAGCCTAGAAATGCGTACATGTGAGATCGCAACCTTGCTGCGATCATTACTATTACTCACAATGCGATCTCGATTATTCGATAAATCTTCGGGGATCGCTTCTACCGCTTGGATTGACTCTTCAACTTTAAAGAGAACCATTTTCTCTCTATCGTCAACCAAGTAGACCCCGATGGGAATTATAATTGGTCTTCGTCGCCAAGCCATTTCGTTCCATAAGCCTGAAACATCCCATACCCTCCGTACCCGCCAACCTTGAGCCAGAAAAAAGTACTTCATAATTAAGCCAATTATAGAATAATCGGCGATTCCCGCCAATTATTCTAGTGTACAAGAGCCGATGATGAGATTTGAACTCACGGCCTGCTGATTACGAATCAGCTGCACTACCCCTGTGCTACATCGGCAAGCCAGATACAAATTTTTTGCGAATACTATTATAGCATCATCGCACATTTTATGAAATCTAGAAAAACTTACAGGCTATGGGATTTGTCTTAGATAAATTGTGGCTAGGCTTGCGGCGTATTGTCACCATCGGTTCTTTAAGTATAGGCATAGTGATCACATGTTCTAATATCTTAGCAAAACCAGCACAGAGTGCTGAGCAAATCCGCTTTTGGTATCCTCCAGTTGGTGAATTTACAATTTACATCAAAGATTTAGAGCAATTTGCGAAGAAAGGAAAATTGAGTAAGCGCTTAGAGTTCTATCTCGGACGCTTATCATCGGAGCAACAAAATCAAGTGCGCGAAACCTTAGCCACCCGTTACAAAATTAGTCATGTCATGGCGGCTCAGTTTGCCTATTCGCCTATTGGTGAGATCTTGATGCGGCGACTGGGTAGGATTTTGCAGATCACGCCCCAAAACAATGGATTTTCAGCTCTACGAGCTTCTCTGATTCTCTCAGCACAAAGTGATGAAGGACTATCGATTCTCAATGTCTTACAAAGATATCCCGTACCGATTATTTATCTAGACATGCCGCGAGGTTTACAAGCATATGCGGAAATTTCACAATTGCTCTATAAAAAGGAGAATGCGATCGCTGCCATCGAAAAACAAGCGATCGCCGAATCAAGCCTTAATCCACCCACCAATAAATCTCTAGATACTAAACCAGATTTGCGTATGGCGGGTAATGTGCCATGGAAAAAGGAGAAATTTACCTATTTACAACGTGATCGCCATGTCAGCATTTCCGCAGTTCTATATTTACCGCAAGGATTAACCAAACCTGCACCGTTAATTGTGATCTCCCACGGACTCGCATCTAATCCTGATACTTTTCATTATCTATCCCAACACCTCGCTTCCTATGGATTTGCCGTTGCCGCTCTAGAGCATCCGCAAACAAGTAGTCGTGACTTTGCGGCTTTTCTCTCTGGATTGAATAAGGCTCCACAGGTTGAGGAAGCAATTCAACGACCTCTTGATGTGAAATATTTATTAGATGAACTAGAACAGAAGGTTAAAACCGATCCAATCTGGCGCGATCGCCTCAACCCTGAACAGGTAGGTTTAATCGGACATTCCATTGGAGGTTATACGGTGATGGTGTTAGGAGGTGCTCAACTCAACTTCAATCAAATCAAGCAAGAATGTAGTACCCCTGAACCCGATATCTCTTCATTTAATGTTGCCAAAATTTTGCAATGTCGTTTTAGCTCCTTAGATATTAGTAATACTAATCTTAGCGATCGTCGAATCAAAGCAGTTTTAGCCCTCAATCCTCTTGGTGGCAGTACTTTACTAGGTAAAGAGGGAATGCAAAAGATCAAGATTCCCGTTGCTATTTTTGCTAGTGGTGAGGATATCTTTACCCCTACGGTTCCTGAGCAGTTTTTCCCCTTTGTCTGGTTGACTAGTCCCTATAAATATTTAGTAACTTTTCCCAAGGGAACGCATTTTTCCTTTTTAGAAAGGAGCGATCGCGGGGTGCTGATCGTTCCCGAAAGTGTAGTCGGAGAAAAGCCGGAATTTACTCATCCCTATGCAAAAGCCCTAAGTATTGCTTTTTTTCAAACCCATCTTAATCAAAGTCCCAAATTTACTAGCTATTTAACTAATAACTATGTCCAAGCGATCGCCAATCCAAGATTTCCCGCTTCCTTAATTACTAATTTTTCAGAATCTCAACTTCTCCAATCTTTAGATATTTTGGAGACAAATTTTTAGACTTTTTACATATTTACAATACTATTGGCAGTGGCAATTCCTCCGTGGTTGCCCAGATCCTCATGGGAATCTGGGCAGAGAGTACTACCTCTATTCATTTCTCTGTTTTTCAGGTGTTTCATTTGTTGTGGTTGCGCTTTTGTTGATGCGGCGACTGATTAGCCCTTTCATGTCTCCTTTTAAAAATTCATAATCTGGCGGATAGTGAGTTTAATGAAATTCAAGAGGGTATGGTTATAAGTAGTCCAGTTTTAGAATCGGATCTCACTATTAGCTCGGTAGTAAAATCAGCTGTAAATGTGTTTGTAAAAAGTGGGTAATGTTTCAAACTTGTTGGGGAACAAATAAAACTTGGAAGTTAGGATCATTAGCTAACTTGTTTTTCAGCTTTTATCCAATTTTCTGCTCCAACAACTTCAAAACACCACCCTTAAAAATTGGAATAGACCTGAAATGAGAATTTATGATGACTATGACGCAGCTAAAGCCAAGCTTTAAACGGAGTGATATTTTAATTTATTAGGCGATCGCATTACAAATCATAGACTAGGCGATCGCTCAAATAAAACTTACAAATCATTCTCGTTCAATTCTGCATCCTTCATGACGCTCTTGAGAGTTCCAGTTGGAAGATCACGATTCCCATGAACTGGAATAGGAATAATTGCTTCAAAGCATTGCTTTGTATATATGTGATGACTACCAGTAATCCGCTTTAATTCCCATCACTTGCGCTCAACAACTTTACAAAGCACCTTACCTGAGATTGATTTCATAGGGATAGCTCAACGAGTTGTTTGTCAGTTTCTAGATCTTGATTTTCACTAGCAATCTCTAATCATGCCTGTATAGCAACTTGCAACATTTCCAATAGATATTCGTAGCTGTCTCCCCAAGTATGGCAACCTTTCAGCGCAGGGACAGAACCACACCAAACACCATCCTCTTGCCAAATAACTGCTTTAATTTGCATAGATTGACTATTACTGAGTTTGATTACTACATTCTATAGCCTAATCCAAGATTTAGAGCGTGTTTGAGAAGCTTTTTGATCTTTTTAATCCCTAATAACCTCTCAAACACACTCTAATTTGGCTGACATTTTTTCTCTCTTATCAATTCTTACTTCTATTTTCCTCCTTTTCTGTGGTATGTCAAGGTCGCACTCATTGTGATGATGCACGCTAAGCATGCATCATCACAATCTAGTAATCATGCTGAGCTAATTATTTTTCAATCAGTAAATGACCTGTGGCTAAACCACAAGCTCTCTTGATTGGCAAAGAGGCAGCTAAGTCATAAGCGGCTTGTCTGGCAATCGCACCGTCAATAGTTGTTGTTACAACCACATCTAAACCAGCATTCAAAGCCATGAAAGCAGCACGATGAGCGGTGAAGATGCCCCCTAATGCCATGGGTTTGAGAATAATAATATCGGCAGCTTTGGATGTAATCACCTGCTGTATTTGGATGAGATTGTTGACGGACTCATCGGCGGCGACAGGGATGGGTTGAGATCGCCTGACTGTTGCCATACCTGTTAAGTCTAAAGCTGCAACAGGTTGCTCGATATATTCGATTTGTAGAAATTCTAATTTTGCCAAATTAGCGATCGCCTCATTCACAGACCAAGCCTGATTAGCATCGATGCGAATTTGGACATGATTACCGACTTGTGATCGCACTGCTTCGACTCTTCGCAAATCTGAGCCAAAATCCTGAGTACCAACCTTAATCTTGAGACAACGATAGCCTTGAGTAAAATATTCTTGAGCTTTGATGGCGGCGAGTTCTGGTGCGATCGCCCCAATCACAACATTCATGGGAACTTGCTCGCGGACTGTTCCATTCACAGAGTTTGCCAATAATTGAGCTAATGGTAGGTTTTGAGATTGTGCTAATAAATGAAGTAAAGCTAACTCCATGCCATGTTTTGCTGCAGGGGTACGATCACATTCTCTCAATAATTCCTCAATATCTTGCAGATTCTCAATTTCAGCATTAATTAATGATTTGGATAACTGACTTAAAATTGCTTCGGTCTCCTGAAGAGATTCCATCCCAAAGCCAGCTAACGGAGCAGATTCTCCCAAACCACTACGATTTTGATGATCACGAACTTCAATCACAAATCCCTCACGATAGGAAAATGTTCCTAAAGCATTCTGAAAAGGTTCTTGGAGAGTTAAACGATAGAATTTAAAGAAAACAGATTGAATAGTGAAATGCACAGAAAAAATTAGAATTTTATGAATAGAACGAGTAGTGTAAAGTACTAATCATATTAATTCTATGCATAAATTGTTAACACAGAATCAGAATAACTCACCTTACGCAGATAGAAAGCATCCGAAGAAATGTGTGAGAATGCATACTGGAAGTATGTTTGAGAGTAATTGCTTTACCGAAACTAAGCTAAGAGCATGCGAGAAGATAAAGACATGAAGATGAACATATTAGATCTTTATAGTAATTTAGGACTTACGCAAACCGAACGAATTTCTTAGGATTGAGGTAGATGTGGTGCGGGCGAAGCCCGCACCACATCTACCCAATGCGTAAGTCCTATAACTATCTAATATGTTCTTTTGGAGCAACAACTGCAACAGGATTAGCGAAACTATTGAAGGGAGACATAAATCATGACGAAGTGACGCAATGGCTGGTACACAAAGAAAGAACATCAGCCGAATTTTGGGTAAAAGTAAAACCATATGTACGGAAAATAGGCACTGGTCATTCAAAACGTGATCAACGTATTACGTTTTTTTTAATCGGTTTGAAATGGGCGTTTCAAAAACTAACCATCATTAACTGACCAGTGCCTCCAACCACCTCCTCATATTTGCTTCTTCATGAGCATTTGCTGGTAGGCTTCTTCAAAGCTTGGTAACAGCGCCTCGAATTCTTGACGGTTTAACCCTGGCTCGTATTTGCTTATCTTGTTTTAAAATCTTTTCTAAATTGAGGATCTTGTTTTTCGATTGTTTTGGGGTGATGATGACCGCATTTGAATCTCTGTTATGCTTCGATTTATTTCGATTAAAGTATGTTTGTTTCAGTAGGGATTGAAAAGCAGAAATAAATGTGAAGTTGCTTCTATACCTTGATCTTGTTTCTCAACAAGTCTAATAAACTTAAAAGCTATGGTTGGACTTAGCCTTAGAGAAAGCTAAGGCTTGCCACAGTGTTGAGAAGTGGGCTAAGGTATTTAAGGAAATTATAAATAGCAAGTCTATATAGTTCAGTCACATTACACAATTTCTATAACTAAACTGCTGACACTCAAAAGTAAGATAAGAATCTAGTCTAAGTTTTGGCATTTTAAGATCGTTGTAAAGGGAAATTATTCAGGTGAGATCAGAAGGGTCGTCTACTCTTGTAATGCAAGAACTACTTCATCACATGCTTACGGTTGAAGACCCAAAAGGATTGCGCAATTTTCTCTTACAAAACATGACTTACTCGTTAGGTCGTAGCTTAGATAATCTGATCGTGCTGCGCTCTAATCTCGTATCTCGGCAACATGCAACAATCTTAGCTGTCACTACTCCTAAACGGAATTCCTACCTTTTTAGGATCATTGATGGCAATCTAGATGGTATACGCAGTACCAATGGTGTTCTTATCAACGGCAGAAAAAGATTTTCTCATATCTTATCTCATGGTGATGAAATCCTCTTTAGTAAGGATACTAAAGCGGTATATCAAGTTATAAGTTCATTATCCCTTAATCCTAAAAGTAGGACTTTGCAAAGTAATCCTTTAAATGAGAACATTTTATCCGATCAAGGTCTAAATATTATTGATTCAATTAAATGTTCCCCTTTGATATCTATTGCTGATAGTGATTTATCTGTTCATATTCGTGAAACTATTAATCAATTTATTGCATCTCCCGAGCTTAATCCTCAACCAATTATCGAGCTAAATTTAGATGGGAAAATTTTATATCTTAATCCTGCGGCTTTATACCAGTTCCCAGAGATTAATGATATGCAACTCCAGCATCCTCTACTAATGGATTTGCTCAAGCAGTTAATTCCACTTGTGACTCCAATTCGCAATTTCTCTACTCGTGAAGTTGCGATCAATGGTAAGGTCTTTGAACAAGTAATTCACTTTATGCCTTGGAATGAAGTAATCAGAGTCCATGTATCTGATATTACTAAGCAGAAACAGGCGGAAGCTATCATATCCTACCAAATTTATCATGATTCACTTACTGGTCTGCCAAATCGGAAGTATCTCCATCAGTATTTAGTTGAAGTTGTAGAGAAATTAGAGGATAAAAAACAAAAATTTGCAGTTCTATTTCTAGATATTGATCGATTCAAGCTCATTAATGATTCCTTGGGACATGGAATTGGCGATTTGTTGCTTAAATCTGTTAGCGATCGCTTAAAAAGCCTGATCCTTCAAGATGATTTACTTGTGCGCTGGGGTGGTGATGAGTTCGCGATTATTACCAAAACCATCACATCGCAAGATGGAGTTGTCCAAATTGCCGAGATGATGAGCCAAGCTTTAAGTCTTCCTTTTTCGTGTAACGGTCATGAATTACATATTACAACTAGTATTGGCGCAAGTATTTATCCAGATCACAATACTGATGTTGATGGGCTAATTCGTAACGCGGATATGGCAATGTATCGAGCTAAGGTTGATAGGCGTAATAGTTTTCAGTTCTACATGCCAAATATGCAAGAGCAGAGTTTGCAACGCCTATTAATAGAAACTAGTTTGCGAAGAGCTTTAGAAAATGAAGAACTCGAAACATACTATCAACCTCAAGTTGACCTGCATACTGGTAAAATTGTCGGTCTAGAGGTCTTGCTGCGATGGAAGCATGTTACTTTGGGTTCTATTTCCCCCAGTCAATTTATCCCTTTAGCTGAAGAAATAGGTTTAATTGTTGCTGTTGGAAATTGGGTATTGAAGCATACTTGCTTACAGGCGATCGCATGGCATGAGTCAGGTTTACCACCGATTCAGATTGGTGTAAATTTGTCGATTAAACAATTACAGCAAAAGGATTTTCTATCTTCTTTACAACAAATTTTAGATGAGACAAATTTTGATCCTCATTACCTAGAACTAGAAATCACCGAAGGGATTATGATGGATAATGTGGAGGAAAAAATTGTTCTCCTCAATCAATTCCGACAAATGGGAATTCAATTATCTATCGATGATTTTGGTACTGGTTATTCAGCCTTAAGCTATCTCAAAAATTTACCGATAGATACCCTCAAAATTGATCGAACTTTTATTGAATATATCGATCATAGTGAGCAGGATCAAACGATTGTGACTTCTCTGATTAATCTATCCCATAGCCTAAATTTGATTGTGATTGCTGAAGGTGTAGAAAAACAAGAGCAAATCGATATCTTACGAAAGTTAGGCTGCGATCGCATACAGGGATATTTCTTTTATAAGGCATTGCCAACAGAGGAAATTGAGGTTTTACTGAGGGCACAGGCAGTTATGTAGCCGAATCAATAGGATAGAAATTATTTTCCAAAGTAAACTAATTCTTTATCTCAGCCCTTGCAGCACTCATGAAGTTTAAGTAGGAATGAGTTTGAAATTGAAACACTTACCGCAATGAAGCGACGGTGAATCCTAACGTATCATCAAGACTTGCTACCGAGGTATTCCTAATGAGTAAGCAATCATTTGAAAATAAAAACAATCCTAAGTAGCTAGACATAAGTAAACTAAAAACCGAGAAGTTTGATCCGCCCGCGTAGCGGGCGGATCAAACTCTGGTTTTAGGTTTTAATTAAGTCGAGCTATTTATAAGGAATCAAGTACTGCAATCTATGGGTTATTCATAGCCATGAAAGATTAAATCGTCAAGTTCTGCATAATCGGGGAGGGTGGTATCGATCGCAATGCCATTTCTAAATACAGTGCGATCGCGTTGATGGCGAGATAGCAATTCACTATAGCTCCGTGCCTTAAATAGCACTAAATCTGCAGTTTGACCAATTGCGATTTTACCTACATCTAGTAACCCCATGAGGGTCGCGGGGCGGGAAGTTACCGACTCAATCCAATTATCGTAGGGAGTATCTAGATGCTCGATTTTCACACCCAATGTGAAAACCTCTAGGAGGTCATGATCTCCAAACCCATAGAATGGATCACGACAGTTATCACTTGAGAGAGCCACTTTCACCCCCGCAGCATCAAGTTCACGCACAAGGGTAACACCACGCCAGCGTGGAGTGCGTTCGGCAACCCGATCCTGTAAGTACATATTGCACATTGGTAAGCTGACTACACCTACGTTCGCCTGTTTCACTAAAGCGATCGTTTGGTTAGCAGTTTCCTCATCCTGCACCGCTAGACTACAGCAATGACCGCAGACAACTTGTGAGCTAAAGTCATGTTGCAGAACTGCCTCAGCAACTCGTCGCAGGGTTTGAGATGTAGGATCGCTGTTCTCGTCGGTATGGAAGTCTAGACAGAGATTTCGTTCCTTGGCTAGGGAGATGATTCTTGTCAAATAGTAATCTAACTCTGGAACCATATGAGCAATACCGCCGAGCAAGCCACCAAGTTCAGCAACAGCATCGGCAAATATTTCTCCTTCCTTAGTTTCAAAATAGGAGAGGGTTACTAGGGATACTGCTTGGAGCGTGATTTTGTCTTTCCACTTTTCCTGTAATTCTTTAAATACTTGAAATGTTGTTTCAACTTGGTGTGGTGGACAATCTAAGTGAGTACGAATTGCTCTAGTACCGTGAGCATAGCTGCACCTCAGCCCAAATTCCATGCGGCGATAGAGATCTTCATAGCTCCATTTTCGGTTCTCTGTACAATCGCGATAGATACCCTTGAGTGCACCTTGAAAAGTGCCATCTAGATTAGGGCTACGTTCCCAAATCTGCCCTTTATCAAGATGGGTATGCAAATCGACAAAGCAAGGAATCATGATTCCTTGCTTTGCCTCAATAATTGGTAAACTGTCCGTAGGAACTTGGGAAATGAGCGAATCAGAAGAATTTGGGACTATGGCAGCGACTAAACCATTCTTGATTTCTAGATGACAGGGAAATAGGCGATCGCGTTCTAAAGTTGGAGTAAGCGGCAGATCTACAGTCTGAGTCCGAATCGTACTTTCAATAAAACAATTGGGAATGCGTGTATTAATAATCCAATAGTGCGAAGTTTCTGTCATAACTTTGATATATGCGTAGATATATGCGTAACTAGTGCCCTAAGTCCTAAGCGATAGCTCTCAGCACCAAAGCCGCTAATTTGCCCGATCGCAATGGGAGCTATAAATGAATGGTGACGAAATTTTTCGCGTTTATGAATATTGCTTAAATGCACTTCTACAGTCGGTATATTCACTGAGGCGATCGCATCTCTGAGTGCCACACTGGTATGGGTTAAGCCCCCAGGATTAATCAAAATCCCCTGTTTTACTTGGAAAGCAGCATGAATTGTGTCGATCAGGACACCCTCATGGTTAGATTGCAAAAATGTTAATTCTGCACCTAACTCTGTCGCGTCCTGAGTTAGGCGATCATTAATTTGCGCTAACGTTGTGCTGCCATATACTTCTGGCTCCCGTAAGCCCAACATATTTAAGTTTGGCCCATGCAAAACCAAAATTTTCATTCTTAGGATCTTAGTTTTTCCCTTTTGGCTTTTAATTTTTTTCTTGATTAACGGAACTGCTCAATTGCTGAGCTAAAACGCATCGTCTTCGTAATTGCTTCGAGATTTTCGTGGGGACGAGGAATTACGGTTGCAGAAAGGAATAATGCTTTGTCTTTAGAGCTTAAGACTTCAATTTTTTTAGCCGCCTCTACACCTGCTTCAACGGCTCTTTTGACATCGCCCACTGGTCCGCGAATGATGATGGTGAGCCGAGCGCCACTAACTTTTTCGTAGCCCACAAAAGTGACTTTCGCAGCTTTAACCATTGTGTCAGCAACGGAGAGTGCGGGTGGATGCCCCAACACCTCGACCAAACCAACTGCCATTCCCATAAACTTTCTCTAGATTTCTTACTAAATACAATCATAAATCTCAATGGTATCGATTGAATGATGTGTATCAGTTATTTGCTCGATAACAAAAAATAAACAGTGCACTTGTTGCACTGTTTACTTTCACAAAGGAGTTAGGCAAATTTGGCGCGAATGGTTTCGATGCGATCGCGGTTTACACCTAGATCCGATTGCCCAAGACGGGAGGCAGAACGTACCTCGATGATGCCCTTGTCTGCATTTAAGTAAAACTCCACATCATCAACATAGCCCATTAGCTTGCTCGTAAACTCCGCATAAATATAATTACCTTCGGCGGTAATGATTTTGGTGCGAGGCAAGCTTTCGATCACGGCTTTGAGATCTGCCAAGGCTTTGGCAGGATCACCTGTGTAGGTCAAAGGTGCAATTTTGTGTTCAGCATCGGTGCTTTGGCTCGATACACAGTTAGGGGAATTAGGGCAGTCAAGAAGCTTGCCATTAGTCACACCGATATTAGTGGGGCGTGTGCCTGAAAAGGAAAAAAGTGCCATAGGTGTTGCGATCGCAGAATTGAAGTTGTAGGTAAGGGAATTTGCCGAAGCCGCAGGAGTAAATCCAAAATAAGCAAGGGTCACAAAATATAAGCTCGCGGCGATCGCGACAAGTTTAGACATAATCAGTATTACAAATTTTGCTGAGTATTAATACACAGTTAATTATGACATTTTCATGCTCTAGACTTCTATCCATCAAGTTGAAGAGGTTTGCCATTAAGTCTTAGATTTCTCTGTATGGCAAGGCTCAATTATTGTTTCACCTATATTGTGGAAGCACACCTCTTCGGGGGGGCTTCCACAAACCATTGAGAATTGCTATATGTGGGCAAAACAACTATCTGGGCTGCTAATTAGCAAACAGCAATCCGCGTAACAGATTAAAGAGTGTGCTAAAGAGCAAGGCAAGGGTAGCTAAAGAGGCGATCACAGTTCCGGGGGCGCGTTTACTGGCTTCAACGTAATACCCCCAAGCATAAAGAATTCGCCCCACTATCCAAACAGTACCTAAAATTGCCCCCCAGTTGGGATTGACATAGATACTGAATAGCCATAGGGATGGCAAAAAGATGACAATTTGCTCAAGGGTATTTTGGTGGGCGCGATAAACTCGCTCGAAGTCTACATTGCCTGTGGTTTGTGGTGGTGAAATTTTGTATTTAACACGAGCCACACCAACGCCAATGCCTAAGCCAAAATAAACGAGTAATGCGCCGATGGTGGTGATCGCAGGAAATACGAATGTTTTGATATCCATTTGATGATTCTAGTTGTTAGCAGTTAGCTTTGGTGATTAGTTTCTTGACTAAGAATTATGATGGTTGCTAGATCTAGTTTTATGTTATGCCAAAGTTTCAAATTTATATCGCAATTGTGGCGATCACATTGATTGTTACTAGTTGCCAGCAAAGCCCATCGCCTAGCCCCACCTCTGCACCAACGGCTAATCCTGCGTCAGAAAAGGCTATTAACTATTTGCGATCGCAGCTTAAGCTGTCGGCAAATTTAGCGATCATGGCGGAGTCAGCTAAGTCACAATCTGTAAATATTGCTGATTTGTGTCAAACGGTTGCTCCGACTCAAGAGGGATTTGAAATTGTCTTGGTTGCAGAGGATACTCGCTATATCCTCCAGACTAATCAAGATGCAAGCAAAATCGAGATTTGTCGTTCTGAAGATGCCCAGCCTGCAACTACAGGTAAATACAATGGTGCTGGTTATACCTTGCGCTATCCTGCCGAATGGAAAGTGATCGATATTGGTTTAGAGTCATCGGGAGCGAGTACGGTCATCTTTACACCTAGCAAAGAAGTTAATCTAGTTAAGGAAAGCAATCTAGAACAAATCATTCAAAAGCTGCAACAAAGCCAGCAGGTATATGCGATTGTGGTAAGGCAGCCAAGTAATGCTAAAGTGATCGCTGATGGTTCTGAAAATGCTAAGGATGTAGTCACGATTCCCTTTGAGGCAAAAGTTAAGGGAGCAAAGTCTGGCTCAAAAAAGGAATTTACTACTATGATCGCCTCAAGCACTTGGAAAGTACAAGCCTTAACCCTTGAAGCCGACAAATTCTTTTATACCGTTCGCTACTATCAACCTGTTGCTAAAAGTGATGCAAATAGTTCAACAGCCAAAGCTTTTGCACAGTTTGCCAATAGTTTTGCTCTTGTTTCCCAGTAGAGAGTAATATACTAAGCACTTTATTAACGCAATGTGCAACTTAGATTTCTCTCATCCCCTTATCCCAGAGAGGAGAAGGAGGGACTCAGAAATTTCTTAGCCCATCTTCAAAACAGGGAGATTGGTTGGGGTGAGCGTGAAGCCTGCACCATGTCATTACACATTATGTTGTGCGTACGGTCTCTCTTAAATTCCGTTTCCGATGATTCTGATCTCAAGTATTAAAATTCAGCAATAAGAAAAAGTAGTGCTGGTATTTTTCTCCTTACTTTCCTTCTACTTGTTCACGATAGCTGTTGGCAGAAAGGGTATCGTCAAGTTCGCTTTGATCCTCAATATCCACTTTGAGTAGCCATGATGCACCATAGGGATCTATCGTAACATTCTCAGGCGCATCAACTAATGTAGTATTTGTCTCAACCACAGTACCTGTCACAGGTGAATAGATATCTTCCACAGCCTTGACTGATTCAATTGTGCCGAAGGTTTGACCTTTTTTTACCTTTGTTCCCACTTCAGGAAGATCGAGAAATACGATATCGCCTAACTGATCGATCGCAAAAGCGGTAATACCTACTGTGGCGACATTGTTTTCGAGACGAATGTATTCGTGGGAGTTGGTATATTTTAGGTCTTCAGGATATTCAAACATCTTGATATTTTTTCCTTGTTTACTCTATGTAGACGCTGATTGTTACTGTAAAAAAGATGTGGCTTAATGGCAAACTTTGCTAATTGGCAAACTCTACAATGTTAAGTGCGATCGCTACTCTGAGTCTTTATAGCAAAAAACTGTGATCAAAAATAAAGGTGATGCAATGCGTCACCTCTATTTACTGTTTTGTATCAGAGATCGCTTCAATGTCATCTAAATCATCTAACGGTTCACGTTTAGAGAATCCCCAGAGAAAAACTGCGCCAATCAATGAGAGCATCAACCATTCAGGAGGAACTAGGCTATCAGAAAACACCTTAATAAATAGGCGCAATCCTACAAGCAAAACAATTAGATAACCCGCTGATTCTAGATGCGTAAATTCAGACAACCACTTGATAAAGAGTCCTGCTAAAAAGCGCAAGGCAATAATTCCTGCCACCCCACCAATTAATACCAACCAAGTTTCCTCAGCTACAGCAACGGCTGCTGTCACACTATCAAGGGAAAAAGCTAAATCCGTAAGCGATACAAGAGCCACAACTTGCCATAGCTTATCTGCCATGCGGACTGGGTGCTTAGTATCATGTCCTTCTTGTGCTTTTTCTAAGAAGAATCTCCCCGCTAGCCATAGTAGATATATGGAACCTGCAAGTTCAAATTGCCAGTATTTAATCACCCATGTTGCTGTAAAAATCAAAACAACACGCAACACAAAAGCCCCAATCAAGCCATAGCGTAGTGCCCATTTTTCTTGCTGTGGATCTGGTAAACTCCGCACGATCGCGGCAAGAGCGATCGCATTATCAGCAGACAGAATTGCCTCTAGCAGAATTAGCACACCTAAAATGGGAATGACTTCAACCCGAAAGGATAAGGCATTTGTATCTAGAAACTGCTCGAACATTCAGTACGATCCATCACAAAAGGTCAACAAACATAATTATTACATTTTGCTGTGTTGTCCTGCCTAGCATTGTGTTAACAATGAATAAATGATTGCTAAAATTAGGTACTTTTTTATGAAGTCAACAGCTTTTAATCATTCTGTGATTGGGATCGCTAGCACCCTGATTGCTAGTGTGATGACCATTGGTATGACATCGAGCGTACAAGCGCAAAATGCCGAGCATCTCCAGTCTTTATTGCAATATCATACTTGCCAACGCTGTGAACTGAGTGGCATTACAGCAAATGAGGTTGATCTGCGTGAATCTTTTCTTGACGTTGCTGATCTGCGAAAAAGCTCACTTTCTGGTGCAATTTTAGCTTTTAGCACGATGTATTATGCAGATTTTCGGAGCGCCGATCTCAGCAATTCTGACCTGCGAAATACCTTTTTGATTAATAGCGATTTGGTTCAAGCCAATCTATCGGGTGCAAATGCTCGGAATAGTCGCTGGAAATATATTGATCTGACAGAAGCCAACTTGCAAAATGCCAATTTAATCGATATTGAACTGGTCTATGCCAAACTCAATCGGGCCAATCTCAGCAATGCATCCTTGCGTAATGCAAGCCTGTATGGTGCAGATCTAACGGGTGCAAATCTAAAGGGAGCAGATCTTTATCGTGCTGACCTTACTAATGCAAATATTACTAACGTTGACCTCAGCCAAACTAATCTTTGTCGTGCAACCTTGCCCGATGGTACAACTTCCATGCAGGGTTGTATTCTACAAAAATAAACATCCGAGAGAGGTGCAAAGCGCCTTTCTCCCCATGCTTTCTAAATAATAAACACTAGAAAGAGGTGCTCTGCGCCTCTTTCTAAATGCCAAGCGAGGGAAGTCCTTTATGTCGATTACATCACCATCTAATCAAGCTTCTAATCAAATACGTTGGCTGCAAGTGTGGAGTCTCGCCTCAGTGCAGGGCGCAATCTCTCTGACTTGGATTGTTTATAGGGTGTACTTGCCTAAGTTTATTGAGCAAGTTTTTGCTTATCCTCCTAACCAAGCTCAACAATTTGCAGAGTTGCTATTGGTGATAGAAACTGCGATCGCGGTAATTGTGGAGCCATTATTTGGGGGACTATCCGATCGCTGGCAGCGTTGGTATAGTTCACGGATGCCCTTGATTGTGGCAGGGGTAATCGCCTCAACAGCTTTATTTATTGCCCTTCCTGCCTTCGTCGTTTTTGGTGGTTCCAATGAAATTGTCCGATTGATCTTGCCGAGCTTGGCGGTTTTGTGGGCGCTGGTGATGGCAACCTTTCGCAGTCCCGTTATTTGTTTATTAGCAAGCTTTGCGGGAGCTACTCAATTACCGCTTGCAGGTAGTGTTTTAACCTTAGTCGGTGGCTTTGTTGGGTCGATTCGTCCTCTAGCGACTAAATTTATTTTGGGACTCGGCGCCCCAGCAGCCTTTGCGATCGCCTCATTTACGCTGCTCATAGGTGTTGCAGGTTTACGCAGCGCGATGATCTATATTCCCAAAAATCTCAATCCTGCTTTAGAAAATGCGGAACCATTCAAGATTAGAGATTTCTTAAGTAATTTAGTGGTCGTGATGCTGGTTGGAGGAGCGATCGGTTTAGGAATGCGCTTGCTGATGGGGGATGTGTTACCCCGCAGTCTCAAAACTGATATTACGAGACTTACAGGCTTATCCTTTGAAGTCTTAATGGGTTCAGCATTAATTACTCAAGCGCTATTGGCAGTTGGTACTGGACAAATCTCTAAATTTATCGATAACAAACGTCTAATGATCTTAAGTTTAGGAGGAATTGCGGCGGGATTAGGTTTGCTAGCAGGTGGCTATGGCGCGATCGCTTCACTAATCGCTATTTTGCTGATCTTAGGATTCCTCAGTGCTGTAAATAATGGCATGGTTGCCTTTGCACTAACGATGGTTCCTAATTCTCTCGGCGGCTTAACTGTCGGTACATTCTTTGGCGGATTGTCAGGCGCGATCGCCTTATTTGGCTATCTCGTTCCTAAATCCTCAGAGATGCTCTCCACCCCAAATGCGATTTTACTAACAGTGATCGCCTTTCTCCTTGCAGGTGTCGGTATTGCGTTAGGTGAGCGCATTACTCGCAGAGTTAGTTTTGAGTAATTGCTGCGGTTTCCCACGAGTTGCGCCAATAATCCAATTACCTAATGCGGGAACCATCTGGCATAGACTCACTCCCATATTTGCAAGGGGGGGCTGCACAAAGCAATTGTGCATGATTCGCCCCAGTTGCAAGCGCATTTGAAATTCCTTTTGCCATGCGATCGCATATTGTTGCTTAAAGGCGATCGCGTTAATTTGCTGTTCGAGAAATTGACTCACCAAGGGAACTGCTATTTCGGCTGAACGTAGAGCCATCGCCATACCATCACCACAAAGTGGCGTAATCATGCCCGCCGTATCACCAATCATACAAATATCATGATCAAAGTTTTCCTTACGCGCAAAGCTAATCTGGCTTAAGCCCTGTAGAGAAGGCGAAACTCGCTGCATCTGAAGAAAGCGATCGGCTAGTACAGGATTTTTCGCTAGAGATTCTGGAATACCTAAATCTCGATGGGTTGGTCCTTTCATCACTCGTTCATGGGCAATCCAACAGACATTTATTTCCCCAGTTTCAATTTGTGACAACCCACAATAACCATTGGGGAAGCTATGCAACTCGATCACATCACCAATATCAATCCCTGTGAAATGTCCTTTATAGGCAATCCAAGGCGATCGCTTGGCGATAAATTTACGATTAAGCGTGCGATCGAGGGAAGATCTTTTCCCAAATGCTCCCAATACTAAGCGTCCAGAGAATTCTCCTTTAGTAGTACTAACCTTAAATCCTTCTGCAAGATTTCCTGTAACACCTGTAACCTTAGTATTGTCAATACAAGTAACATTCAAAGCTTTGGCGCGTTCAAATAGCATCAGGTCTAGTTGATAGCGACTGAGACCGAGAGCAGTGCTAGGCAATGGACTCCGAAAGGATGCGCCGCTAGAGGTAGTCAAGTATGCACGATGAATCGGATGTGCGCCGACTTTGTGAACCTGTTCCAATATGCCTAAGTTCTCAAATGCTGCGGCAACTTCAACGGAAAGAAACTCTCCGCAGAGTTTGTGTACAGGATAATGGCTTTGCTCTAGCAGTAATACACGATAACCAAGTTTTGCTAGTTGAATGGCAGCACTACAGCCTGATAGCCCAGCACCAATCGCGATCGCGTCATAATTCATGTTTTATTCTAATAGTGATAACGAATCTGAACTAATAAAAGTGCATTATCTTCAACCTTGTAAAGAATCCTATGCTCATCATCGATACGCCTAGACCAATATCCCGACAATCCATGTTTTAAAGCTTCTGGCTTGCCAATACCACTGTATGGATCTCGTTGAATATCTTTAATCAGACTATTGATTCGATTCAATATTTTTTTGTCTGTTTTTTGCCAGTAAAGATAATCTTCCCAAGCACGCTCTGAAAAAATAAGTTTCACTCGATCAGCTCCCGCACAGTACCACCGCCAGATTCTAATTCAGCGATCGCCTCAAAAATTCGTTTAGCATTATTACGACTTTTTAAAAGGTAAGCAGTTTCTGCCAGAGATTCATAATCTTCAAGTGATAGAAGCACTGCGGATGGTTGTTGGTGGCGTGTTATGACTACTGGATCATGATTGTCACATACTTGATCGATCATTTTTGCTAAGTTGCTCTGTGCCTCAACATAAGAAACTGCGTTCATAAAGTTGTCGATCTGCTATTGTTTGCTAGATTGTTAACGATTATAGCTTTTACATGAAGAGGCGATCGCTAGTTGTTAAAAGTAAAATGGCGATCACTTTATCACTTTAAACGATGTTAAACAGATACTTAGTTTACGATGTAGTCACTGTCTGCTTGAAGTACAAAGCCTACCAATAAACTCCCTTATGCTTAACTTAAATCCAGAATTGATTACGAAAGACGGTAAGCCGATGTTTGCGGTAATTCCCTATGAACAGTTTTTGGCTATTAAGGAGATGCTGGAAGACTTTCAAGATTTACAAGATTTGAGAGCCGCTAAGCAAGAGGAACATAGTCAACCAGCGATCGCATTAAATGATGTCAAACAAATGCTTGGTTTATGAGATGGTCGCTAAATCGTAATTTAGTCCAAATCTAGCGTACCTTGCTTAACTTCCATTTGTTTTTCAGCCGATTTCAAGACTTCTAGGGCAAGGAGAATATCAAG
>JADBWH010000030.1 GCA_020404105.1 Pseudanabaena sp. M53BS1SP1A06MG | reverse complement strand
GTCATTTATCAGTTTCCACTGGTTATCGGTTAAGTCTGTGGGGTATGATTTCTTGGTTGCTTCCATAAGGCTGTCTTTGTTTTTTGTATATTGACAGGCTATACCTTTGGAAGCTTTTTTGATCTTTTTTATCCCTAATATCTTCTCAAACACGCTCTTTTACAACAAAGCCTCAATTAAATACTCGAACTTGAAAATTAGTAGTTGGTTATGAGTTACTTTCCCGATCATCGTTATTTCGCTTACCTGACTTCACCTGCGATCGCCTCTATGACCAATAAGGAGAATGTGGTCATTATTCAGCCGATGGGTGCGATCGAACAGCATGGAGCACATTTACCACTGATTGTTGATGCTGCGATTAGTATTGAAGTATTGGCAAGAGCTTTAGATAAGTTAGATTCTGCTATTCCTGCCTATGCTCTACCACCTTTGTACTACGGCAAATCCAATGAACATAGTACATTTGCAGGAACGATTACAATGAGTACACAGACTATGCTGGCGGTATTAACAGATATTGCTGAAAGTGTTTATCGGGCAGGCTTTCGCAAATTAGCTTTGATGAATTCTCACGGAGGACAGCCGCAGATTTTGGAAATAGTTGCTCGCGATCTGCATGAGAAATATTCAGATTTGATGATTTTTCCTCTCTTTACTTGGCGCGTGCCTAATGTGGCAAAGGATTTATTAAATGCAAAGGAATTAGAGCTAGGAATTCATGCTGGAGATGCAGAAACTAGTTTGATGTTGGCACTTTTACCTAAACAAGTGGACATGGACAAGGCAGTAACAGAATACCCCTATGGATTGCCTGAGCAAAGTATGCTGAGTATGGAGGGGGCGAATCCCTTTGCATGGGTGACACGAGATTTGACTAGAAGTGGGGTTTTGGGTGATGCAAGGGTGGCAACTAAAGAAAAGGGAGAAAAGATTTTGGCTTCTTTAGTTGAAGGTTGGACAGAATTGATCGAAGATATCTATAAATTTGAGCAACCTAAGGCGTATGGCAATCATTTCCTCTAAATCAAGTCCCAATCCTGATGGCAATCAGCCAGACGATCAAACTGCTCAAAATTCTGTCCCTGCGAAAAAATCAACTCGTCGCAGTTCTAAAAAAGCTACTCCATCGCCCGAAATTCAACAGGCTCTCGATTTGTTGCAAGCAGAGGCTACTCCAGAGGAGAAGTTAGCCGATCAATTAGCGAAAGATGATGCGACAACGGCTCAAGTTGGTACAGATATAAATATTCGTCCTAAAAATCTGCAAGATTATATTGGGCAAAAAGATTTAAAGGAATTGCTGCATATTGCGATCGCAGCGGCAAAGTCACGCTCATCAGCACTCGATCATTTGTTGCTCTATGGTCCTCCTGGATTAGGGAAAACTTCACTAGCTTTGATTATTGCTCAAGAAATGGGTGTGCAGTGCAAAATCACCTCTGCGCCTGCCCTTGAGCGTCCCCGTGATGTCGCAGGTTTGTTGGTTTCTCTACAGCAGGGAGATATTCTATTCATTGATGAAATTCATCGTTTACCGAACGTGACAGAAGAGATTCTTTATCCTGCAATGGAAGATTATCGCCTTGATATTACGATTGGCAAAGGACAAGGGGCAAGAATTCGCAGTGTACAGATCAATAAATTTACGCTGATCGGTGCGACTACCCGCATCGGGGCTTTGTCTTCACCATTGCGTGATCGTTTTGGCTTTGTACAACATTTCCGTTTCTATGAGCAGGATGAACTAACACAAATTGTGTCGCGTAGTGCCAAGATTTTGGCAACACCAATTGATGATGATGGGGCTGTGGCGATCGCCGCGAGATCGCGTGGTACGCCTCGGATTGCCAATCGGCTCCTAAAGCGAGTACGGGACTATGCCGAAGTCAAGGCAAAGGGCGAATCGATTACAGGGGCGATCGCGGAATCTGCATTAGAATTGTTTAATGTCGATCCCAAAGGATTAGATTGGATTGATCGCAAGTTGCTAACGGTATTAATCGAAAACTTTAATGGCGGTCCTGCAGGTTTAGATACCTTGGCAGCAGCGACGGGTGAGGATGCTCATACGATTGAAGAAGTATATGAGCCATATCTGTTGCAAATTGGCTATATAAATCGCACCCCACGCGGTCGCGTCGCCACTGCCGCCGCATGGAAGCATTTGGGCTATCCTGTGCAAACAACAATCTCAGGTTTGTTATAAATCAGGCAATTCCTGCTAATCTCCTGCGTATAGCGGTTTTCAAATGAGTGTGTACTCATTTGAAAACAAAATATCAGTCCTATTAAGAGTTTTGAGTTTTCATTTTGCCTACGGCAAAATGAAAACCGCTATAGCAGAGATCAACAGGAATTGCTATTTAGCATTTTCAATGGTGATCGCTTCAATCGCATCGGCAGGGGTAAATCCAAAGATCTGCGAATAGAAATAGAACTCACCATCGAGAGCCCGTTTAATATTTTCAGCCTTTCGGAAACCGTGCTGCTCACCTTCAAAGGGAACATAGGCAACGGGCAAACCTTTTTTGCGTAAAGCTTCCACCATCATTTCTGCTTGATTGGGCGGCACGACTTTATCTTCTAGCCCTTGGAAAAAGGCGATCGCACAGGACAGCTTATCGGTGAAATGAATGGGCGATCGCTGAACATATAAATCCTTTTGTTCAGGATATTTGCCAATGAGGCTATCGAGATAGCGCGATTCAAATTTATGGGTATCAGTGGCAAGGGCTTCCAAATCACAAATGCCATAGTGACTTGCCCCTGCTTTGAAATCATTGCGGAATGTTAAGGCACAAAGGGTAGTGTAGCCACCTGCACTACCGCCTGAAATCGCTAAGCGATCAACATCGACTAAACCTTTCTCCGCCAGAAACTTTGCACCATTGGCGCAATCATCCACATCAACGATTCCCCAATTACCCTGGAGGCGATCGCGATATTCTCGACCATAGCCTGTGCTGCCTCCATAGTTGACATCTAGCACCGCAAAACCGCGACTCGTCCAATATTGAATACCGAGGCTCAAACTGCCTGAAGCGGATGCGGTGGGGCCTCCATGACTTTTGACTAATAGCGGTGGCTTCTCATAGGTTTCCGATTGGAAGTCTTTATTTTTGGGTGGATAGAATAAACCATGAGCAGTTTTGCCATTCTCTGTCGGAAATTCCACAGGCTGAGCTGCCGAGATATAATCGGGATCAAGCTGTAAGTCTGAGGCAACTCGAATTTTTTGCCAAGTTCCTTGAGTAATATCAAGCAAAATAATTGCGGTCGGTTCCGTTGCTGAACCTCCATGAAAGACAGCGTGATCACCTTCACACTTAACCCCTGAAATGGAAGTAAAGGGCAAATTAATCTCTTTTAATCCTGCTTCCAGATTTTCAGGATCAAGAAGTGCTAAATGAGATTTACCATAATGCGTATAGGAACAGAGGATTTTGCCATCACCAGTAAAGTCATAGGTAGACATTCCAAATACCCATTGCGGCAAGCCAAATTCTGCTTCCATCGGTGCAAGCGCTTGAATTGTTAAATTATCTGTGGCGCGATAGAGATTCCACCAACCTGTAAGATCGCTGACAAAGTAGAGATTACCATCGGCTGACCAACGTGGCTGAAAGATGGATTCCCGTTCACCCCCCGCCACTAATTGCGGATTCTGAATCGTGAGTACACCTACATCCGTTTCAACTAAATCCGCAACCCATAATTCTGTTCCATCCCAAGGCATATTCGGATGATTCCAACTAATCCATGCCAGCTTGTCACCCATCGGATTCAAACTAGGCGAAGCGTAGAAATCTGCACCTGAGACTAAGACTTGAATATCTTCCCCATTGCTGGTATTCACAGCAACTAGAGAATTAATAGGTTCTTCCCCTGCACTATGGTCTTCACGCACACAAATTAATTTGCCATAGAGCCGATTCCAGACAAAATCTGCATAGCGATAGGCACTTTCAGTCGTTAAAGGTTTACAAGAACTACCACTAACTTTGCGATAGATACATCGATCGCAAAAGTTTGAGAAATAGATTCTCCCATCATCTACTAGATATTCACCGCCGCCATATTCATGAACTAGTGATCGCACATTTAAGGTGGCAGGAGTCATCTCACGATAGTTACCTTCGCTGTCGTAGCGCATAATCACATTGCGCCCCCCTTCGGTTGGTCGACCCTCATTCCAATAGACATAACCACCATCAATGGCGATCGCGCCGATGCGAATGCTGCTAGAAACAATTAAATCAGAACTAATTGGCGATTTCCAAGAACCGTATGGAGCTATTACCATGAGTTTTACTAAATTTTTTCTATCTATAAATGATTATATCGCGATCAGCAATTCTTATTATGTAACCGATTTTAGTGTTAACGCCAAAATCGGTTTTTTGAAAGCCTGTCTACGGTGGACTTTCAAAAACATGACTCAGCGATTGTGATAAAATTGGAATGTAGGCTTAAACCCTTACTGAGAACTATGAACGATTTAACGATCAGCCTAAAGTCTGTAATCGATCTTACCGATGAACAGTTTTTTCAACTTTGTCGCAAAAATAGTGACCTCAGATTCGAGCGCAATGCTCAAGGAGATATCACAGTCATGGCTCCCGCAGGTAGTGAAACAAGCGCTCGCAACTCTGATTTAAATGATGATCTTGTATTTTGGAATCGACGCACAAAGTTAGGTATAGTCTTTGACTCTTCGGGGGCTTTAAACTTCCTAATGGTAGTGATCGCTCTCCTGATGCGTCATGGATTTTAAAGGAAAGATGGGAAGCTTTAACACCAGTAGGACTTACGCAAGAACTATAGGAATAGAAGGATTTTTAAGTTGGGATTTTAAATAATCAGATAAAAGTCCAGATTTAAGTTATTAAATAGTGTTACCCAATTGAAAAGCTAAGCGTTTAAGCTGATTCCAAACGAGCATGGCACATGCGATATGATTACGTTGAATTCTAGACTTGCGGCACTGGCAAGACTGAATACCCGTCAATTGTTTGAGTTCACGATGGAATTCCTCAATATTCCACCTGATAGAGCAAATAGCATGTACTTCAGGGGTGTAGTCTTGAGTTAAGTCGTTAGTCACGACATATTCTGTCCTGCTAGGAGAAACAGTGACCCAGAATAGTTTCACCTTTTTGTCTTTGGGGAATTTATTGATTTTGATCAATTTTCCTTGCAATAATTCTTTCTCAGACCAAGCTAGCTGGTCAATCTGCATATATTTTTTTACTCCACCACTCTGATCGACTAAACGATTCGACTTGAGTGGACAGTAATAGAGCTTGTCGAGGTTATCAATTTCTGCCATTAATCTTTGCGTGGCATACCAACTATCCATCAACATGGTTTGAAAGGGTAGTTGTTTGCTATAGACTAATCCTTGCAACATATCAGATACATGGTCTAGTTTGCTTTTCCCATCGCCTTTGGGGTCATAAATCCGATAGTCTACTACCCAAAATTCATGCCGTTTGAAATTGACATAGATACTGGTGACTATCCCGATTCCTTGGACGACTCTATGCTCGTTACCACTGTATTGTCTTTGTGCCATCTCAATCTGCTTAGCTAACACTGTGTCATCAAAAAGCATGTACATGTACTTGGCTTCATCCGTAACGAAGCTCGGTTCTACGTTTTGCCAGAGTATCCTTGGGGTCAGTTTTTGTCCTCTCATATATCGGTTGATTTGGTCATGACTGTATCCCTCTATGTGTTCCACTAAGTTCGTGATCGTATAGTTTATCTGGCTACTCAGCAGATACTGGCAATAGTCTAGGATGCTAAATTTCTTTGCCATTTGGCTTTGCCTAACTCTTCTTCCTTTTTACCTCTTTTCCGACACTGCGTAAGTCCTAAGGCTGTAAGCTTAGCCAAGATTGAAAAACGATTGGGATGTAATACCTTGAGGCATAGCTTTGCTACACATTACAGCGCTTTGCGCTTACTTAAACCCCAGAAATATTTTTGAAAGTGGCGCGAAGCAACACTTTCAAAAATATTTCTGTACTACTCAAAGCCTCAATAGGCTGTAATTACAAAATTTCGTACAGTGCAGGAGTTATTAGGGCATAAGGATGTGAAAACAACCATGATTTATACATATTAGGACTTACGCAAACCGAACGAATTTATTAGGCTTGAGGTAGATGTGGTGCGGGCTTCGCCCGCATCACATCTACCCAATGTGTAAGTCCTACATATGTACTTAATCAGAATAGTAAGGAAGTAATTAGTCCACTCGATCGCATGAACTAAGCATCATCAACAAGATGAAAGTGATTGTAAATATGTTGAGCTAGCTTTTTACCGATGCCGTCAGTTTCAGCAATTTGTTCAACTGTAGCTTGACGAATATATTCAACGGAATGGAACTTCTCCAGTAGGACTTTTTGGCGATGATGTCCTAAACCTGTAATTTGATCGAGATGCGATCGCTGCATCCTCTGACTGCGTTTTCGGCGATGAAACGTAATTGCAAAACGGTGGGCTTCATCGCGTAAGCGTCGCAGTAACTGCACCCCTGCTCGTTCTGGATCGCCACTGACTAAAGGTTCTGAATGCTCAGGCAAGAAAATTTCCTCACGCTTTTTGGCAAGGCTAATGACAGTTAGGCGATCGCGTAAGCCTAACTTATCAATTATTTTCATCACCGATGATAATTGTCCTTTGCCACCATCGATCATCACCACATCGGGGCAATCAGGTTCTGAATTGGGGATTGGGGATTGGTAATTGGCGTGGTTTTTAAATCTTCTAGCGATGACTTCCGCAAGGCTGGCGAAATCATCGGAATGTCCTGATTTAATATCAGGGTTACGGATTTTGTAATGGCGATAATGTTGCTTAGCGGGAATTCCATCGATAAAAACGACTTGGCTTGCCACTGCGTCAGAGCCTTGGATATGGGAAATATCGTAACCTTCTATACGGTGTGGCAAACTATCAAGATTGAGGAGTTCAGCTAAATCTTCTAAGCCTTGCAAATTACGATCGCTTTGTTTTTGAATCCTTGCTAATTCATACTGGGCATTGCGTTCCACCATCTCGATTAACTCGGCTTTAAGTTGTCTCTGGGGAGTGGCGATCGCGACTTTACGACCTTTGCGATCGCTGAGCCATGCTTGCAAAATTTCTACTTCAGGCAGTTCCAATTGTGTATGGATTTCATTGGGAATTTCTACAGGATCGCAATTTTGATAATGGGACTCGAGAGTACGTTGCAAAATCGCCTCTGGCGTATTGCTCTGACTATCCGCGACAAATGCTAATCTACCGACTAAACGTCCTGCCCTAATCTGGAATAGCTGAATACAGGTATGTTGATCGTCATAGGCTAAGGCGATCGCATCGCGAGAAATCGTATCATCAGGTAGGGAAACCTTTTGATCGGAGCCAAGATTTTTCAGCACTTGAATGCGATCGCGAAGATCGGCAGCCTTCTCAAATTCTAAATTTTCCGCCGCCGCTTCCATCTTTTCCGTAAAAGCTTCCACTAATTCACTAGAGCGCCCCTGAAATACCATCGCTACCCGTAACATTGTTTTGCGATATTCTTCTGGCGAAATCTTCTCCTGACAGACTCCCGGACATAAGCCCATGTCATAGTTTAGGCAGGGACGATCCTTAAACATGGGTACAGGTCTCTGTCGCAATGGAAAAGCCCGTTTAATGATTCCTAAAGTCCGTTTGAGATTAAAGACATCTACATAAGGTCCATAGTATTTATCCTTTGTATTGCCCATTCTCCGTTTGCGCGTAATAAAAATGCGCGGATAGTCCTCTGACCAAGTAATGCAAACATAAGGATATTTTTTGTCATCCTTTAAGAGAACGTTGTAATAGGGCTGATATTGCTTAATTAAATTTGCTTCGAGGGCAAGGGCTTCTGCTTCGGAGTCAGTGACAATAAACTCAATCTCATGCACCAACTGCACCATCATGGCAATGCGTGGGGACAAGTCCTGACTACTGCGGAAGTACGATCGCACGCGATTGCGTAGCGCCTTGGATTTGCCAATATAGATCACCCCATCATGGCGATCGCGCATAAAGTAAACCCCTGCTTCGAGAGGGATTTCCTTTAAACGTGCTTGTAATTTTTCAGGGTTTTGCAATAGTGGCTCAGTCATGCTCAGATCATAGCAAAAGCGCGATGCGACGTTGTTCTAGCATTGTGTTTATTTGAGAGTCAGTTGGGGCTGGTTGACTGTTTTTTAGTAAGCCTTTCATACGTCTGATTGATTAGGTTTGTTTAGGGCTTGAGATGGTAATTTCTTGAATAGAGTCGATGATAGAGCGTACTAGTTCTAGGCGATCGCTTACAGGTAATTTATTTGCCTGATTTTTAAGTTCTTGCAATAGCATATTTTTACTCTGGTTAGCAGATTTTGAGAGGCTAAGGTGATTTTACCATTTTCCAAAAAATGTAAATTGTAAGAGTCTTCGATCGCCTATCTAATCGACACGTTGACAGTTTAAATGGGTAAGTCTCGCAAGTAGTAAGAGCGATCGCCTTTTTCTCCTATCACTCTTAACTCTTCCCAAATATCCCGCCAATGTTGAAGAAAGCTCTATTTACTAGGACGATTTACACGAATTAGTGTGTTATTTAGATCGCCTGCATTGGTGATTGCTTCATGAATTTGGTTAGCTAGTCTTTGTCTATTGAGGTCTTCTGTACAAACGATAATACCTGCATGGATAGGTTGTGAATTATGCAATCGAATGAAGTCGCCTCGATTAATTGTTAATACAGCACGGTTGTTAGCGATCGCAAAGGCTAATACGTCTTCATCGGGAATTTTTTAGTTGGCTTTTCCTGCTTCTTGGACTGTCAAAATATCATGCCCTAGTGCGCGTAGTAGTTTGACGACAATTCTAGGGAATTGCTCATCGGCATAAAGACGTGCCATATTAAGCTGCCTCTTGTCTATGAATGGCTGCTTCTATCTCATCAATGTGAGTTTCGGCGTAACGCCATGCGTTTACTAGGTCTGTTGCGGATAGGGTGGGATAGTCTTCGAGGATGTAGGCTTCGCTTGCGCCTTGACGTTGGAGGCTTACTAGTAGCCATACGGGTATGCGGGTTTGTCGAATGCAGGCATCGCCGCCCATGACTCTAGGATTTTTTTCGATGCCTTGCCATGTGTTGCTGAGGCTTTGTACTAATATTTGGATTGCTTGAGATTTTTCTTCGGGGGTTAGGGCTAGTAGTTGTGGTTGTAGTTCTCTTAGTGTCATGTTATGTCTCCTTTTCTATTTGTAAATCACGCAAGTAGTAGAAGCGATCGCATGTTTCTCCATTACCCTTAACTCTTCCCAAATATCCCTCTAATGATGAAAAGATCGGATTAGGCGGCATAGCTATAAACAGGTGTCTGAATTACACGCTTTGGTTCTTGACCATCCAAAATAATTTTTTGCAACAACATCACAGTTGATGGAGCAAAGAATTGTTCTCCTGTTTCTTCGTTTACGCGAGCAGGAACGTTCTCAATCAGGATGAATTTGCCATTTAGTTCTAATGAGTAGGTTACATACTTTTCGACAAGTTGCTCTTCATTATTCATTGTTTTTTCTCCTTACTGTGAAATCGTTATTCCATTTATTCGGATCGGGTTCATAGACTGTAATGATTTTAACCAATGGGCGGCTAGGATAACTGGTTTGGATATGAATTGTTCTACCAGTTTGAGTTATGCCACAAATGAGACAGCTAGGAGCGTATTTGTCATTGGGATATTCTTCAATGATTTGACCGTTAGCGATCGCTTCTACGATCTCGTGCAAACGAATTTGGCGAATAATGGATTGATCGACGGCATGTTTAGAAAACTCATATTGTTCGTTGGCAATTTTGGTCTGAATATCTTCAATCATAGGCATGAGTATATATTGAGTAGTTTTTTAAATCTGTAAGTCTCGCAGGTAGTAAAAGCGATCGCCTATTTTTCCATCACCCTTAGCTCTTCCTAAATATCTTAGGCTAATGAGAAAATATTAATCCCATATACGTGAAACTGGATAAGAATCAAAAGCGGTATCTTTGCTTACTAAGTTGAAGGAATAGTTTATTGCTTGGGCAATTAATATGCGATCAAATGGATCTCGATGTTTTATAGGTGTGTTTGGTAATGGAAGACTGGAATATATCTCAATATCCCTAATTGTAATTGGTAGAATTTGGATATTCATATATTGAAGTTCTATTGGTAATGCTTCAATAGGTCGATTGATTTGCAGTTTACCAATATTAATTTTAATGGAAATTTCCCAAGGACTGATAATACTAAAGTGCAGTCCATTCCGTGCATCTACGATTGCTTTTGCTTTGGTACTAAGGTTAGGATCTTTGCTCAAGTACCATAAAATCAAGTGTGTATCTAGGATATATTTCATTTTACATATATTCCTCTAGTTCTTCCAATGGTTCATCAAAATCACTTGACATAAAAATTTGACCAGCCCAACTACCATAGCCATGCTGTTGTTTTATAGGTTGCTCCTCAACGGTTTTGGCTATTGGATATTTGTTAAGTAGATATTCTGCATAATGCAAAAGTTCTGTTTTGAGTGTGTCTGGCATATTGATGACAACTTGCCATAAGGCGGTATCGGTATTCATGATTTCTCCTTTTTGAGGTTCACTAAAATATATTAACTTGGCAAGTCTCTCAGGTAGTAAAAGCGATCGCACTTTTTCCCATTCTCTTCAACTCTTCCCAAATATCCCGCCAATGTTGAAGAAAGCTCTATTTACTAGGACGATTTACACGAATTAGTGTGTTATTTAGATCGCCTCCATTGGTGATGGCTTCATGAATTTGGTTAGCTAGTCTCTGTCTATTGAGGTCTTCTGTACAAACGATAATACCTGTATGGCTAGGTTGTGAATTATGCAGTCGAATGAAGTCACCTCGATTAATTGTTAATACAGCTCGGTTATCTGCGATCGCAAAGGCTAGTACGTCTTCATCGGGGATTCTTTGGTTGGCTTTTCCTGCTTCTTGGACTGTCAGAATATCATGCCCTAGTGCGCGTAGTAGTTTGACGACAATTCTAGGGAATTGCTCATCGGCGTAGAGACGTGCCATGTTAAGCTGCCTCTTGCCTATGAATGGCTGCTTCTATCTCATCGATATGAGTTTCGGCGTAGCGCCATGCGTTTGCTAGGTCTGTGGCGGAGAGGGTGGGATAGTCTTCGAGAATGTAGGCTTCGCTTGCACCTTGACGTTGAAGGCTGACTAGGAGCCATACGGGTATGCGGGTTTGACGAATGCAAGCATCGCCGCCCATGACTCTAGGATTTTTTTCGATGCCTTGCCATGTGTTGCTAAGGCTTTGTACTAGGATTTGGATTGCTTGAGATTTTTCTTCTGGGGTTAGGGCTAGTAGTTGTGGTTGTAGTTCTTTGAGTGTCATATTATGTCTCCTTGTTCTATCGATAAGTCTCTCAAATAATAAAAGCGATCGCATTTTCTCCCATTCTCTTCAACTCTTCCCAAATATCTTAGGCTAATACCTATTTACTCAAGTGAAAGCTATCTAAATAGCTCAAGGTCTTCCAAAATTTGATCCATTTTATCTTCAAGTTGCAACCGTTCAATTTCAAGATAGTGTAGTTCTTCTCTCTTTGCCTCAACATCGATTTTTATTCTAGGAGCAGTAATATAGCGATTAGCATTAAGTTGATAATCATTTTTTCTTATACTTTCTATATCTTGCAAAGAGGCAAATTTAGCTAAGCCTGATTTGCTCTTAACAAGTTTCTCAAAATTGTTGAAGATTTCAACTATATTATCAATATTTTTTTTATCCAGAGAATTAACTCCCCTATTAAACTTTGTGAATTCATTACTTGCATCAATAATTAAGACCTTATTTGCTCTTGATTCACGTTTACCGCGATTAAGAACGAGAATTGCTAAAGGGATATTCGTGCTATACAAAAGGTTTGCTGGTAAAACTATAGCCGCTTCCACAATGTCAGATTCTATGATGCCAGCACGAATATCTTGCTCTACTCCTCCAGACCTAAATAAAACTCCAGGGGAGACAAGAATAACTGCTTTGCCAGAATTGGGCTTCATGGTAGCAATTATATGTTGAATAAAAGCAAAGTCACCATTCTTTTTTGGTGGAATACCATACCTGAATCTATCAAATTTATCCATTCTATAAAATTCTTCATATCCCCAGTCACTTATATTCAATGGCGGGTTAGCAACTATAGTATCAAATTGATCAAGGTTGCCTGATTTACTAAATTTAGGATCTCTTAGTGTGTCACCTGTTTGAATTTTAAAGTTATCGATTCCATGTAAAAGCAGATTTATTTGACAGATTTTGGATATGTGATCGTCTTTTTCTTGCCCAAAGAAATGAAAATCTTGATTATTCTGTGATAAAAGTTTTGCACATTCGACAAACAATCCACCTGTTCCGCAGACTGGATCGTGAATGGTCGTGGCTTTTTGAGGGTCAACCAATCTTGCCATAAGTTGTGTTATCCATTTAGGGCTGAAGTTTTCACCTCCAAATTTTTGGTTGCTTGCCTCAAAATCAATCATGCTTTCTGCTATAGCAGCATAGTTGGAAAATATACCAAAGCCGTTATTTTTTATTTGATGATCGCTTAAGATACTAATCATTTGATTGAGCGTTCTTTCTGGAATTCTAGAAAACTCTGTTTCATTTAAAATCACCTTAAAATCTGGATTGACTTCAATGATCTTATTTACAGCTTTATCTAGAGCCTCACCAAGATTACTAGCTTTGACAAAATCATCCCATTGAATCTTCCCAATCAATTTCTTTAAACGCTTAGGAATAGTAGTGGATTGAGTAAAAGATAAATCACATATATATTTTAGAAATAGTAGATTTAAAGCCTGATCTAACCATTCTCGATTAGTTAAGCTTACACCTCTACCTAAATCAAATAGTTTCCACGTTATATCTTGTGCATTTTTTTCGATAATCATATATTTTCTCCAAACAACTGAAATAAGCTCTCCTCAGTAATTTCTTGACGAATCATTAACGCACTTAGCGAAGACTTCTTTAGCTTATCTAAAGAGAAAAATAAATCTGCCAGTTTAGATTGAGTGATGAGATCGGGGACAGGGATTTTTAACTGGCGTAGTTGAGTCAGAGAAATCGATATTACTGTGGATGAACCTGTAATAGCGGATAACTGGGTATGGTAAAACCACTGAGAGTTCAAGACTGAAACCAAATATTCAGGACGCACACCCTGTGACCCTTCACATCTTAGAACTGCCAAGTTGTTATCTGCCAAACATCCTGAGAAATTTTCCGTTATCAGAGCAGCTTTACCAATATTGTAGCGAAGGACAACAACAATATCATTGTTTGTTAACTCGTGCCTCGCTAAGTCTACATTTAGCTGTACTTCATCTATAGAATCTTCTAGGGTCAGTCCATCCAGATGCTTGGGACTCACTACGCGACAGAATTCTCCGTACTCATCCTTGTGGCGGCTTACAGGAATACCTTGAGTAATCCGTACCAATTGGTCGAGTTTATAAAATGGGGGGGCTATTTTAGTCATGTGAATGGCAACACAGTATTTTCATTTTGGGTTTCATACCAATACTAGGATAATCATACACCATCTTAAAGATGTTTTTATTGTAATAGTATAATTTTACAAATGTGTGTTAGCTTATTAAAAGCACATGCTATGTTATAGTTTATAAAAGTTTGGATTGCCACATGACAAAATTTGTTCCCTGTATTGAGCCAAAATTATCATCTAACTACCTTGAAGAGGTTTCTATGTATCATGTCCATGAGTTAAATTCGGTAAATATTCATAAACAGAGCGTTGCCTTATTTGTGAATGACTCGAATATTCTCCAAAATCTAGATTTTTACCTATCTCTGGTGGGTAAATGTGGCGTAAATCCACAAAATGCCCATGTCTATGTTGAAAGCTGGTATAAGGATTTACGAATAAGGTCTTTGAGACGCGAAAGATTTAATGTTCATCAATGTTGGGTTCCAGAGCGCCAAGATATTATTTGGATAAATTTTGACCCGCAATCTGGCAGAGAAATGCAAGGATGGCATCCCTGCTCAGTGTTATCTCCACGCTGGTTTAATTATAAAGAAGGGATTGTGTGGGGATTGCCAATGACGACTAAATCATATAATGCATCTCATCCCTTAGCTATTGCTGTTAGTAAGGCTGGAAATGAGACTAGTTATGTACTTTGCCATCGTTTGCGTGAATTGGATTGGCTGCAAAGAGGCGCAAAGCCACACCATTTTGGTAAGTTATCAGACACTTTGTTTGACCAAATCAATGCTCGATTAGGTCAGCTAAAAATCTTTGAAGACTTTACTGATGATAGCTCTGAAGATATACAGGATAGGATGATGCGAGATATGCTTAAGAAAGCAGACTCTTTTGATACAGCTATTCTTGTGGGCGGCAACGATGATTTTTGCCATCTAATTAAGCAGTTACAAAGGAAGGATAAGCGCGTAGAAGTTGCTGGTCTGAATAGCACGACAAGTATTGCTTTAAGAAATACGGCTGACGGATTTATTGACTTGGAACAGCTTTTCTTCAGGGAAGCCTCTTAGTTCAAAGTCAGGGCAGAGTAATCCTATCCCTTTAGGCACTTATTCTGCTCTATCTTTAAGATAAAAATTATTTTTTGTTGAAATACGATTATTTAAGGATACCCTCTATCCCGAAGTGACCGATGCTTACCACTACTACACATTTACAGATTATGAAACAGTTCGCTTTTGCTAACTCTGCTGCCGAAAGAGAATACAAAGACTTTCCAAAAGAGATTCAACAACAATTTGGAACTAGCCTAAGAGCAGTCCAAGACGACAAAAAGCCATTCTTACCAATCCAAACTCTTGAAGGAATTGGCTCTGGCGTAATCGAACTAAAAATCAACGGTAGCCCAGCTTTTAGATGTGTCTACATAGCGAAATTCCTAGATACCGTTGTCGTCTTACACTCATTTGAGAAGACAACAAACGGCGTGGATCGACAAGCCATGAAAACTGTCGAAAAGAGATACAAGGAACTAAAAGCTGAAATTGAAAAAATGAAAAGACAAAAATAACTAAGCGGCTTTAGCTAAATCCCTTGTTTGGATTTTAATAGAAGCACTTTCTAAACTGCTAAAAGTAAACTCAGTCCTAAATCCGAGCTTATCAAGCATTGAAAAAAGCATATCCAAAGTAAATTTATCAATTTTTCCATTCACAATGTCCGACACACGCGGCTGAGTAACCGCTAGCCTTTCAGCCGCTTCCTTTTGTGTCCAACCTCTATTCTCAATTATGTCTCGAATCATGATCGTCAAATCAGCCTTCAAAACCGACTTACTCGCGACTTCAGGCTCCTCGATCGCATGAAAAGGACTCTCGTAAAACTTAATTGTCATAACTTTATATTCAACTTTGTCAAGATTATATAAAATTTTATATAATCAGTCAAATAAGCCCAAGGATTTTGATTCTTATATTTAAGCGATCGCCACACTCATAAACCTATCAGCAAGTAAAAGGCAAATCTAAATACTTTGCCATTCCCTAGCATCCGCAAACAGCGACAAATGCTTAGCATTACTTGTAGCAATAATCACCTCATGCCCATAGCCAGCAACCAAAACCGCCTGAGCCGCCAAAATCACATCACCATCCAAAGACTTATTATCGGCTGTCGGCTTGCCAGCATTTCTTGCCCTAGCCCATAACTCCGCCGCCTTTAACATTACCTCAGTCGTAATTGGTAAATATGTAAGCTCAGACTTTAAAAGATCTAGTTTCCTAATGCTCGATAACTTGTTTGCCCGTAAAAGCTCCCGTCTAACTTCATAATCAATGATTTCCGATAGAACTACATTAATATTTCTAGCTAAGAGACTATCCAGCCATTGCTGACATTGCAAAGCCAAAGGAATTGCTTTCGGATTCGTAATCAATCCAACAGGTGTAGAATCCAAAAAGATGATCTGACTCATTAGATCGAAACACCTTCAACAGATTCAATAACTTTCAAAGCTTCTTTCTGCTCATCTTCACTATCCAACACAGCCCATGTTGTAAATAATTGATTGATTCTTTGTCTTCTAAGATTTTGCTTTTCTGGATTGCTACTATTAATCTCACTCATGGCAACATCCCAAGCACTTGCCGATGAAGATTTGGTGATTCGCTGTTGATGAAAAAAATGTACAAAATTTAACAACTCAGGAATGTATTCTTCGGGAGTTTGCTCGATCGCATCTAATAGTTCAAGCCTTTGTCTAGTTAGCATACACAGATTCTCCAAGCGATACACTGAAATATTGAATTTACCAGATATTTTAGCAATACTCGCTATGCGATCGCCACACTCATAAACCTACCAGCAAACAATCAAGCGATCGCGTATACTGAACTGACAAATATCACTTCACGCTTTGAATTTGTGCCTGCCAGAGACATTTACCACAACACTGTCAAAACAGCCCTAGAAAAAGATGGCTGGACAGTCACCCACGATCCATTTCCACTGCAAATTGGGAAAAAGCGTTTATCTGCTGACTTAGGAGCAGAACGTCTCATCAGCGCAGAAAAGAATCTTCAAAAAATTGTGGTTGAAGTAAAAAGCTTTGTAGGTCAGTCTGATGTTAAGGATTTAGAACAAGCTTTAGGGCAGTACATTTTATATCGCCAAATTCTCAACGAAACAAAAATTGACAGAGAACTCTATCTTGCAGTTTCCCGCTTAACATTCAATAGCGTATTTACGATACAATTAGGGCAGATGCTACTTACAAATCAGATTATCAAATTAATTGTTTTTGATGATGAACGTGAGGTAATTGTCCAATGGATACCCAATTAAAATATCGTCAGATTATTAAACAAGTACTCCAAAATCACGCCGAATACCGCTCTACTATTCCTGACGCTTACACATCTCAAGTCTTATTTGATGATGAGCGCGGACAATATCTAGTTCTCGACATTGGCTGGAACGACGATCAATACCTTCACAGTACCCCCATTCATCTGAGTTTAGTCAATGACAAAATCTGGATTCAGTACGATGACACCGAAGAAGGAATAGTAACTGACTTGATCGATGCAGGTGTGTCTAAGAATGATATTGTCCTTGGATTTCGTCATCCCAAGGTTCGACAATATACAGGATTTGCCGTTGCATGATGAGTGAATCCAATTAGATCGAAACACCTTCAACAGATTCAATAATTTTCAAGCCTTTGCCTAGTTAGCATACACAGATTCTCCAACCGATACACTGAAATATTGAATTTACCAGATATTTTAGCAATACTCGCTATGCGATCACCACACTCATAAACCTACCAGCAAACAATCAAGCGATCGCATTCTGCAACAATCGTAACTTGACCTTTACATGCAGAATCCAGAACTACTAAAAGCTTTGCGGCTAGAGGTTTGAGCGCCGCCAAACTATTTGATAGTGCTTGTAAAACTACTACTGCAATATCAAATTGAGGTATATTTTGCTGAAAAGACAAATTGCGATCAACCGTCACAAATACATCAAATTCCTCTACAGCAAGGGCTAAAAGCTTTCCATTCTTTACTCCTGCCCAGCCCATTTGAGGAACTGTTTTTACTTCATAGCCAATTATCTCTCTAGCGAATCGGCGATCAATACATTCATCCAAAAGAATCCTCATATCATGCCGCCACACTCAACAAACTTCTTCCATGCGAAAGGTTCTATTAGATTCCAACATAATTTCCTAAGTCTTGCGGGGTGAGCCATCTGTAATCACAGAACTGGAAAAACACCAAATTGGGGTATGATCCTCTGAGTGCGTTTAGGTAAATAAAAGTCCGTGTTAGACATTAAGCTCGTGCGATCGCAGCCCGAACAGGTGCAAGCTCGCCTCAACAGTCGAGGCAAAGGTTACGACATTAGTAGATTGGTCGAACTAGAGCAGGAAGTTCGTGCATTAGAAACTCAGCGATCGCATTTACAAGCCGAAAGCAATGACATCGGCAAGCAAGTTGGTATCAAAATGAAAGCTGGTGCGCCCGCCGCCGAAATTGAAGCACTCAAAGGGCGATCGCCAGAAATCAAACAACAACTCGCAGAGCTAGAACCTAAGGAAAGAGCATTGCGAGAAGAAAGCAATGCTATCTTGATGACCTTGCCCAATTTGCCGAGCGAAACTACTCCTATCGGTGCAAATGAAACCGAAAATGTGGAAATTCGACGTTGGGGTGATGAATATAAAACTACACGCACCGATATTCTGCCCCATTGGGAAATTGGTGAAAAGCTAGGCATTCTCAACTTTGAACGCGCCGTTAAAATTGCTCAAACTCGTTTTGTCAATCTCATTGGTGCAGGAGCCGCCCTCGAACGCGCCCTAATCCAGTTCATGCTAAATATCCATACCGCCAATGGTTATGTGGAAGTTGCACCGCCACTTTTGGTGAATACCGCAAGCATGACAGGCACAGGGCAATTACCCAAGTTTGCGGAAGACCTATTCAAATGTGCAGAAGATGAACTCTGGCTCATTCCAACGGCGGAAGTTCCAGTGACAAATCTGTATCGCGATGAAATCCTTGATGAAGAAAATTTACCTGTTCATCATTGTGCCTATACGCCCTGTTTCCGTCGCGAAGCAGGAAGTTACGGACGGGATACTAGAGGTCTGATTCGTTTACACCAGTTCAACAAAGTGGAATTGGTTAAATTTGTCCATCCTGAAAAATCGGCGGAAGAGCATGAAAAACTGGTGCGTGATGCCGAATCAATTTTGCAAGCTTTAAAACTTCCCTATCGTGTACTGGAACTCTGCACAGGTGACATCGGTTTTAGTGCCGCCAAATGCTATGACCTTGAAGTATGGCTCCCTTCCGCAAATACCTATCGCGAGATTTCTAGTTGCTCGAACTTCCTTGATTTCCAAGCCCGTCGCGCCAATATTCGCTTTAAGAGTAAGGGCAAAAAGGGAACGGAATTTCTGCATACGCTTAATGGCTCAGGATTGGCAGTCGGACGCACCATGTCCGCGATTCTGGAAAACTATCAGCAACCTGACGGAAGCGTCTTAATTCCTGAAGTGCTACAACCTCTACTTAACAGACAATACCTCTAGAGAAAGCATAGCGTGTTTTTCTAGAGAACTATCCAAGGCTCAACTATGGCAACCATCCATCGACTGCATCCAGATAATCCCCAAGCAAGGACGATCGCTCAGATCGTGAATGCTTTACGCGATGGCGCGATCATGCTCTATCCGACGGATACAGTCTATGCGATCGGATGCGACTTGATGTCAAAGCCTGCCGTGGAACGTGTACGCAAACTCAAACAAATGTCGAACGATAAGCCCCTGACATTTCTCTGTTCTTCTTTATCAAATATCTCAGAATATGCGATCGTCTCTAATGCCAACTATCGCACCATGAAAAGTCTTGTTCCAGGTCCCTATACTTTCATTTTGCCAGCCACAAAACTTGTGCCGAAGTTGGTATTAAATCCTAAACGCAAAACTACTGGGATTCGCGTACCCGATCATAGCGTATCTCAAACTATTATTGAAGCATTAGGCAATCCGATTATTTCCACATCGGCAAATCTAGCGGAAGATGATATTGATGCAGATGATTTTAGTCATCAGCCTAAAAATGCTAAGCAACGTAATGTGTGTGAATTGCCAAAGATAGAGTTATTCGATCGCTTTTCTAAATTAGTAGATTTCATTGTTGATGATGGCTCTGATCATAGCTATGAAGTCTCTACCATCCTCGATTTAACTGATGATCTAAATCCCGTCATATTGCGCCAAGGGTTGGGGGTAGTACCTTTTTAACTAAAGCATTTATCTAAAAGACAATCATTCAATGTAATTGTGTTGCGAGCGCTTCGCGCCCGCAACACAATTACTAAAAAAATTACTTTGCAACACTACCATCTAAAAAAATGCGAAATTTCTTACTATAGAGATATGAGATATGCGTACTTTATTAAAACTGCCAATCCTGTCGCTAGCGCTTGTATTTTTTGGGTATATTGCCTATGGGTGGTTACTATCAATTCATAGGGCTGATTGGCGGATCTGGATTCCTACTGGGGCGATCGCCTTTGGTGCAGAGTGGCTATTTTCAATAGCTTGGGCGATCGCGGCGGTAATTTTTGTATTTATCAAAAAAGAGCAATTTTTATTATCCCTTGGCATTAGCGTGGTTTGGGCTATGCTGATGTATGTGGCGCGAACTGAACTCCGTGCATTTATGAATAATCGCGGTTGGAATTTCTTTGTACTTGCTCTGATTGTTGGTGCAGGTTTAGGGTTGGGATGGTTTACGGATACATTACCGACAATTCGCACTTTCGGAGAATCCTTGATTAAATAAAAGGGAAAAATATGCAGCAAAGTTGATATTTTGATGTAGATTTTTCCCATGATGTGGAGAGATAAACCATGGCGATCGCATTATCAAATCCCCAAAAGCTTTCTCTTACAGAATTTTTGGCAATGCCAGAGACTAAACCCGCACATGAATTTATTGATGGTCAAATCTATCAGAAAATAATGCCACAGGGTAAACACAGCAGATTACAGACCAAGTTTGCATCACTAATTAATGAACGTGGTGAGCCTAATTGCTTGGTCTCAGCATTTTGTGAATTACGCTGTACCCTTGGTGGACGCTCAATTGTGCCAGATATATCAGTGTTTGAGTGGCAAAATATTCCTCTTGATGAGTATGACGAACCATTAGACAGAATCGAAGTTGCGCCTGATTGGGTGATTGAGATTCTTTCACATGATCAGTCAACAGTTTTAGTAATTGACAAAATTAGATTTGCTTTAAAGCATGGTTCAAAATTAGGTTGGCTCATTGCACCGAATGAGAGAAAAATTTTGACATTTAGTACTAACGGGTTTGATAGTTATCAAGGTAATGATATTTTACCAATGTTGGGGATACTGAAGGATTGGCAGTTATCTGTTAATGATGTGTTTAACTTACTGATTTTTACGAAGAGTTAGCATTAAAAAGGGACGCTTTGCGTCCCCTTTTTTATACAGAAACTTGATTGGAGCGATTGTGCCAGTAGAAGGCGATCGCCAAATTAATCCATTTAAAAATGTAGTAGAGACTTGTAAAGATCACAAAAAATAAGATCGTTCCAAAGAAGAAGTTAGGATTTTCGAGATTGCTAATGGCTGTTTCCAAAACTCTCCTTGGTTGTGTCAGTACTTGCCAACTATTTAAGCGATTGAATCTTCCCCAATACACACCAACGGCACAGATAAAGTTCATGCTGATTTCTATGAAAGGAATATTTCTAATCAGCTTCAGCCAGCCTAGGTAATGCACAAGTTTGATCAAAGAGATTACATAACATTGGAAGCCTAATAGGATGAAAACTATATATTGAGGGATGATCAGAAAAATAACACCATTATGGGAAATTTCAGGTGTACGCACATCATCCACAAAATGAATAATATCGGTAATTATGTAAGGGGCATTAGGCAGAAAGAGGATAAAAGTTACTAGCCCTAACCACCACATAGGATTTTGAGATAAGTGCTTTGGCGATCGCTTCGTAAATAAGATCAAGCTAAGTAAACAGGGAATGATTGCTAAAGATAAGTTCCACCCCATCCACCGAAAATTTCCTAAAAAATTTTCAAATGCTTCTGTCATTATTTTAACTCCATAGTATTTTGAATATAATGTTGAGTCTACTTCCACGCCAAAGGCGCACAGAGAATCTATACTTTGCTGAAAAGCCCTATATAGGGTCAATTATTACTTACTTATTTTTCTAAGATTGACTACCATGATAAATATTTTCCCCATTTCACAGGGTTGGTTGATCGCGATCGCCCTAAATACTTTTCTGGGTGCGATCGCCCTAATCTTACCTCGCAAGGTTTTAACTACAGCAGGAATTTACCATGCGTGGATTTTGGGAATTGTGATCTGGGGCTGTTTAGGATGGCAAGGTTATATCGTTATTTTAAGCTATCTGATCATTGGATCTGGCGTAACCCGCATCGGTAAGGAAATCAAAGAGGCTAAAGGTATTGCCGAAAAACGCGATGGGGCAAGAGGTCCTGAAAACTTATGGGGTTCGGCGGCAACAGGTGCAGTTTGTGCAATTGGTTATGCGATCGAGCCAAGTCCTCTATGGCTAATCGCCTATGTTGCTAGCCTGAGTACCAAGCTAGCCGACACAACTGCTAGCGAGATTGGCAAGGCATATGGCAAAAGCACATTTCTGATTACCACATTTAAACCAGTACCCGCAGGGACTGAGGGTGCTGTCAGCCTCGAAGGCACAATCGCAGGGATAATTGGTTCACTTTTGATTGCAGCGATCAGCTGGGCGGTGAGTTTATTAGCGAGTCCTTGGGATTTGCTGTGGTGCGCGATCGCGGCTCTTATTGCCACAAATATCGAAAGTCTGATCGGCGCAACTTTGCAAGAAAAATATGATTGGCTCACGAATGAACTAGTCAATGGAATTAATACGACGATTGGTGCAGCGATCGCGGTTTTAATTACACAGTTATTACTAATTTTTAATCTAAAATTAACTTAAACTTAACCCAAAAAAGACTGACATATATTAACGTAAATGACTTGATATTTTATAGGCTAAGTTTGGTAGTAGATGAAATAAAGTAGTCAAATTAAAATTACAATAAATGCTATATTTTAATTGATTTTTATACAAAGTAGAGATTGACTTTGACTACAATCAATTTGTTTAATAATGCTAAAGACTTCATTATTATTCCCGCAGGTGAGGTGATCTTTGAGAAGGGTGGTATTGCTGATTATATGTATGTGGTTATTGAAGGAGAAGTCGAAATTTTGATAGATGGTAAATTCCTAGATATCACCAGTGATGGTGGTATTATTGGTGAAATGGCATTAATTGACTCAAGTCCAAGAAGTGCAACGGCTATTGCCAAAACTGAATGTAAGCTGGTTCCTGTGGATCAAAAACGTTTTGAATTTCTAGTGCAACAAACTCCTAACTTTTCAATTAATGTTATGAAGATTATGGTTGAAAGAATTAGAAAACTAGATGCACTGGTTGTGTCACTTCGATAAGTATTTAATCTCAAAATAGATTGTAGGATTAATTCTATTTAAGAAAATAAATCCAGATCCAGAAATTAAATTTAAGTGGCTTTAGAGAGTGTTTGAAAAATCTTAGATTAGGTTAAACAGGGATGGGGAGCATCTCAATTTGGCGCTGAGTAATTATGCTTAGCACCCAAAGTAACGATTTTAGGCGTTTTTGATATCGTGAATATACGACAAATAAATGAAATTTGCGATATTTTCTTTATTGTCTAAGCCTGAAACGCCGAGTTTTTGTTATAAGTATTTATGCTTAGCGCCAAAGTGAGATGCTCCC